>NZ_JACSJN010000004.1:0-304891 GCF_018617135.1 Exiguobacterium sp. s163
GACGTCAAAAAAATGACGCGCCCTCCGGCCCGTCTTCCTTCGCTTTAGGCTCAAAGCGAGGCTTTTCGCTCGTTGGCTACGGAAGCCTGGACTTATGTGCGCTCTACGCATTTTTTTGAGGCTCTCCCTGCGGTCGCCCTTGCACCGTCTCCCGACGCTCGCTTCGTTTCCGTCAACAGGACGCACAACGGTGTTCGTTCTGAGGACAGCTTTTCTATCTGAAAGGGGACAAACCATCATGGAACTATCCGCCATCATCGAGGTCATCCGTATCAAACAAGAGGTTCGCGAGGAAATGGTCGCCCTCGAGCACGCCATCATCCACTCGCCGGACAATGCTCGGCAAATCGGGGCATCGTTCATCGGTGACGATGACCGTGAAGTGTTCCTCGTCATCATGCTCAACACGAAGAACCGGGTCATCGGTGTCCATCGGGCGCATGTCGGGAGCGTCAATTCGAGTGTCGTCCACCCACGGGAAATCTTCAAATGCGCCATCTTGAACAATGCCTCGTGCATCATCGCCTGTCACCAACATCCGAGCGGGGACCCGACCCCGAGCCGGGAGGACATCCTCGTCTCCGAACGGTTACATGAAGCAGGCGACCTCATCGGCATCCCGGTGCTCGAACATCTCATCCTCGGTGCGGACGAGTCGTACGTCAGCATGAAACAGCGAGGTTACATGGGTTAAATGGAATGGAGTGGGGCCGGGGGACCGGTCCCGGTCCGTCCGGTAAGGGCAAGGACGAAAAACGTACGTTTTTCTATGTCGGGATGGGCGACTCGCGGTGCTCTCGCCTGGATCCATAGAGCGGGATCCGGAAAAGGGTCGTTTTCGTATGACGAAAATGGAGTGGTTCGTATGAGGATATGGGACCATGTTTTGGTCTGTCTCGTAAGAAGATTGTTTGATGAAATGTCAGGAGTGAAAACACAGTTTGTTTATTGAAAACGAGCATGTTTTCTAAACAAGCCCTAGGGCTTGTTTGAAACAACACCAGGGCTTACGTGAAATATCCTGAGATGTTGCTTACGTGGATGCGAGGTATCATGAGGCTATCAACAGGAGAGGATGATTCAGGAGGACAGCTACCAACTAGATCAACAGACGATGGACGAGATGACGGAGGTATTACTTCGACGCCTTCCTGACCGGCTCCAAGAAGATTTTGAGGACTTAAAACTTGTGAGCATGGATATTCTTTGTGATGTGAAGGAAGGAGAAAGCTTGACCCACCTCACCGTCTTTTTCAATACCAATATGATTCGACGGAATCGTCGTACATAAGAAAAAGGGATGATTGTATACATGTATCTGTGTATACAATTTTTAAAAGTCTTCATTTCTGTAGCTTCATGAACAAAGACTGAATTGGCTCTGGACAGGGAATCGTTCTATAGAGAACCGGAAGGGGGGAGACGTAATGGACGAGGGGCTGCTTGATGACTATGCGTTCGGGAGATTGGATCCGTTCGTCCGGACCGTGTTCTCAGAACTGATGGAACATCCTGAGTGGATGCGTGTCGTCGACAGGGCACATTGCGTTGAGAAGGTCGTCCGGTTCGATGAAGGGCGGAACTCGCCTTACTTCCGCGTGGTGATTTATCTGGATGCAGAAGAGCGTCCGGTCAAGATAATGTATCTATACGGGACATGGGTGGTGGCGGATGGGGACGTCAGTTTCGTCGTCTCAGAGCTATCCAAGGGTGTAGAAGTGATGCATGTCCATTGGCTCATCAAGTATCGTTTCGAGGATTGGGGAGTCTCTGAAGACGGAGCATGGGAGAAGGAATGGTAATCCGGGCTCATGCGTGAGCGTCTAACGCTTCTTGGCGAAGTGGCTCATCGCAACGCTCCCCCTTAAAAACCATCATTCCACTTTCATAAAGACAAGTGATGATTCAGCCCTGATAATATCTTCTGCATACCTCACTTTAGGAGTACTCGAATAGGGTTACTTTTAGAACGGATGTAAATAGCTCTTTCAAAGCCTCCAATGGGAAAGACGGTGGATATGTCATCACTGTTTCAACTTGGATTGTCTGTTCCGCCACATCATCGACGTCATAAACGCTGTCCATCCACCGAGTACTAGGATATAAATTCCTAAAAATAATACGAATGCCCCATAGTCTTCGAGTTCCTCAAATGGATTCTGAATGATCATCGGTTCAAATCGTATGCCGACCATCATCAATGGAATGAAGAATAGAAAGAAACGTTTCCAAAAATAGTGTTTGTAAGTTTGTGGCACAGGCTGCTCCATAATCGTACCTCCTCAATTGAATTACACTTATTTACATATATGATAGCATGTTCTCATTTGAGGTTGGATGAGAAATCATTCTTTTTAAGCCGATTTCAAATGAAAAGAGGGTGGCCGATTCATTCAGCCACCCTCAAGTCTGTTATTCACTTGAACCAGTCAGTTCTCCCGTCCCGAACGTCGCGCTGAACGCACGGCACCAGATGACGACGGTGTTGTACTCTTCTAGATTCACATCCTTAGGGATCAAATAGTTTTGATTGCCGATGTTTCCTTTTAAGGCCCCTAGACTGACGCCTTCGGTCGTCTCCTGTCCTGGTTTCGTCAAATAGACGAATAAATCAGGACCGTTTGTCGTCTCAAATTCTTCAAATCGGAGGTACGTCCCGTCTTCTGCCTCGACCGAGCGGATTGTGCCGGTCGTCTTATAGTTTTTCTCCCCGTCCATGAACACACCCGCTACTTCGGTTGGACTCGGTTGTGCTTCCGGTGTCTCGGACGTCTCTTGATCTGATTCCTCTTCCTCTGGAGCTGGTGATTCGACTGCTGTCGACTGCAATCCTTCATCGACCGTCCCGGTTAAGAATAGTGGGGAGATGAGCCATCAGGCAACAGCGATTACGGCTACGCCAATCACACCGATGATGAGTTTCGTACTTGTTTTCATATATGAGTCCTCCTTTTCGGTTGTATGAACCGTTATTTCCCGTTTCCCGATTAATGTGCTAATTAAAAGACGCGAATGCTAACATTCGCGTCTGATGACCGTTATACGGTTTCCGTCCAGTTTTCCTCGATGAACTCGTCGCGTCCCGAGATGGCCCGGTCTTCCTTATAATGCTTCGGATTCTTTTTATGATAATCCTGATGGTAGTCTTCTGCAGCGAAGAACGTCGTCGCCGGAATGATTTTCGTGACGATCGGAGCCGAGAAGCGACCACTTGCTGCCAACACATCGCGACTCGCCTCAGCCGCGATATGTTGTTCTTCCGTGTGATAGAAGATGGCTGGGGCATACTGAGGTCCCCGGTCTTGGAATTGACCACCATCGTCCGTCGGGTCTGTCTGAATCCAATACAGCTCAAGAAGACGTTCATACGAGAATAATGCTGGATCATATGTGATTTGAACGACCTCGAGGTGCCCCGTTGTCCCGGTTTTCACTTGTTCATACGTCGGATTGTCGACCTGTCCGCCCATATAGCCGGATACGATGCCTTCAATCCCTGGTAATTCTTCAAATGGTGTCACCATGCACCAAAAACAGCCGCCTGCGAATGTTGCTTTTTCCATACTGTCGTTCCCTCCAAATCGTCATTCAACAAAAAAGCGCTCACGTCGGATGACATGAGCGCTTTCGTCATATCGTCCAAGGTTTCCCTTGCTGGTCGTAGCACCTTGCCTAAGGCAGGTTGCTGTGAAGTCGCGGAGCCAGATCTCTCGTTCACTCTTGATATCGATATGTAGTTGGTGAGAGCATCATACCACCCTCAAAATACATTCGTCAATGATTCGGTTTTCGTTTCAACTGAAAAACCGTCAAGACGATGATGAATCCAATCAACCCGATGGAAATGAGCGTACCATACGGCACATTCTCCCCATATAGCTGTAAGAAAAATAGACCGAATACGGCAAGTAACACAAAGACATAGGAGCGAGTCATTGGGACCTCCTGTTTTTTCTTAAGTGTATCAAGAACACATCGACTTGGCGATACGAAAAGGAAATCAGACGTAGAGCACGAATAAAGGGGGAGAGGTAAAGGAGGAATGCTTGATGGAACAAATCCAATTACATGAACTGACGATTGAACGTGCGCATCGTGGGTATAAAGAAGGACAATTCACGGCGAGAGACGTGACCGCCTACTATTTAGGACGGATTGCGACGTATAATGAACGACTTCACGCCGTCATTCAAGTCAATCCGGACGCGCTGTTCGAGGCAGAGGCAGCAGACCGGGCGTACCGAAAAGGGGTACGCAAACCGCTACTCGGCATCCCCGTCTTGATCAAGGACAATATCGAGACTACCGGTCTGATGCGAACGACTGCAGGTGCTACCGCGATGCGACATCATTTCGCCGGTCGAGATGCCGAACTCGTCAAACGGTTACGGGCTGATGGCGCCATCATCCTCGGGAAGGCGAACTTGTCTGAGTGGGCGAACTTTTTAACAGAAAATATGCCGAACGGCTGGAGTGCCGTCGGTGGACAGACGATGAACCCATACGGCGACGGGTTGGATGTCGGTGGGTCAAGCTCAGGGTCGGCTTCGGCGGTCGCGGCAAACCTTACACTTCTCGCAGTCGGATCTGAGACGAGCGGTTCCATCGTCCATCCGAGTGTCCATAACAGCATCGTCGGGATTAAGCCGACCGTCGGATTGATCAGTCGCTCCGGAATCATCCCGATCTCACGTTCTCAAGATACGGCGGGACCGATGGCGCGTACGCTTCGTGATGCGGTCATCGCCTTACAATCGATGTGCGGTGAGGATGAATCAGACCCGGCGACGTGGGAAACTCCAGTCGGACCGCCTTATGTGACATGTCTCGATGTGAGGCAAGCGGTCGGGATGCGTGTCGGATTTATCAAGCCAAATATTTCAGACGAAGAAGTCGGATTGTATGAGGGGGCGCTCCGATTGCTACGGCAAGCCGAGGTCGAACTCGTCGAGGTCACGCTTCCGAAGCATGCGGCACTAGAACAGGCGGACATCCTGTTCGACGAATTCAAGCTCGGGGTCGAGGCGTATCTTGCCAATACGACCGTGCCGTTTAAAACGCTATCCGACCTGATCGAGTGGAACGCGGAACATCCTGAATCGATTCCGCACGGCCAGACCATCTTTGAAGAAGCGAACGCCAAATCTGGAAAACTGACTGAAGCGAACTATCTCGATCGTCGCATCGAGGACGTCCGTCTCGCGAAAACGGAAGGGATTGACACATTGCTTGCGTCACATAAACTGGACGCACTCGTCCTGCCGCATGACATGAACTACGACATGGCTGCAAAAGCAGGTCATCCGACGATTACAATCCCATATCATTTGAAAAAGAGCGGTGCCCCATTCGGACTCTCGTTCACGGGGACGAGCTATGCGGAGCGTGATTTAATCCGAGTCGCTTATGCGTTCGAACAGTTCGTCACACGACCGACGCCTCCAGATTATTCGTAAGTTGCACCCGTCTCTCACGTCCGCTACAATGGTACGTATGCGGATTAGAGAAAGGACAGATTACAATGAAATCATCTATATACGGGTTGACGTTCGATCAACTCACAAACGAGTGTACGGAAGCGGGATACGGTGCCTTCCACGCACGTCAAGTTTGGGACTCGCTCTACATCGACCGGGTCAAATCGATGGACGACCTCAACGTACGTGATGAGGTGCGTGATTACTTAACAGAGAAATATGTCATCTCAACACAAAAACTGTTCGTCAAACAAGAAGCGGGCGACGGGACGGTCAAATTCTTACTTAAATTACATGACGGGCACTACATCGAGACGGTGCTCATGCGTCACAAATACGGACGTTCGGTCTGTGTGACGACTCAGGTCGGTTGTAACATCGGCTGTAGCTTCTGTGCGAGCGGCTTGTTGAAAAAGACGCGTGACTTGAAGGCGGGTGAGGTCGTCGAGCAGATCATGACCGTCCAACACTTCCTCGATGAAGAGGGTGAAGGGGACCGCGTCAGCCATATCGTCGTTATGGGAATCGGTGAACCGTTCGATAACTTCGAGAACTTGGTCGACTTCTTGCGTGTCGTCAAAGATGAGCGTGGACTTGCGATCGCCCCACGTAAAATCAACGTGTCGACAAGTGGTCTCGCGGATAAGATCTACAAGTTTGCGGACCTTGATCTACGCATCAACTTGGCGCTCTCTCTACATGCGCCAAACGATGAATTACGTACACGCATCATGAAAATCAACCGGGCGTTCCCGCTTGATAAACTCATGCCGTCGATTCGCTATTACGTCGAGAAGACGAACAAACGAATCACCTTCGAGTATATCCTGCTCTCGAAAGTGAACGATTTGCCGGAACATGCGGAAGAACTCGCTGACTTGATTGAAGACATCAAAGACAAGTCGTACGTCAACTTGATTCCATATAACCCGGTCAACGAGCACATCCAATATGAGCGAAGCACGCCTGAAGACATCATGGCGTTCTACGACATCTTGAAAAAGCGTGGCGTCAACACTGGTGTCCGTCTTGAGCACGGGACAGACATTGATGCGGCATGTGGACAACTCCGCAGTAAGCATATGAACGTCGAAGGCGCGAAGTAAACAAATGGCCTCTCCGAATCTCGGGGAGGCCATTTGTTTATCGTTTTTGCCCGACGTATTGAATCACAGCGGATTCGCCGTGATGGAGCGTGCCTTCTTCTCGCCAGACGACCGTCTCATGTAAGACGAGCGGTACGAAATCGTCCCCTAGTTGGTGGAACATCTCTTCGGTGTAAAGGAATGAGGCGTCGTTTGGTCCACCTGTCCCGTAAGCGAGTTGATGTGTAGCGTAGACTTCACTCAGGAACAAACCACCAGGTCGAAGCGTTTGTTGAATACCCGTAAACACCTTTTCTCTGACGTGTGGAGGAAAGTGGCCAAAGATACAGATGACCATGTCATACGCCTTGTTTGGCCAATCGGCTTCATTCAAGTCGATCTGTTTCGTCTGAATGGACACGTTTCGTGACGTCGCCAAGCGTTTCGCTTTGTCGATCCCTGCTATAGAAACGTCCCATATCTCGACTTCAAAGCCGAGCGTGGCGAGCCACACCGCGTTTCGCGCCCTCCGCGATGGCCAATACACGTTTTCTTTCAGGTTGATGAGACGTGACCCATTCGCGTAAAAATTCGTTTGGCTCTGTCCCATACACATACTCTTCCGAACTAAATCGTTCATCCCATTTCGACAAGCCATTCACTCCCTCGCTACGTTTCTTTCACTATAGCAAAACGAACAGACGACGGTGAAAATCCATCACGATTTTCTGGATTCATGCATAGTCCCGATGCGAGAGGGGAATAGATTTCTGAACTAATGGATAGAGTGGAGGCTAAGTGATGGAGAAAGTAGATGCGTCGTTGTGGATTCGTGTACGAAATACGCTTGGTGAAGGTCCGTGTTGGGATGCTGAGTTAAAGCGGTTTTATTGGGTAGATATCGAAGATCATACATTGTGGTGGTATGATGAACGTGAGGATGAAATCTCGTCGTTTGAAGTCAGGAAACAAGTCGGTTTCGTTATTCCAAAAGTGACGGATGGCGTTGTCCTCGGCTTGAAGGATGGCATTTATGAATGGGATGAGATCAATCGGGACTTGAAGAAGATTGTCGAGTTGGATGATCCGGACGGTCAATTGCGGTTCAATGACGGAAAAGCCGATCCATACGGTCGAATTTTCGCCGGAACACTTCATCTCGAAGACAAAGAGAATCAAGCGACATTGTATCGTGTCGATCGGGATGGTACGACGACGACACTTATGGATGAGCTCACACTTTCGAACGGGTTGACGTGGTCTCCTGACCATTCCGTTTTTTATCATATCGATACACCGACTGAAACGATTCGCCAATATGATTTCGATTTGAAGGCGGGTACGTTATCAAATGGAAAGGTCGTCATCGATTTCGCGGACGAGGATGGCTTCCCAGACGGTATGACATCAGATACGGAAGGATATTTATGGATTGCGCATTACGCCGGAAGCAAAGTATCTCGCTGGAATCCATCAACCGGTGAAAAGCTGTTAGAAGTTCACGTTCCTGCACCGAATGTCACATCCTGCGCCTTCATCGGGGATGGGCTCAATCGATTGGCCATCACGACGGCTCGTGAGGGGATGGATGAGGAAGCGTTAGCCGAATATCCGGATGCTGGATCGGTATTTATCATCGATACAGAGGTGAAAGGGATGCCGCTTTATCGCTTTGGGCGTTGAGGAGGACATGCAATGGTGAAACGACTGTTAGTTCGAGCGGGTATTGGGTTGGCAGTTGCGGCAGCGGTCAAGATGGGAATTCAAAAGTTGCAAGAAAATCGAGCGCGGGAAGAAGATCATTCTTATCTCGACCCGAAATGGGACGAGGTGCCGAGTGTCGATTCTGACAAGGACGTGGATGAGGTCGGGTTGACGCAACTCGACTCCATCTATCGGGCGGAGTGGCAAGCGAACGCCTATCCCCGCTCGGAAGCAGAACGAAAAGCGTTGGAAGAATAAAAGCATGTTTTTCAAAACACGTCCGTGTGGCGTGTTTTTTTTGTTGACAAATCGAATCAGTCGTTACAGTATATAAAAAGTAATGATTACGATTTAAAGGAGGTTCATCAATATGAAACGAATTCCAATTACCGTACTCTCGGGTTATCTTGGTAGCGGAAAGACGACACTGCTCAACCACATCTTACATAACCGGGAAGATAAAAAATATGCGGTCATCGTGAACGATATGAGCGAGTTGAACATCGATGAGAAATTGATTGAACAGGGTGGTTTCTCCCGTACCGATGAAAAATTAGTCGAACTCTCGAACGGGTGCATCTGTTGTACCCTACGTGAGGATTTGCTGACAGCGGTCTATGAGTTGACAAACGATCGTGACCTCGATGGCATCATCATCGAGTCTTCTGGGATTTCAGAACCGATTCCCGTTGCGCAGACGTTCACGTATGCCGATGATGCGCTCGGAATCGATTTGACGAGCCGTGTCTATATCGATGCGATGGTCACTGTCGTCGATGCGTACCGCTTCTTCAAAGATTTCAATTCTGGTGAATCGCTCATGGAACGTCAACAAGCCGTCGATACAGGTGACGTACGTGAAGTCGTCGACCTACTCGTCGATCAAGTCGAATTTGCGGATATCATCGTGTTGAATAAGGCAGACCGGGTGTCTGGAGCGGAACTGCAGGAGATGAAGGGGCTACTTAAGACACTCAACCCGAGCGCGCGATTATAGACTTCAACATACTCCGACGTAGCGTTAGACGATCTACTCGACGTCCAGTTGTTCGATTTCGATCAGGCGATGCGTGCGGCGGGATGGATTCAAGAACTTGAGGCAGAAGAACATACGCCGGAAACGGAGGAGTATGGCATCAGCTCGTTCGTCTACCGTCGTCGTCGACCGTTCCACCCTGAGCGCTTGATGAATTGGATGGAGCACTATCCTGAAGAAATCGTCCGTGCCAAAGGCTTCTTGTGGATCGCGTCACGGAACGACCTTGCCTGTCTCTTCTCCCAGGCCGGATACGCATCGACGCTCGAACATGCCGGTCGTTGGTTAGCGACCCTTCCCGAGAGTGAACGAGAGGCCATGTTCGTCTCAGAACCTGAGCTGCGTGAAGATTACATCGAGCCGTACGGAGACCGACAGAACGAATTGGTCCTTATCGGTCAACGGATGGACCGGGAGGCGGTCGAGCAATCACTTGACGCCTGCTTGTTGACGGATGAGGAGATGGTAGCGGAGTGGGATTCGTTCCATGACCCACTTCCTGGTACTGGCCAACTCGTCACCTATTCAGATTGACCGTTTACAAACTGACGAAACATCGCTATACTGTGACTGCATAAGTAACCGCATATCAATGACTGCACTAGGGGTGCTTCGGCTGAGATGTGAGCATGGCTCCGATCCCTTATAACTCGATCCAGGTAATACTGGCGTGAGGAAGTGCGGCACTTTCTCTATGCAAGTTTGTATAGATTTTGTTGCTGCATTCTCATGAATGCGGCTTTTTTTTATGCAAACACATATAGAGGGGGAGACAAGATGAATGAATCATGTGGCACGAGTCCGATTGTCGGATTTCGCTTCACGCTTAGCCCGATGACAGATGACTTTGTCGGGACGATCAAAGGGGCATTGAAAGGAACGAATATGACGGGTGTGTGGCGACATACGGATGACGTGTCGACCGTGATCCGAGGTCGCGCCGAGCACGTGTTCGACGTCGCACGGACCGTCTTAAGCCTGGCTTCGGAGGAAGGACGCCATGTCTCGATGAGCGGAACCTTCTCTGTCGGATGTCCGGGAGATTCGGCAGGGGATGAGGTGCTCGAGGCACCACCACAACCACTGAATGGAATTTCAAGAGAACAGTATGTCTCGTCACAGTTCGCGCTTTATCCGATGGGGGCGGAGAACTATATGGATCTCATCTATGATGAAATCGAGCAAGCGAAACAGGCGGGTGTCTATAATGACTCCATGCACTACGCGTCAGGCATTCATGGGAACTTGGATGATGTGTTCTCGTATTACGAGTCGGCGTTCAACCGGACACGCGAGAAGAATCGACACGTCGTCATGACGGTGACGTTCAGTGTGAACAGTCCGTCACATGGAGGACAACATGCTTAAATCGTGGAAATTGAAAGAGGTCGTCCTCGTCTCCGTATTGTCTGTCGTCTTTGCCGTCGTCTACTTATTGTTTGTTCATATCGGGAACTTATGGGCAGGGTTGATTGGACCGATCGCCTATGAATGGATCTTCGGTATCTGGTTCATCGTGTCAATCATCTCGGCGTATATCATTCGGAAGCCGGGTGCGGCCTTCATCTCGGAGGTGATGGCAGCGACGATTGAAATGTTGATTGGGAATGCGATCGGACCGCGCATCATCTTGGTCGGTATCGTCCAAGGTCTTGGGGCGGAAGCAGTCTTTGCGATGACAGGTTATCGTCGATACGAGCTTTGGGTTCTCATGCTTGCTGGATTTGGCTCGGCCGTCACGAGTTTCGTGTACACTTACTTCATGAGCGGATTTGCGATGCTCGAACCGGGATATGTAGCGACGATGTTCGGGCTGCGGGCGGTCAGTGGCATGGTCATCGCAGGAATCGGTGGGAAGTTGCTCAGTGACCTGTTGCTCAAGACGGGGTCGCTTCGTGGCTATGCGATTGCTCGGAGTGGGAACGTCCATGGTTGAGACAGGATCGCTTTCATTCCGATTCCCCGAAAGTCTGGACACCATCTTAAAAGATGTGACACTATCCATAAAACCTGGACGCACGATTTTGACAGGAGCGAGCGGAAGCGGGAAGTCGACCCTGCTCGCGCTGTTCAACCGTCTCTATCCAGAGAATTGTGATGGGATCCTGGAAGGCAAACTCGAACTACTGGGACGCTCACACGACGACTACGCACCAGGCGAGATCAATCAGCGGGTCGGGACGGTATTCCAAGACCCGGACACGCAGTTCGTGATGGAACGGGTGGAAGAGGAACTCGTCTTCACACTCGAAAATTTGCAGACGCCGGTCGAGGTCATCGATCAGCGCGTGACGGAGATTCTCGAGTCACTCCAACTGACCGATTACCGAAATCGTCACATCGATTCCTTGTCAGGAGGGGAGAAACAGCGGATCGCCGTCGCTTGCGCCATGGTCGGACAACCGGAATGGTTGCTTCTCGATGAGCCGTTGACACACCTTGACCCAGTGACCGCGAATCGATTCGTCGACTGGCTCGATCACTTGGACAACGTGAACGTCATCGTTGTCGAACATCGCGCGCACTTGTGGGGAGACTTTTTTGATTGGCACATCGAACTCGATCAAGGACGGATTGTACGGAACGAGCCGTTTCAACCGGTCGATGATTTTTCATTCACACGATCGTCATTACCACGACAAGCAGTCGAACACTATGTGGTCGACGAGGTGGAGCGTGACACATTTCGATTAAAAGGAGTGACCCTAACAGCTCGTATCGGGGAAGTGATTGCCATATTAGGACCAAATGGGAGTGGAAAGTCGACGTTATTACGAAGTTTGACGGAGTCTGACCGTCGGGTCGGACTCGTCCCTCAATCTCCGGAACACTTATTTTTCATGAACTCGGTCGAGCAAGAGCTACAGTTTGGTCATGAGGAATCGATCGATAACGTACTAGAGGAGCTATCCCTCGAGGATAAACGAGTCCTCCATCCACTGTCGCTCAGTCACGGTCAGAAGCGACGACTCGCCGTCGGGATTCAGTTACTATCTAACAAACAGTTGCTTGCCTTCGATGAACCGACGGCTGGCCAAGATGAACCGTCACTCCATGCACTAGAGATTTTGATGAAGCGGCATGCGGCAAAGGGACAGACGATCTTGTTCGTGACCCATGACTTATCGTTCGCCAATATCGCCCATACGTTCTATTTGATGAAGGACGGGGAACTCTCAGGACCATTCGGAGATGAGCTCTGGCAGGACACGGAGAGACTTCGTCATTATCGACTCACGGGAGGTCGAAAGCGATGTCACTCCATGATATGAATCCGACGATCAAGTTTGTGACGATGACGATCATCATGTTCGGTCTTGCCTTGTTTTATAACCCGTGGACCCCGCTCGTCATCATCGTCGGTACGTTGACGATTCAATTGCTGGCGACGGACGTGTCCTGGAAGAAGTGGAGCCTGTTTTTGATTCCTTTTCTCGTCACGGCGCTCGGGACGTTTTGGACGACGCTCGTGTTTGGGAAGGAGCTCGGGGGAGAGACGTGGGTGACGCTTCTCGGTCAAGGCATTTCAAAAGAAGAGGCACGTATCGCCATGTCTCTTAGTCTACGTGTGTTGGCATTCACCGTACTGTCGCTCCTCTTTATGTTGACGACCGATTCGAAACGTTTCGTCATGAGTTTGATGCAACAGGCAAGGCTTTCTCCGACGATTGCCTATAGTGCGCTCGTCGGATTCCGCTTCCTTCCGTTAATGCAACGGGAGATGCATCAGCTACAATACGCGCATCGTCTTCGCGGCGTTCCGCTCGATACGAAATGGGAACGGATTCGACATGTACCGAAACTCCTTCTCCCGCTGTTGGCAGGTTCGATCCGACGTGCGGAACGGGTCGCCTTCTCTATGGAGGCGAGGGGGTTCACGAGTGGGAAACGGACCGTCTATGAGCGGATTGACGTCAAACCGTCCGATTACATATGGTCCGGTATATTCTTCACACTGTTCGGTCTTTCCATTTGGATTGGCATATGAAAAGACGACTCACGGAGAGTCGTCTTTTTTCGTTTCTTTCACGATGCGAAACTTCGGTTTGACCGATTCGTTGTTGAACGCCTCGAGAACGGTATTCTCGTTTGCCATTCGAATCTGTTGTGGCTCGCCTTTTGCTGTCGTACCGATGCAATACATGTTCGCTTCATAATCCGCAAAGAGCGATTTGTAAGATGTCGCGTGGTGCATCAAGCGACCTGGAGACCCCCAACCGACGATGATCATCCCGCCGCTTGCTTCTACCTCTTGTAACGTCTCTTCGACGTAATGGTAGTTCGTCTCATCGAGTTGAGACTCCACGTATGGAAGGTTGTCATTGATGGCGAGTGTCGGGACGAGACTGATGACCCGCATTTCTCGAATCGGTTGTGACAAATGATTTTGCATCAACATATAAGCACGCTGTGTCGTCGTGCCAGACAAAAAGGCATCGCTCATCCGCGGCGAGTAAATAATGACGGCGCAGATGACGCCATCCTCCACATCGGTGAACTCATACGTTCGCATATAGCGTTTCGTTTTATCTTCATTGAAGATTGATTTGACGCGGATGGTTACTTCTTCTACATGCGTGTTCATTTCCATTCCTCACTTTTTCATGTAAGCATCAGCCGAGCGATTTAAACCACTCGATATATCGAATCGTGTAATAAGCAACTCGTTGACTAAGCGTATCACGCTCATCCGGCATGAACGTCACGCTTGATTCATAGTTCTCGAAGTACGTCATGACATCATTGACATATTGCTCACTTCGATTGTATTCGAAGATAGCGTTTCGGACGGATGTGACTGAATCTGTTTTTTTTCCACCGTGTTCACTTAAATAATACGCCGCCGTGTGCGCAGAATCAACTAGACTGTGTGGGTCAGCTTTTCCATCGCCGTTTCCGTCGCGACCGAGTCCACCATACTGCTCAATCAAGGCAAGGTCCGTCAAATCTACTTCGTCTTCTGGGACATCGCCTTTTTGGTCATCGGTGTCATATTCCCAACCGAGCCAAGTGCGGGGCATGAATTGAAATGGTCCAATCGCACCGACAGACGAACGCATCGAAGAACTGTGCGAGAAGATGGTCTCTACCCGATGAACGGCAGCCAGTAGGCGCCAGTCCACGTCATACGTGTCAGCAGCGTCTTGATAGACGGCCAGATGCGTGTTCGGGACACCGTTCTCTCCATAATAGGTTCGATACAATCCATTATTCACTTTATCATGTTGACCGAGCCAGCCGACTGCCCCGAGCAAAAGCACGAGCACAATGATGAAACCGGTCAGTCGCAGCATCATACGTTTCAAGATACCGCCTCCTAGCTTTTAGACAATACCCGAATAGTGTAGCATATAGCTAAGAGGAAGGACAGGAGTGGATATGGATGCTCGAACGTTTGATTTTTACAGCCATCATCGGCTACATGCTGATCGTTCAGATCTTTAATGCCAAATTGATTCGTCCCTTGATTGAAACGAGAGGACGGGCATGGGTGTACGAACAAACCGTGAAGTCGGCATGGGGACTGACCTTGTTGATTGTCGCCCTCATCTTTTTATTTCAAGTACCGTCAGCAGAAGTTGGATTGACATTCGCACCAGAAGCGGGGAACGAACAGGCTTGGCAAGTCTTTTACTTGTCATGCATCCTAGTCACCGTGACACTCGTCTTTTATCTCTTGGTCAAAACTTCAGCACGTCTCCGACATGTGTTACGCCCTTACTATGAGCTCGATTTAGAGAAGTTGCTACTACCCCGGACAAAAGCAGAAGAACAGGCGTGGAACGCCGTCTCGGTCACGGCTGGCGTGACCGAGGAATTCATATTCAGAGGAGTCCTGCTATACACGATTTCCCTCTATATCGAGGTGCCAGATGTGACTCTCGCCCTAATCGGGGGCGCCCTTTTCGGCGTGGCCCACGCCTATCAAGGGATAAAGGGAGTATTTATGACAGGGATTGTTGGATTCGGATTAGGCATCCTCTATTTAGGGATGGGAGTCCTTTGGCCGGTCATGGTGTTACATGTACTTCTAGATTTGATTGCCGGTCCAATCCATGTCGATGCAAAAAGCGAGTGACCGCCTCCTCATAGGCGAGAGCGTCCTTGATCATGCAATCGGTATGTTCTGCGCCATCGATCAATACCAAGTCGTTCTTCCGGTTCAATGCATTCATTTCGACCGACATCCACGTCGGGACGAAATCATCTTTTGAACCATGTACGAATAGGATTGGGGTCGTCGTTTCCGTGACGGCCTTTTTCGGTTGGACTTGTCTCATCGTGAACCCAGCACGAGACCAAAGGAAATAGTCGATTCCCGGTAAAATGAGCTCGGCTGGGATATGGTGTAACTCTTTCAGTTGATAACGCATCAATTGTTTCATATCGTCAAACGGACATTCTGCGATGACGAAGTCGACGTTCGTGAGCGGAGTCGTCTGCAAGACGGTGGCCGCTCCCATTGAGACGCCGTGAAGCCCGACTTGATCGACTGTTTCCTCTTTCTTCAACCAGTCCACCCAGTCGATCATATCGACTTTTTCATGGAAACCGTATGAGGCATAAATCCCTTCAGACTCCCCGTGTGAGCGCAAGTCGACGGCAAGCAGGTTGTAGCCGAGTCGATGGAACATGGCGAGGTGAGGGGCCATGAAACTATGTGATGCGGTATATCCATGTACGAACACAATCCACTTTGTTGATCCTTCATTCCGATAGATACGCCCGTAGAGGCGGTAGTCATCACGCGATTGAATCGAGACATGCTCGAACGGTACGTCATGATAAAAGGTGCGATCTTCGTCCGTATATGGAGCGAGTAACATCTCCGGAGTCTTTCGTTTGCCTCGCGTCATTCGTTTGAAGGCATAGTAGCTGATTGCGTAATAACCTGTGAAAAGTGATGCTAATCCAATTTTCCATTTTCGTTGCATTGATACCGACTCCTTTCAACGTTATTGTACCCGAAACGACTCGATACGGTCCTGTTTTCTTACATAAGGGGAGGGCATACGTAACATAAGCAGGTGAATTAGATGAATGACGGCACATCGAAAGATTAGGTAGAGAACGGTATGATGAAGTGACAATAGCAGGAGGGCGGGGGGCATCTACATGGAGAGGTCAGAGATTTATCGAATGATTCAAAGGGTGTTGAGCGACAGAGAGGGAACGCTTGAGCGAGGAGTAACGTTCTCGTGGACACTTGAAGGTGATGAACGGATTGTCGGACTCGTATTTGATGTTATACTCGACCGGTATTTTCTATACAACAAAACAAGCCTCCTCACCGAGGTGCAAGAGATTGCGCGTCTAGTCGAGTGTCGACCAGAGGAAATCGTCCGCGCTTTCTCCTGTCTCTCGGGGATTCGACTCGAATCGAATCATATCATCGAACGACTGATGACCATCGAAGAGGCGACCATTTTAGAAAATGGATCAATCCGTGTTGCCATTCGCTTTGGAGGATGGCTCACTCATCAGCTGCATCAAATTGGTTGTGATGCCCTTCTCCCTTGTTGAGCTCGGTCAAGGTACCGTCAATCACGCGAAGGACACGATCACACACATCGAGCATGCGTTCATCATGTGTGATGACGACGACACGTCTTCCTTCCTCATGCGCTTGTTTGGCCAAGAGTTCCATTACAAGACGTCCATTCTCATAATCCAAACTCGCCGTCGGTTCATCTGCCAAAATGAGTTGCGGGGAGTTGATGAGGGCCCTAGCGACGGCCACGCGTTGCTTTTCACCTCCTGACAAGGTCGCCGGGAGATGGTGCAGACGGTGCCCTAAGCCGAGGTCGATCAACAGTTGCTTCGCATCCAACTTTTTC
The DNA here is from genome assembly GCF_018617135.1 of Exiguobacterium sp. s163. Classification (GTDB taxonomy): domain Bacteria; phylum Bacillota; class Bacilli; order Exiguobacteriales; family Exiguobacteriaceae; genus Exiguobacterium; species Exiguobacterium profundum. The sequence continues at coordinate 17,141 of NZ_JACSJN010000004.1, forward strand.
TTCTCTTGAATCAGCTCTAGTTGTTCGAGCACCGTCAAGTAGGGAATGAGGTGGGCCTGTTGAAACACGAACCCAACTTCATGCAGGCGTAACAGACGACGTTGTTCCTCATCTAATTCGAATACGTCTCGCTCGTTCATCAAAAATGCTCCTTGATCCGGTTTTCGCAACAGACCGAGGATGTATAACAACGTACTCTTCCCGCTACCGCTCGGACCGACGATGGCGACGCATTCCCCCGGTGAGACATGTAACTCGATGTCATTCAATACGAGCTGACCGTCAAACTGATGTGATACATGGCTTAACCTCATGATGCTTTCCCTCCTATGATTTCAATTGCGTCGACTTGACGGAGTTTCCATAACGGCAACAACGCACCAAGAACAGATAAGAAGATGAACATGGATCCGAATAGCGCGACATGACCGAAGTCGACGAGAAACGGCAATGATGATGGAATCAACGCATCGACGACGTACATGACCTCGATCGATGTGGCGACTGCCGCCGACACGATGACGATGACCTGAAAGAGCAGTGCCCGTCCGATGATACGTGGGGAGAGGCCGATTGCCTTCAGAATTCCGAGCTCAGGTAACTTTTGAAGCGTGAACAAATAAAAGAACGCGGTCAAAATAAACGTTCCGATCACGAGCAGAAAGGCACGCATCATAGTGAATGTGCTCTGTTCGGCACTATATCCAGGAACCGACTCAATCAAATCTTGTTGACTCATGACGAGCGCATCGGACATCGTGGATTCCGTTCCAATCTCAGCAGATACATATGGACGTTGTTCGGATTGATTCAAATAATCAAACCACGTCTCGTTCGTCGTGTAAATCACTGGTCCATGACTGTAGCGTCCAGGCGCCTCACCGGCGATCGTAAAACGATATTCGGACGCAAAGTCGGTCAACGTGTCACCTGTTCCAAGCTGTTCTGAGAGACTTGGGTCAAACAAGACTTCACCTGTTTCTAGATAAGTACCTGGGCCAATATTACTTCCACTTGGAAGGGCGAATAGCGTGACCTCTTCTTTTTTTCCATCAATCGTGACCGTGAGCTGTCGGACGCTCATCGTTTCGTTTGAAGTATCCGCTTTGACGTCTATAAACGATCGTGTCAATTGACCTTCTGAGTCCGGATCAAGTTGATACGTCGTAGCATTCAATTCGTGCAACGCAGAACCGTTATCATATGCGAGGCCGTCTGCTAGCCCTGTAATGAGTGTCGTCAACATGACAATCAAAAATGTGATCACGAACAACATGGAGAACTTTCTTTTCTGTCTCCACATCTCTTTCCAACCTAACTGCATAAAAAAACCTCCTTCAAGTGCTGATGAAGGAAGTGTACGCAACCAATATGAACAGAATATGAACGACATCAAAAATGTAGATGGATCGTGGTGCCGATTCCAAGGCTAGACTCGATTGTGATGTTTCCGCCATGTAGGTCGATGATATCTGAGGTGATGGCGAGACCGAGACCTGTCCCTTGACTCGTTCGAGCCGTGTCTCCGCGATAGAAGCGGTCGAAGAGGTGCTCTTTTGTCTCGTCATCCATCCCAATCCCTTCATCTGTAACCGAGATGACGACACCCGGATCAACGGTACAGGTGATGTGGATGGTGCCTCCATCACGTGAGGCATGGACGGCGTTCACCAATACGTTGTTCCAAACTTGTGCGAGTAGAACCGGGTCACTCTTCAAGACTACGTCTTGTGGGATGTCAGTAACGACGGCAATCCCTTTTTGATCAAGAATGAATGCGTTCATTTGAATGACTTCGGATACCGATTGAAGCACATTCACGTTCGTCTCGAGAATCGGTGGATTTTCATCCAATCGTGATAAAAGCAGCAGTTGTTTCGTCAATTGGGATAGACGCTTCGTCTCCTGTTCGATGACACGCGCATATTCCTTCGATTCTCCTTTCGTTCCGTCAGCCAATTTTTCTGCATAGCCAACTAGGGAAGTCAACGGAGATTGGAATTCATGGGAGACATTCGAAACGAATCGTCTTTGTCTCGCTTCTGTCCGATTGATCTCGTTCGACATGTGTTGAAATTGTCGTGCCAACGTCCCAATCTCATCTTGACGCTCGACGGGGAGATGTTCCGGAGCTTTACGCATGGCGACGGATGTGGTCGCTTTCGTGAGCGTCTGCAATGGGCGGACCAAGGACCTTGTCGAAATGGCGATCAAGCCAAATGCCAAGAGGGTCACGAGTGCGAAAAATAGACCGACGAACAGATGTAACTCACGGATTTGGGCACTCAAGTCCGGACGGATAAAAATGACGTCTCCGTTTTCAAGTGTAAATCCATATGTGTTCGTCAATTCATTATCGAACAATCCGAGCAAGAAGAGATGAAACGGAAAGTCACGCATTCCCTGATAGGGAGCTCCGTTCCGTACGGACTGAATCACGGCGTCAGATATGGTCTCGTCTCGAAATGCACCGCCAAAGCGTCGACGTTCGTCTGCGGAGTCCACGACGACCAGTTGGTATCCGGTCGCGGCTAAAAAGGTATAGAAGGCATCATAGTCTAAATCGGTATGGTTCTCGACATACGACTCCGCCATTTTGGCGACCCGTTCCGTCTTCTCGCTATAGGAAGGTTGCCACCACGTATAATAAGCCACATTGCTGATCAACAGAGAGATGGCTCCGGATAGAAGTAAAATCAGGAACATCGTGACGATGATTCGCGTGTAGAGTGTCTTCATCCGTTCACCTCGAGTGCGTATCCGACACCTCGTACCGTTCGAATTGTCAGAGCAGGGTGATCGAACCGATTACGAAGTCGCTTGATATGCACATCAACCGTTCGCTCATCCCCCTCGAAATCAAATCCCCACACCAACTCGATCAACTCCTCACGACGATACACTCTTCCCGGAAAAGAGGCGAGTTGAAATAATAGCTCGAACTCTTTTTTAGGAAGATAGAACAGCTGCCCTTCAAGCGTCACCTCGTACTCTCTTAAATCGAGTCGAAGAGGACCGGCTTGAATTTGTGAAGCGGCCGAGCGTTGATAACGCCGCGAGACGGCTTGCAATCGGAACAATAACTCTTCAGGGATGAAAGGTTTGGTTACATAGTCGTCTGCCCCATGCTCGAACCCTTGGCGCTTATCCTCCCATTCATCGAGAGCGGTTAGTAGGATGACGGGTATATCAAGAGTCGCCTTGAGTCGTCGACACAACTCACGACCGTCAAGCCCTGGGAGCATGATGTCGACGATTGCGGCATCGATTGGTTGCGTTGTAAAACGTTCTTCGCCTGTGTTCCCATCCGTCGCCGTCAACACCTCATGACCCGCATCCTCGAACGTCTCCTTCACAAGGCGTAAAATGGATGGGTCGTCTTCTACGATGAGTATACGCATATCGGTCGTTCCTTTCCAAAATAGGTTCGACACGAAACGAGGTGACCCATGCGGAGTCACCTCGAGTCGTATCAGCTTTATTGTTTCGTCATCTCTTGATGAAGGGCACGGAGGGCGCGGATGAACGCATCCTTAAAATATTTGTCTTCTTGTGTCTCTAATGTTTGGATGGCCTTTTGGTCACCGTTACTCGCTTTGACGAGAAGATTCACGACTGTTCCCCAGCGTTTCACATGTTCTGGGCGAGGGTGGTTCAACGCGGTCGTCAACGTGAACCAATACGGTTGATCGCGTCGCTGTAACGTGCCGATCATCTGTTTGGCAAGGAGTGCTTCTTCTTCAGAAGGGATTGTTGCCGTGGCGAACCAACCGAGCATCGAGGCGCTCATCGATTCAAGTTCTTGTTTCATTGCAGGTTCGATTGGCATCCGTCCGAAGTCTGTCACGTTAACAAATACCAATCGGTCTTTCGGATCGATATGTGTGATCCATCCTGACACTGACTTCAGCTTTTCACGTTCTTTTGACTGGGCTTTACACGTGTACCCTTGAAGTTTTCCGATGTAGATGCGGAATTGTCCACGGTCGACATGTTTGTCCACCTTGAACTCGATTTCTTGTCCTGCTTGAAACGGTTGATTCCGTTTATTCAACGTCTGACCCTTTTTCAATTCGGGTCGCTTGGAGATATGACGCAGTGCTTCTTGTTCAGTCCTATCATCCAATGTCCAGAGGTTGTGAGGGGTCACGTTTTTGAAGCGATGACGCCGGACGTAGATGTATTGGTCGAGTGCGTCGATCGCGTCTGCGGAAGTGGCAGTTCCATTCAAATAGTCATCAGCGATGTCACGTAAGGTGAGGGATTCGAGACGGTCGATATGTCCTGAATATGGGACGCTTCCGACAACAAATAACGCGGTCGCAATCAACTCACTTTCTCGAGGGGTCAGCGGTCGTTTGGCCATGGTGCACTTCCTCTCTCTCAATTCATATGATTAGTATAACAAAAACAGTTCGACCGTTGTGAACTCAACTGCGATTTGGAAAAAAATGAGGAATGGACAGGATTCCCACCATTTATCTCGAATAATGACTTGTAGAGAATCGGATGAAGGTATGAAAAGTGAGGTGAGGCGATGAAGCTCTCCATTGAACCAGGGGATTATGTCGTATTGATTGAAATCAATAAAGAAGTACTCAAATGTGCCTCCCTCGAGGAAGCCAATCAGGCAGATCGCTTGCGATATGAGCTCGTCGGTCGGATGAGCGAACGCTTGCCGGCAGAAGTCATCGTTCCGTCCATCATCGATTACATCCGCTTCGGAAGCGGATATATCGGAGATCGTATCGTCTGGGACGCCGAAACCGAGTCTTTTTTTTGCCAGCAGTTTGAGACCATTGACGGCTCCCCGCTCGGAGAGGACTTAGAAGGATTTCGTCCCGACCCAAGTCGGGTGGAACTGGCGCGCTACTATACGTACTTGACGATTGGACGGATTGTCGAGTTTGATATGTTACATCCGGATGAGCCAAGCTATTGGTGAATTTGTCGACAACTTTTTATTCAAAAAAAGGGAAATCTAATCCAAAGTTTGAGATAATGGAGTCACTTTATCAGTTTGGAATGGAGCGGAAGGAATGAAAAAGATTGCCCTTTTGACAGCGATTGCCCTTTTACTGCCGGTCGGAGTAGATGCTGCAAAGCCAGTCATCCTTAAGAAACATGGCTACGTCGTTTCAGAACCACAAGTCACGAGTCAATATTATGTGAAGCAAATCGGTACGGATTTGGCCTGGAGTAAGACGAGAGGCGCAAGTGATATCGTTGTGGCGCTGATTGACTCGTCAGCTGACCGGAACCATACGGATTTGAAGAACGTTCCTCGTGTCGTCAATTCCATGAAAGGTCCGTATACTGCGGATATTCACGGTACGCATACCGCCGGAATCATGGCCGGGAAACATAACCGCTTTGGGATTGCAGGACTCGCGCCGAACGTCCGCTACCACTTCTATAATGTGTTTTACGGGGTGAATAAAGATAAAACGGACTCTTGGACGGTCGCTAATGCCGTGGATACGGCTGTGGCGAAAGGGGCGAACATCATCAACCTCTCGCTTGGTGGGGATGATTATGATAGTCGTTTGGCCGCATCAATCAAACGGGCAAGGGCAAAAGGGGTCATTATCGTCGCATCATCTGGAAATGATCGAAAACAGACGATCAATTTTCCTGCAAACATGAAAGAAGTAATCGCGGTCGGTGCAATCGATTCTAGACATCGTCTCGCGAGCTTTAGCAATATGGACGATCGCGTCAAAATCGTGGCGCCAGGTGTGAACATCCTCTCGCTCGGGGTCAACAACCGCTTTATCTATATGGATGGGACGTCGATGGCGGCACCGATGGTCACGGCGAGCCTCGCGCTCGTCAAATCGATCAACCCTTATTTGACACCGGGTGAGATCGACCAGTTAATTGCGAAGATGCCTCGAGCGTCCGGCAAGTCCTATACGGAATTGAATACAATGAAACTATTAGAAGCGACGGCTCGCCCGATTCACATCTCTGCCCCTTCGGTGTGGAAGAGTCGATACGTGAATGATGTCAAGTTAAGTGTCATGAACCATTCGAACTTGAAATCCTCGTTCACACTGTATCAAGGGAACAAGAAAGTCAAGACGCTCACACCAAATCGGTCGTTCACGATGTATTCGAGCGGGGATTGGCTACCGAGCGGACAATATCGCATCGTCGGTCAAGTCACGGATGGAAAACATAAGCGCTACACGAGCCGAACGATTGATTATGTCAACACGTTGAAGACGGCAGTGTCTGTGAAGGTATCGGAAGAAGGGACGTTCTCGATTCACACGACACGAAAAGGCACGGTCACGGTACTTGATTCAAATGGGAAGGTCTTATACGAAGCGCTCCACATCGCTGGGACATTCCCGGTAAGAGGGGATACGGCGGAAAAGTTGACCGTAATTCTGAAGCCGACGGACCTTCGCGAAAAAGTGGTGACGACATCTTTTGAGCCACCAATCATCGAAGACGAGCCTCCGGTCACAGAGACCTTGTAAGATAAAAAGCCGCCTGCTCCTAACGGAGAGACGGCTTTTTCTATTTAATCGATGGTGATGGCTTCTCCACACCAACGGATACTCGCTTCTAATACGTTCCCTTGGTCATCAATATGCTCGAAACTGAGTTTCCCATCTCGGATGATTTCGCAAAGGCCGACTCGGATGCGGTCGCTCCAAGCACGACGCGTCTCATGCGTTTCATCGAATACTGGAATGGCATCCGGGAAACGCTCCTCGAGGTGTGCTAAATTGTGATGGTCAAAATGATAAGGTCGTTTCGAGAGTTCGTTCGGTGCCTTGATATCGAACGGTTCAAACCCTCGGACGAGACGATTATTTCGGTAGAAGGCGAACACGCCGTTGTTCGGGTGGAGCACTTTAATGTCATCGATTTCTATTACATAAGTCAGACGTTGAATCCAACCGTTTTTTGCATCCTGATGCATCAAAATCCCTCCTTATTCAATGAACACGCCTTATTTTAGCGCTGACTGAACGTAAAATCAAGTTTCGAATTTAAGTTGTCAACCGTTCAAATTTCAGCTACAATGGTTGAAGTGACTATGAGGTCTGGACAATCGCGGGACGCAAGTCTTGAGGAAAGTCCATGCTCGCACAGCCTGTGATGGCTGTAGTGATCGTGCTACACGAAACGATAAGTGTAGGCAACGCAAGTTGACGGCAGAAGAAACACCTAAGTCCTCGGATATGGTGTACGCTTCTTGAAAGTGCCACAGTGACGGAGTCTGATCGGAAACGTTCAGAGTGGAACGAGGTAAACCCCACGAGCGAGAAACCCAAACTATGGTAGGGGAACTTCCAGACCGGAATCGAACGGGACGGAGGGCGCCGATGTGCGCAGATAGATGATTGTCACTCCATCGTGCCAGGGAGACCGCTATGAGCACCGGAGTACAGAACATGGCTTACAGGACAACATAGTCTCAACTGACAACGACAAGGAGTTCAAGCACATATACTTGAGCTCCTTTTTTCATGATTTTTTTACAACTTACAAAATGACTGAAAGATATTTATGTAGAAGGAAGGCGATTTAGATGGCAAAACGTAAACTGATTGCGACGGCAGCGATGGGAATCGAGGCACTTGTGGCAAAAGAAGTAAGGGATTTAGGATACACGTGCGAAGTCGAGAACGGACGGATTTATATCGACGCGGAAATGGAAGACATCCCACGTTTGAACATGTGGTTGCGGACAGCAGACCGGGTCAAACTCGTCGTTGCCGAGTTCAAGGCGACAACGTTTACAGAATTGTTTGACGGGGTCGTGGCGTTACCATGGACCGACCTCATGCCGTGGGACGCGGCGTTCACGGTCGACGGACGCTCGGTCAAATCGAAGCTGTTCTCGATTCGTGACTGTCAGAAGATTACGGAGAAGGCGATTGTTGAAGCGATGCAACGCGGCTATCGTAAAGAGGGAGAATGGTTGCCGAAGTCAGGCGCGAAATTCCCAATCGAAGTCGCCCTATTGAAAGATGTGGCGACCATCACGATCGACACGTCCGGTCCGCTCCATCGTCGTGGCTACCGTGAGCTTCATTCGCAAGCTCCACTCAAAGAGACGATGGCAGCGGCGATGATTCAATTGACAAACTGGCGTCCGGACATGCCGTTTTATGACGTATTTACAGGTTCAGGGACGCTCGCCATCGAGGCGGCGATGATTGGACGAAATATCGCGCCGGGTATCAACCGTGATTACTTCGCTCAAGATTGGACATGCATCCCAAAAAAAGCTTGGTATGCGGCAATTAATGAAGCGAATGAGAAGGCGGAGTGGGATAAACCGCTAAAAATCTATGGAATCGACCTCGATCCGCGGATGGTCAAACTCGCAAAAGACAATGCAGAACTCGCTGACGTCCGCGATGCGATCACGTTCGTCCATAGTGACGCAGCCGCACTGAAGCCGAAAGAAGAGTACGGAGTCATCATCGGTAACCCTCCGTATGGGGAACGACTTCAGTCAGAAGAAGAGATCATCGACTTGTATGAGCGAATCGGAGAACAATATTCGAAATACCCTGGTTACAGCGTCTACATGTTGACGAGTTATGAAGACTTCGAGAAGGCATACGGACGCCCTGCGACGAAGCGTCGGAAGTTGTACAACGGAAATATCGAAACGCAATATTATCAATACTTCGGAAAGCGCCGTCCACGTCCGGACCGTGACGAGAAACCGAAATCAGAATAATGAATCCATGACCGTTCAACTGAGCGGTCATTTTCTATTTTATTAGAGCAAACTCACTTGTTTCATCATCCGTCTAACAGGTTATACATAACATATGTATAATTAGAGGGGGACAGATGATGGAAAAGTATACCGTCGAATATCAGTTACATGCGAAAGAACAAAACACTCGGACGGTCGAGGTGGAAATGGATCGTGTGCCGGACTTAAATAATCAAGAAGAACTACATGCGGCTTATCAGATTGTATCTGACGCGATTCGTGAACCGATCACAAGTTTTGAGATTGTATCTATTACGTGAGCCCGAGGCAGTCGCTTCGGGCTTTCTACATAATATTGGAGGAGTGAGTAGATGAATATTTTGGTAGTAGGCATAGGTGACGTGGCAAAAAAAGCGTATCTGCCAGTATATGCTGGATTAAAGGACGTCGATGTGTATCTTGTCTCTAGAGATGAACAAAAGTTACACGGAGTCATCTCGACCTATCGTTTTAAAGGAGGATATACGGAGCTCGACGCTGTGCCGATGGCAGAAATCGATGCCGTCATGATTCATTCGACGACAGCTGTCCACTATGAGCAAGCCGAGTATTGTCTGCGGCAAAGGAAGCATGTCTTCATCGACAAACCGATCACGTTCACTCTTGAAGAAACGGAGCGACTCGTCGCACTCGCTAACGAGAAAGGTGTACATCTCGTCACGGGCTTCAATCGGCGATTTGCGACGGCCACGCAGGCACTCAAACAAATCGAAGAAAAAAATATGGTCTTCATTCAAAAGAACAGAACGTATAAACCGGCAACGCTCCGTGAATTTGTGATCGAAGATTTCGTGCATGTCGTCGATACGCTCCGTTATTTGACCGATCTTCAGCCTGTCGAGCGGTTGCGCGTGACACCACGATTTGAAGGGGATGTGCTGAAACAAGTGATAATTCATTTCATGGCAGGGGGAATCGAAGCAATCGGTTGGATGAACCGAGACAACGGTTGTACCGAAGAAGTGATGGAGGTCATGTCACCGACCGTGAAGCGGGTCACACGCGATGTGGAGCGGATTACAGACTATGGACGAGACGGTGTGAAGGAATGGTCGCTCGACCCGTGGGAGTCCAATTTAAAGCGTCGAGGCTTTATCGACCTTGTGGAAGACTTCTTACGTTTACTTCGTGGGGAACCGAACGCCTCCGTTGTCGCGGAAGACAGTCTCGAGACACATCGTCTCTGTGAAGAGATTCTAAAGGAAGTGCGGTGAACATACTGTTTCCGTCATATTCAGACCGGGTAAAAACTCGATAAAAGGAGGCGATTTCGTTGGATATTCGTGAACTGATTATGCAAATCAATGACTATTTATGGTCGTACCTTCTCATCTTCGTATTGATTGCAGGAGGTCTTTATTTTACGATTCGGATGGGGTTCGTTCAATTTCGAATGTTACCGGAAATGTTTAAACTTTTATTCGTGAAAGGAATCAAGCATGAGAAAGGACAGGTCTCATCTTTCCAAGCATTCGCCATCGGAACGGCGGCACGAGTCGGTACGGGGAACATCGCCGGCGTATCGACGGCTATCGCTTTAGGCGGACCTGGCGCCGTATTTTGGATGTGGCTCATTGCACTGATTGGAGCGGCGTCGGCATTCGTTGAAAGTACGCTCGCCCAGGTGTATAAAGTGCATGACGGCAAGGCGTGGCGTGGTGGTCCGGCATACTATATTGAGCGCGCTCTCGGTGCACGCTGGTTAGGTATCGTATTTGCCATTTTGATTACGTTCGCCTTCGGTTTTGCCTTCAACTCCGTCCAGGCGAATACAATCGCACTCTCCGTGAATAACGTATTTGAGATCGATACGGTCTGGGTCGGCATCATCTTATCCGTTGTCACCGCTATCGTCATCTTCGGTGGGATTCGTTCCATCTCGACCTTATCGGGAATCATTGTACCAATCATGGCGGGCGGTTACATCTTACTAGCCATTTGGATCGTCCTTACGAATCTTGATGTCATGCCACAAGTGTTCTCGGCCATCTTCTCTGAAGGTGTCCTCGGTTTCCAACAGTTGTTCGGTGGAGCGGTCGGTGCAGCTGTCCTCCAAGGTATTCGACGAGGCCTGTTCTCGAACGAGGCAGGGATGGGGTCTGCCCCGAACGCCGCAGCTACCGCTGAGGTGAGTCACCCGGTCAAACAAGGGTTGATTCAATCGCTTAGTGTATTTGTGGACACATTGTTCATCTGTACCGCAACGGCGATGATTGTCCTCATCTCAGGTGTCGAAGGCTCTGAAGCATTCCAAGGGATCGGGCTTGCCCAAGAGGCGCTTCTCGTCGAAATTGGACCGATTGCGACGACGCTCATGACAATCGCCATCTTACTCTTTGCCTTCAGTTCGATTTTGGCCAATTATTATTATGGGGAGACGAACATCGAGTTCATTTCTGAGAAGAAGCGGTATTTGATTATCTATCGGATTGCCGTTGTCGGGATGGTCATGTTCGGGTCAGTACGATCGGCGGGACTCGTCTGGTCGATTGCCGACATCTTTATGGGGCTGATGGCACTCGTCAACATGTATGCGATCTTCCGATTGAGTAAAGTCGCCAAGACGCTCCTCGATGACTATATGGTTCAAAAGAAAGAAGGAAGAGACCCGGAATTCTTTAAAGATGGTGTCGATCTTCCTGGTAAAGAGCACATCGAAGCGTGGGAAACGAAAATAGAAGAAATCAGTTAAAGATCATCATTGGGACGCCCCTGGCATCAGGGGTTTCCTCTTCATTTCAAATTATTTATTTCAAATACCGCTATTATTTTATTAAAAGAAAGTAGAGAGTATCGATGAAACAAGTATTTTTGACAGTCGTCAAGCGATTTTTTACGGAACGATTTTTTGATCAAGCGGCCATGTTGGCCTATTATTTCATTCTATCCACGTTCCCGTTCCTATTATTCGTATTAGGGATTGTCGGATTTTTGCCGTTTACGAGTGGCGATGTGATTCAAGCGTTATCACTCATCATGCCTGAAGCCAGTTACAAGCTATTAGAAGGGAACATTGAAGCCGTATTCGACAACTCCAAATTGAAATTGGCATCATTCAGTATCTTACCAGCACTCTGGATCTCATCTATGGCCGTACAATCTCTCGTGCGAGCATTGAACGATGCCTACCGGGCTGTTCGTAATAAAGCCTTTTGGAGGGGCGTCTTACAGGATATCGCCATCACCTTGGCGCTCATGTTTGTGTTGCCATTTTCATTGCTTGTCCCTGTGATTGAGACGGCACTTCGAGAAATCTCTTCATACGTGTTGTTCATCGATGAGATTGTCACGACATATGCGCAGATTTGGTTTTACTTCAGATGGATCATCGGAACAGGTCTTCTATTCACTGTATTCGTATTTGTATATAAGTGGTTGCCAAGTGTGTCCGGAACATTTAAAAATAGTTGGGCCGGAGCCGCTTTTGCAACAGTAGGGATTCTGCTCGTCTCGAACGTGTTTAGTTACTATTCACAATTCGCAAACTATGAACAGTTTTATGGTCAACTCGGTGCGTTCATCGTCTTATTGATTTGGTTTTATCTCGCTGCCTCTGTCATCTTGCTTGGTGGGCTGTTGAATGCGACGTTAATCGAGAGGAAAGAAAAACTTCGTTAGACGTGTAATTGCTAGTTATCATTCGAAAGAATAGGGAATGGTATCGTAAGGTCACATCATCAAAGCGGAGGTGGGAAACATGGATATGCAACGGCTCGTACACAATCGTCGTTTCATCGATCAATCATTGTTTTACCTCGCCTTACATCTATGGAAATGGATCCTACTGTTACCTGTCTTGTTCTATTTAGACGTCTCGTTCCGCCATTCGCCATTCTCTGAGTACTTGATTGTCAGTATCATCTTGTATCTCATGTTTCGTGTAATTCAGTATGTGATAGCCAGTCGGGCATCTCTCATGGAATTAGTAGAGTTCGGTTACGGATTGCTATCACTTGTTCTCGTCTTCTCGTTCATGATGGAAATCGGCGCGCCACCGATCGCTGTCGCGATAGTTGGAGCTGCATACTTGAGCCATCCGATGCTTTCTCTACATCACTATCAAAACTTTTCAGAGCGCAAATGGTTAAACAAACAGTTTCAATTATTTAGCCCGATGCTTCGCCAGGGTGAGGTACCGGTTCATGTCCTCGTGTTGACGGAAGATGAAATTGTGATTACTGTAGAAAGTGGAAAAGAGTTTACGTACCGTCATATTTACTGGGGCGGTTTTTATGTAGAAAATCCTTCCTAAAAGGTGGTTACTCAGTTGTTTAGTGGATTTGATAATGTGATTGTCATCGTATTCTGGATTGCAACATTCATCGCTTTCTTTAAAGGCGCCTATGATATGTGGCGTGAATACCGAACGTCGAAAGAAAAATCAGTATTGTACTTCTTAATCGTACTGATTCTCACATGGTTTTGGTTCAATCCATACGAATTGGTCGCATTGCATCCGTTCGTACTAATGGCGTACTATTGGAACCGAAATCGGTGGATGCGAAACGCAATGTTCGTGTTGGTTCTCGTACCGTTTGTGATTCGTGTCTGGTTAATCGCAGCATCGATGTAAAACAAAAAACTCGGTCCCTTTATAGGGAACCGAGTTTTTGTGTGAATCGTTACTCTTTCTTCGCTGCTGCCAATTCAGCTTCCATTTCACCGAATTCACGGTTGATACGTTTTTGTTCTTTCTGGCTAGTAAAGTTACTGACAAGCACGATTGCCAACATACTCAAGAAGAAGCCAGGTACCATTTCATAAAGGACTGTCGAAAGTCCAGTGACGATCCAGAGAATGACGGTAATGGCACCGACGAGGATACCAGCGAGGGCACCTTGACGCGTCATCTTGCTCCAGTAAAGTGACAAGAGGATTGCTGGTCCAAATGCAGAACCGAATCCAGCCCATGCATATCCTACGAGTGTGAGGATTGTACTTGATGGGTTGAGTGACATGAGCGTCGCTACAACTCCTACTAGCAAGACACCAACACGTCCGGCAAGGACCATCGTCTTCTCACTTGCATCTTTGTTGAAGAATTTACGATAGAAGTCTTCTGTCAATGCAGATGATGTGACGAGCAATTGCGACGATACCGTCGACATGACCGCAGCAAGGATGGCTGCCAATAAGAAACCAGTGATGAACGGGTGGAACAAGACTTCAGAGAATTGAATGAAGACTGTTTCCGGGTCCCCGAGTGGATTTCCTTGTCCTCGGAAATAAGCGATTCCGACGAACCCTGTCATGACGGCACCGATGATAGATACTGTCATCCAGCTCATCCCGATACGACGAGCCGTTTTCAATGATTTCACATCACGGATTGCCATAAATCGAACAATGATGTGTGGCTGACCGAAGTAACCAAGTCCCCAAGCGAGGAGACCGATAATCCCGAGTGTCGTCGTCCCTTTAAAGAGGTCGAACAAATCGGCATTGATTGTCGTTGCAGAGTTGACAGCAGTGTCTACTCCACCGATATCTGTTAAAGCGACGAATGGTACGAGCACGAGCGCCAAGAACATGATGACACCTTGTGCGAAGTCCGTCCAACTAACTGCCGTGAATCCACCGAAGAGGGTGTATAAGATGACGACACTAATTGTGACAATGACACCTGTCTGATAATTTAATCCGAATGAGCTTTCAAACAACTTCCCGCCGGATACAAGCCCAGCTGACGTGTAGAACGTGAAGAAGATGATGATGACGGATGCAGAAAGGATCCGTAGCCAGTTCGAGTGATCTCGGAACCGATTCTCTAAGAAATCTGGAATCGTAATCGAATCGTTCGCCATCTCTGTGAAGACGCGAAGTCGTGGAGCAACTAACAAGTAGTTCAAGTAAGCTCCGATGACCAATCCAACGGCTAACCAAATTGCTGATAGTCCAGTTGCATACATTGCACCCGGTAGTCCCATTAACATCCAACCACTCATATCCGAAGCTCCGGCTGACATGGCTGTAACACCTGGCCCCATTTTACGGCCACCTAACATATAATCTGATGAATCGGTCGTTCGTTTATAAGCAACGTATCCGATAAGAAGCATCATCACGAGATAAAGCGCGATGGATACCCATTCTTGCCATAGCATTGAATTACCTCCTATTAAGTTAAAAGATCTATTTAATCAACTCGTTCGCGATTGTGTGAAGACATCACAAAGTTAAAAACAAAAGTTGAAAATGCGAACTTGTGCTTTACCTTACAGAACCTTTGAAATGATTGCAAACTTACACTTTTTCATAAAAACGGCTCTAAAGCCCATTATACCAACGGATGAAGGCTAAAATTTTCGAATAAAAAGTTTAAATATTCTGAATATTTGAAATGCTGAGGACTTTCCTGTGTAACACGAATGTAATATTTATGGGAAAATTTTCAGAAAACATATTTTTAATCATAAGAAAAAGAGCATCTTTAAATGCTCTTGAGGTCCTTATTTGAATGCTTTTTCTTCAACAAGTCGCATCGTCGGGAACGTTTGTCCAGATTTCGCCTGCATCGTAACCAAGATATATGTTTCGCCATTATGTTTCATGATGAATACCATCGTATATCCGGATTCGTCCGTATAACCCGTCTTCGTGGCGGTCACAAACTTCGAGTAGTTGACACTTCGTTCATTGACGGATGAACCGAGGTGATACCACCAACGACGCTTGCCGTTACCGTCTTTATCTTTGAATTCGGCTTTAAATTCATAAGTCCCGGCAATTTCAATCAACTCCGGGTATGTACTGAATGCGAAGGCGATTTTAGCCATGTCGTTCGCCGTCGTATAATGATTCGGATCCGAGTAGCCATGCGCATTTACGAAATGCGTTCCAGTCAATCCTAAAACCTTTGCTCGATCATTCATCAATTGAACGAAGGCCTCGGTCGACCCGCTCGTGTATTCCGCAAGGCTGTTCGCAGCATCGTTTCCGGATTCAAGTAGCGTGGCGTAAAGTGCTTGACGAACTGTCAATGTATCCCCGATGGCAAGATGCGCGATATGGCTGTCCCATGGAATATCGAGTGTCGACTGTTGAATCGTAATGATCGGCTGGTCGAGTTCATTCGCTGCAGATGCCTTCTCATAAGCAAGCAGTGCCGTCATCAATTTGGTCGTACTGGCTGGAAACACACGATCATTGGCGTTTTTATCGATTAATATCTCTTGTTTGGTCACATTGACGAAAGTTAGTGCACCAACAGAGATTTCCTCATCCGAAATCATCTTCGTCTCACTCGGACTCCATGAACCCATGTCGATATCCGGGAAAAGCGGACCTATCTTCATCGGTTCAGCTTTTGGTGTGGACGCTTCTGCTAATGTCGGTGCTTCTTTATCTTGTTTAAATCCGACCAACGTCGGGATCAGTGCGATGATTCCGAGTAGAACGACCGCGGCAATCATTCTTCGCATGATGTACGTTCTTCTTCGGTGTCTCCTTCTACGGGTCAACAAAAGTCCCTCCTTTTTTGGTTACTCTATAAACATAATAGAAAACGCTTATTTTTTTCGCTGATAAAATAAAGAACTAGGTCAATGATTGATCGGCGGTGAAAGAATTGTGTTTCGGGTATAAGGGTAAAGATGTCACTTTTTGAGAGGAGAATGCGTTATGCATCGTTATCCGTTCACGAACTCCATTTGGCGTCAACATGATACTGGGACGCCGTACCCATCCCTTTCCGTTTCGGAATCGACCGAAGTCGTCGTCATCGGGGCAGGGATTGCCGGACTCGTCTGCGCCTATGAACTCCAAAAACGAGGGAGGCAAGTGACGCTTTTAGAAGCACTAGAGATTGGACATGGGACGACGGGACATACAACGGCAAAATGTTCCGTTCAACATGGGACGATTTATCATAAGTTGATTCGTCATTTTGATGAATCCATCGCGCGTTTATATTACGAGTTCAACTCAGAAGCGCTCGTCTATTTGAAAAATCAAATCAAAGAAGGGTTTGACTGCGATCACTCGAATGAACAATCGTTTCTTTATTCTAGGGAACCGAACGAAGAACTTACGAAAGAACTGGATGCGTATCGTCGCTTAAAGATTGACGGGGGAGAAGCGACGGAAGAAGTGAGAAAAGCGCTCCCGTTTTCAATCGAGCAGGCGTTGGTGATTCATAACCAAGCCCAATTCCACCCCATGAAATATCTAAGTGAATTAGCGAATCGTTTTGTTCAACACGGTGGGAAGATTTATGAAAACTCTAGAGCGACGGAAGTGAGTCAAGGACCGCGTCCTGTAGTCACTACTTCTACCGGTAGAAGAGTACAAGGAAATCAAGTCGTGATTGCGACCCATTATCCATTCAATGACCTGCGCGGGTTATATGTGTCGAAATTTTCTGTTGAGCGATCGTATATTGTCGCCTGTGAATCGCGGAGTCGACCACTTAAAGGGATGTACTTAGAGGTAGGAGAGCGCAAACGCTCGTTTCGGTCCTATGAGGAAAACGGAAAGACCTATTTACTAGTTGGCGGTGAAGGGCATACGGCGGGGCAAGTCACTGACACGCGTAGCCGATATGATCGATTAGAGCATGATGCCCAGGCACATTTCGAAACGAATCGGGCATCCTATCGGTGGTCATCTCAAGATCTTATCACCTTAGACGGACTTCCTTACGTAGGGCAAATGTTCAAGAGAGAACCAGATCTCTTTGTGGCGACTGGATTTTCGAAATGGGGGATGACGAACGGAATCGCTGCCGGCACCTTGCTCGCGGATCAACTCACAGGTCGTCCGAACCGATTCGTCAATCTGGTCTCACCGCTCCGTCAAACGGTTAAATCTAGTGATATCAGTGCATTTCTTAAAACGAACTTAGATACTGCCACTCAATTTGCGAAAGGGACAGTCGATCGGCTATTTGAACGAAAAGATGTAAAAGACCTACAGCTAGACGAGGGTGGGGTCGTGCAAGTTGATGGCAAGACGAGTGGCGTTTATCGAGATTTGGATAACCAATGCCATGTCGTCAACCTGACCTGTACGCACCTCGGCTGTACAGTGAAATGGAACAATGCCGAGCGGTCATGGGATTGTCCATGCCACGGCTCTCGTTTCGATGCAAAAGGCAACGTCTTAGAAGGTCCTGCCATAAAACCACTTTCCTACAGCAAGCGAGAAGATTTGTAAACTGGTGTAGGCAAAGGTTGACATCTATAATAAAGTAGAAAGGGAACAGAATAACACATAGGGGTGAAAGACAGATGGAAGTTACAAAAGAATGGCGTGAACATTTTAAGCAACTGCGTTCCTTCGATGAGGCGATCTCGCTCTTGTATTGGGACATGCGTACACAAATGCCGGAACAGTCGGCACCGCTTCGGGCAGAAACGATCGGTTATTTATCGACTGAGGCGTTCAAACGACAGACGAGTGAGTCGTTCGCTTCATTACTAGAACGGATGGCAGATGAAAAGGATTTA
Organism: Exiguobacterium sp. s163; assembly: GCF_018617135.1. Lineage (GTDB taxonomy): Bacteria > Bacillota > Bacilli > Exiguobacteriales > Exiguobacteriaceae > Exiguobacterium > Exiguobacterium profundum. The sequence continues at coordinate 35,342 of NZ_JACSJN010000004.1, forward strand.
TCTGACGTCGAGGCGCGGTCACTTGAAATCGCGAAGACGCAATACGAACGGAATGCCAAGATTCCACACAATGAATATCAAGCATATGTAACACTCGTTTCGGAAGCCGAGACGGCATGGGAAAAGGCGAAAGAACAGGACGACTGGGACATGTTCGCTCCATACCTTAAACAGATTATCGAATTCCAGCAAAAATTTGCGGAATATTTCGGCTATGAGAAACATCCGTACGATGCATTGCTCTATGATTTCGAACCGGGCATGACGGTCGAGCTCTTAGACGAATTATTCGCCTCGCTCCGAGACGAACTTGTTCCTCTCATCCAGCAGCTCCCAAAAGAATCGCTCTCTCTGGACTGGTCGATGCCGGCGGATGTTCAAGAAACCATTTGTCATGACTGGATGAATGTCGTCGCTTACGATTTATCACGTGGTCGATTGGATGCGACAGTACATCCGTTCGAAATCACCATCAACCGCCGCGACGTCCGGATTACGACGAAGTATGATGAAGCAGATTTCAGAAATGCACTGTTCGGTACGATGCATGAAGCGGGTCACGCGACGTATGAGCAGCAAATCGACCCGATGCTCGATGAACTCGGGCTAGGTGGCGGTGCGTCGATGGGGATTCATGAGTCCCAGTCGCTCTTCTTTGAGAACTTCATCGGACGAAGCGAAGCGTTCTTGCGTCGCGTCTATCCGAAACTACAATCGCTTCATCCGGTATACGATGCAATCGACTTCGACACTTTCTATCGAGGTGTGAATGAAGCGAAACCATCTCTGATTCGGATCGAGGCTGACGAATTGACATACAGTCTACACATCATCATCCGCTATGAGCTCGAGAAGGCACTCATCCAAGGGACGTTGTCCGTCGATGAGCTTCCTGCGGCATGGAATGAAAAGTATAAAGAGTATCTCGGACTCGATGTCCCGTCGAATGCCAAAGGAGTCCTCCAAGACGTCCATTGGGCAGGCGGTTCGTTTGGATACTTCCCGAGCTATGCCCTCGGATTGATTTATGCGGCCCAATTGACAGAAACGTTGAAATCAGATCTTCCGGAATTTGAGACATTGATTGCAGAAGGTGAAATTGAACCGGTCAAAGCGTGGCTACAGGAGAACGTTCATCAATATGGAAAACGTCTCACCCCGAACGAACTCATTCAACAAGTGACGGGTCAAGCGATTTCGGTCCAACCGCTCGTTCGATATTTGACGAAGAAATATCAAACAGTTGCCAAATGAAACGATTTGCACATCGTGGCGTGATGGCACATCGTCCGGAGAATACGATGTCGGCATTCAGGCTCGCACTCGAAACCGGAGCAGATGGGATTGAAACGGATGTCCATATGACAAAGGACGGCGTCCTCGTGCTCATCCATGATGAGACGCTCGAACGGACGACCGACGGAAGAGGGCAAGTTTCACTCTATACCTATGATGAGCTTAAACAGGTTAATGCCGGGGTACATCATGGGGTCGAAGAACACATCCCGACGCTCGAGGAGCTGTTCGCCCTGGTGAAAGAGGAATCGGTCATTTTGAACTTAGAAGTGAAGACGGATGTCCTTCGATATGAAGGAATCGAATCTCGCATCATCGAATCCATTGAATCCGCTGGAATTGATGCGTCCCGCATTCTCTTTTCCTCATTCAATCATGAGACCATTCACCGATTGAAACAGATGAGACCGGATATCGAAGCGGCCATTCTGCTTGCACAGCCGCTTTATGACATTTCCGGATATCTTCGATTCGTCGGAGCGGATTCGGTCCACCCACACATCGATCGGATCACAGACGAAGAAGTACGCTCGTTGCAAGGTCGAGGGATTCCGATCAGACCGTATACGATTAAAACACAACATCAACTTGAGCGTTGTATGGCACTTCAAGTCGATGCCATCTTTGTCAATGATATCGAATGGGCAAACGAAACCACTTAGTCGCCGACTGAGTGGTTCTATATTTGGTTGGAAGGGAACTACATTTTATGTAAAGATAGCGCTTTCGTCCGTTAGCATATCGGAGCACATTCAGGGCATAGTGTCCCCTTTACGTCATTGTCGGATTGTCTTAAGTTTAAGATGTCACCGAGCTACATAGCAATCAGATGTAGCACACCATGTAGCACTGCATCACATTTGTTGTATGCACGTTGTGGGTTACCAAAGATCAAAAGGAGGAAATTTCACATGAAGAAGTTGATGTCTTTACTGGGTACTCTAGCACTGGCTTTCGCTTTCGTCTTACCGGTTAGCGCGGATGGACATGAAAACGCGATGGTCCGTGTGCTACATGCTTCACCTGATGCACCGGCAGTTGACGTGTACGTGGATGGGGAAGTCGCGGTCGAGGGAGCAGAATTCAAGGATCTCACAGACTACTTGACACTTCCTGCAGGCGATTACAACGTTGAAATCAAGCCGGCAGGTGACGCTGAAACAGTCGTCGTCGCAGCAGACCTTTCAATCGAGGCAGGCAAGTTCTATACAGCCGCTGCAATCGGTCAACTTGAAAACATCGAAATCGCTGCAATGGAAGACGATGCAAACTTTGAAGATGGTAAATCGAAAGTTCGTGTCGCTCACTTCGCACCAGATGCACCAGCGGTTGATGTCGCACCTAAAGGTGGCGACCCACTCTTCTCAAACCTCGAGTTCAAAGCAGTAAGTGATTACGGCACACTCGATGCTGGAACTTATGACCTTGAAGTCCGCCCCGCTGGAGCGACTGACGTCGTCAAAGCACTTGACGGTGTTGCACTTGAAGGTGGCAAAAACTATACAGCATTCGCAATCGGACTCCTTGAAGGAGAACCAGCGTTTGAAGTCCTTCTCGCTGCTGATGGTGGGGAAATGGCAATGGCTCCTGAAACAGGACAAGGTGGTCTTGCTCAAACAGCTTCAATGAACTGGTTGCTCGCGGCAGCAGTGGTTGGAGCGGCAGCAGCTGGATTCTACGTCTTTCGTCGTCAGAAGCAAGACGCTTAAACTGATTTTCTTAGGAACAATCACATTTCTCGTATGGAGCGCTCAAGCGGAAGCTCCTGACAAACCGTTCGTGATGCCAACGGCTGAATTTGCCGAACCGCAGGTCTTGACCTCGAAGCAGGTCGATCGACAAACGTTTCATTCGAACAGTTTCGTCCCTGCCCGGCTGGTCATAGCTTCAATCGATGTTGATACATCGATTGAAGCGGTCGGGAAGGATGGGGCTGGAAGAATGGACACACCGTCTGACGTGAATCAAGTCGGTTGGTATCAATACGGAGCCAAAGCAGGCGCAACGGGGAATGTCGTCCTATCGGGTCATCTAGATGATCTGAATGGTCCAGCTATCTTTGCGAATCTGGATCAACTTCCGATCGGAGAACTGGTGACGCTCCAACGGAAAGACCAAGTCGCAACGTATGAAGTGGTCAGTGTGAAACAGTATCGCCTCGACCAAGTGCCGCTCGCTTCCATTTTTGCGGCGACTCAGTCAAAGCGTATTCAATTGATCACTTGTGCAGGACCGTATGACGAAAACCTTGGGTATCGGGACCGGATTGTGGTCACGGCACACCTGATTGAAACGTAAAGATGAAGAGATGCTGACCGATGGGTCGCATCTCTTTTTTTCGCAAAAAATAGCCCTTCACCTTTACGGTGAAGGGCTATAGTCGGATTAAGCATCCATACGATCTAATAATTTTGAAAGTAAAATGAGTTCGTCATCTGAAAAATCAGTGAAGACATCCATCAAATATTCAATCTTCATGCTCTCTAGCGTCTCAAACAACTCACGACCTTCATCCGTTGCCTGAAGTTCAACGACACGGCGGTCACGCTCGCTACGTTCGCGAGAGATCAATCCTTTTTTCGTCAACTCATCGGCAAGTGCGGTGATCATCGAGGCTGAAAATTGAAACTCATTTGACAGAGCAGAGGCGATTTGAGGACTCTGTTGACAAAGAGAACGTAGAATGAAGAATTCATTGCGGGTCAAATATTGTGAGAACATCGAACGGAGATTTTTTTTCACTCCGCGATAGTTCATCCGGATTCCACGTTCAGCGTCTGCGACGAGCTGACGACGTGAAGCGGTCTGTACGGGTGTTGTCATCCTCGAAACTACCTCCTGGCGATAATATTATTCATATATACTTCAGAACATAGAAACATTCTACATTAAAAACATGTTGTCTGTAAAGTTATAGGGGCTCGTCTTTTGCCCGAATTTGTTGAATGATGTCTTCATAATGTTTCAAGTCCGGATAGAACCGTCTAAAGAAAAATTCAATCTGTGGGTCATCACCTTCCGCTAACAGTTTAGCGAGAACGGCATAAACGACACCCATCCCTTGTCTCGGCAAGAGGGAAGATGGAAGTAATGTCGCACACTGAACTGCCTGTGTGAAGTAAGTGGAGAGCGTATCGCTCAAATCTTTAAACGTACGAATATCGGCGTAATGGAACATTCGGGTCAGTTCGACAATGGCAGAGAGATCGGTCTCGAGCAACCATTCGCTCTGGAAAATCGCGTTGTCTAGCTTCTCAACCGTTTGATCATTTGCGATATAATAATTCAGGTTATCACGTGTGATGGTCACTTTTTCAGGGGAGTCGAGAATCTGTTCAACCGTCTCCTGTTCGAATGTCCGCAATTGTTTTCGAATGTTCACGAACTCGGAGTCGGCAATCTCCAAGAGTCCGGCGACCCGGCTGAAACTTCGTTTAATTTCAGGCGGCACGGCATTCGGATTTTTGTAGCCGAGGTCATGTTCAATCTCTGCCCATGCATGTTGTAAGATGGAGCGGACTTGAATTTCCGCTTCTTTTTCTGCGAAACGGCGATATTCACCGAGCGCAAGGCGTTTCTCACTCAGTTCCACGACATAATGAACGGAAAGATAACCGAATTCATTGGCATCGAGCAATGTCGACTTGTCGATGGACTGTTCACGATCGATGGTGAATTCATCTTCCAAGATTTGCGCGACGGCTCGTACGTCGTCATGAAAGTATGTCACAATCCGTATTCCGGCCAAGTCTTGCACGTCTCGTAATGAACGATATTGATAAGGTTTGCGTGAAAGTTTGGCATATAGACTGTCCGCTTCTTTGGCACGGGCAACGATTGAATGAAACTGGATGCCAGCTTCTGTCAACAATTCACTGAGGAGTGCTTTCAACTTTGTGGCAAACGCTTCATAATCTTCTTTTTCATTCAAATATTCAAGCATGATTGTATTCAAGTCTTGTTTTGGCACAGAACTCACTCCTTTTCTCTATCCATAGTATAGCATCACACACTAGAAACGATATGATAGCATGTATAAGGAACGAAACAGAAAGAGGTGGGCTGGATGCATACATTCCGTTCAGTTGAGAGAGAAAAAATCGAGATCATCGCTGGATTGTTGCAACAAGCAGGGTATCGCATATCTCGCATACGAGCAATAGATTGCCAGTTCATGGTGACCGCTCGGTTAGAGGGGCAGACTCAAATGGAAGGGGAACATGATCGCATCAAGGGGATCGTGCAACATTTCGTCATCGAAGAATGGACGATGAACGAAGAATCGAGTTGATTTGATGTTTACCACCTCATTTTTCGGGAATAACAAAAACAGTGAAAACCATGACTGTGAACGTTTAGGAGGATGGGGCATGTTAGAGACAAGAGTAGTGAATGATATGACGACGGTGGACCATGAAGTGAATGAGATGGTGTCAGGCGGATGTGTGAATGAGCATATCTATTTGTTCGCCAAAGATGAGGAATTGACCGTTCGATTGGCAGCAGAGGCCGGGGTACAACCATATCGAATTCCGGAAAAAGGAATGTTCGAGTCGTTGCTCTCGAAATTCACGAGCAATTCAGAAGATCGCATGGAACAGATGGAGAGTCTTGGACTCACAAAAGAGATGGTGGATTCACTCGAACGTGAAATCAAAGATGGTAAAATCGTGTTAGTTTGCGATAAATAAAAAATGGACCGATTTTTCCGGTCCATTTTTTATTTTGCTTTGTAGTAGGCATTCACGATGCGACGTAACGATTTTTGATCGAGACGGAGCGGAGCGAATCCAGCATCCTGTAGCAATTGTTTCGTGTTGTCGTCACGGAACGTGATATTCCGGTTCAAATACGGATTGAATACTTTCACCATATCGTTGAACGACTGTTCGACTGAGCTGAGTGTCGATGTCGGTGTCTCCGTGATTGTTAAATGCGGGAATGCTAACGACTCTTTCATATAGTCGAGCATCGTTTCATTTTTTGGTGGTGCGTCGTTTGTCACGTTATAGATTGTGCCCGCCTTCGCATGCTCGATGGCAGCGAGGAGTACATCCGCGACATAATCGACAGGGACAAGGTTTGATGTACCTGTCGCTGAGCCAATCAATCGAATCGACTCGACGTCATGCCCACGTCGTTCCAATTTCCGTTTGAACAGTTCGAGAGCACGCATATATCCGTACATCGTAAATTTTGAGTCAGCCTCTCCTGTTTTCGAGTCTCCGACGATGATGGCCGGTCGGAAGATTGACACATCAAGCTCATCCCGTGACTCCCAGACCGCCTGCTCGGCGTGTGCCTTGCTTTCTTCATACGGATTCAAAAAAGATTGCGACACGTCGTACAGTGTTTCCCCGCCAACTTCTTTAGCGCCAAGTGTGTAGGCCGTACTCACGTGGAAAAAGCGACGGCAGTCAATCAGCTTGGTCAAGCGAAGGGCCTCTTTCGTCCCGGTCAAATTGGTCTCGAACAATTCATCGCGCAATTCTTCATCGAATTTGACGAGTGCAGCCATGTGTAGGAATAAATCAATCTTCCCTCTATATGTCTCGATGAACGCTTCATTAGCACCGAGCGCATGTGACGTCAAGTCGCCTGGTAACACATCAATCGACTTTTGTTCTTCAGCGGTGAATTGTGCTTGTACCTTCTCCGGTGTTCGCGCCAACATGCAGACGCGATGCCCCCGCTGAATCAATTCTTTGGCGAGTCGCCCTCCTAAAAATCCGGTTCCACCAGTCATAAAAATATGCAATCGCGTTCTCCCTCTCTGTGACATTCTTTACCCATCATATCAACTCTTGTCGCATGTAGCCACTTTGCCTTTGCTGAAATTCCATGTTTAGAAAAAATCGAACTCGGTTATGAACTATAGAGAAGCGTACGAACGGTGCGTAAAGACAGCTTGCCTGTCAAATCTATTGAAGTGAGGTTTTAACGAATCATGGCAAATCTATTCGGAACAGACAAGGATGACGCAAAAAAGAAGCAACAAGATATTGAGAAAACGGTACAAGAGAAAAACATCACCCAAATCCATCTCTATTTCTCAGATGTTCTCGGTGATTTAAAACTCTTGACGCTTTCGGCAAAATTGTTGCCTGAAGTCTTTGAGGGAAAAACGATGTTTGACGGTTCTTCAATCAACGGGTTCTCTTCCATCAAAAACTCAGACTTATTCTTGAGACCGGATTTAGATCGTCCACGGTATGAGCAAGACGGCGAGGAAAATATTTTGGCATTCTTCTGTGACGTATGCACTCCGGAGGGAGAGCGATATGAATACGACCCACGTAATGTATTGAAGGATGCACTTGAACGTGCAGCACGTGATGGCTACTCGGTATTCGTCGGGGCAGAGCCGGAATTCTTCATCTTTGACGAGAACGGAGAATTTTATGACGAGGCCGGATATTTCTCGACACGTTCAGAGGATAAAGGATATGAAGTGCGACAGCACATCGCGAACCGTCTAAGCGGTGTCGGGTTCAATATTGAGGCTGTTCACCATGAAGTCGCTCCTGCGCAACATGAGATTGGCATCAAGTATGATGATGCACTCCATACGGCGGATAACATTCAGTTCTTTAAAGAAATCGTCAAGATTGCGGCGAAGGAGAAAGGGGCATCCGTCTCATTCTTGCCAAAACCGTTGCGTGATGTGAATGGTTCTGGAATGCACTTGAACATCTCTGTCTGGAAGAATGATGAGTCTGGAAATCCGACGACCAACGCGTTCGACGAAGTCGATGCGGATTACGGATTGTCGAAAACGGCGCGTCATTTCATCGAGGGAATCTTGAAGCATGCCCGTGCCACAGCAATCTTCACGAATCCACTACCGGAATCATACGAGCGTCTCGTTCCTGGATTCGAGGCACCTGTCAATATATGCTGGAGCCCATCGAACCGCAGTTCGATGATTCGAATCCCCGCTTCCCGTGGAAGTGCGACTCGTGTAGAGGTCCGAAATCCTGACCCGAGTGCGAACCCATATTTGGCACTTGCCGCGCTCATTTATGCGGGACTTGAAGGAATCGAGCAACAGCTCGTTCCGTCTTCTCCGAACGAGGATGACTTGTTCGAGTATTCTGCGAAGCAAATCGAGAGCCAAGGAATCGCATCACTGCCTGCGACATTCCATGAATCGATCCAATCACTGAAACAAGATAACTTCCATGACTACTTTAACCACAATATGATCGATCGCTACTTGTCACTCATTCAAGTGCGAAAATAAAAATGACGCCAGCCGATTCGATCGGCTGGCGTTTTTGATGGTTAATGGATTCCACGCATGTACACTTTGATTTTTGGTGCGAGTGCGAACAGAATCAAGCTTAAGACGATGGCGACGCCACCGATAATCCCGAAGTATAGCGTCTCATTCTCAGGTGTGTAGAACTTGACGAGCTGTGCGTTGATCCCTTGTGCAGCAGCGTTTGATAAGAACCAGAGCGACATCGTTTGAGCCGAGAAGGCAGCTGGAGCGAGTTTTGTCGTGGCCGACAAACCGACCGGTGACAAACTGAGTTCTCCCAACACGACGATGAAATAGCTCAAGACGAGCCAGAGTGGGCTGACGAGGGCATCTGGACCACTGAAGTATGCAGGGAGCAGGATGACCAAGAAACTGATCCCGGCAAACAAGATTCCGAAAGCAAACTTCGTCGGAATGCTCGGTTCGCGGTCACCAAGTCGGACCCATAACCAAGCGAAGACCGGTGCCAGTAAGATGATGAACAGTGGGTTCAGTGATTGGAACCATGCTGGTGACAACGTGAACCCAAAGAACTCTAAGTCAGTTCGTGTATCAGCATAACTCGCCAAAATCGTTGCGCCCTGCTCTTGGATTGCCCAGAACATGACCGAGGCGATGAATAGCGGAATGTAGGCGATGATTCGCGAACGCTCGACCTCAGTCGTTTTCGGGCTACGATACATGATAATGAAGTAGATGGTCGGAATCGCGATACCGAACACCCCGACGAGTGAGATGAACGTATTGATCGTGAACCATCCAAGTGGAATCAAGATTGCGAGTAAAACAGCGATTCCAATGGTGACAATGCTGACGATTTTAATCGTTTTCTTTTTCTCATCAGGCGTCAATGGATTCGGTACATACGAACCAGCTAAGCCGAGGTTCGTCTTGCGTGTCAATACGAAGACGACGAGTCCGACGAACATCCCGATGGCTGCGAGCGCAAAGCCCCAGTGGAATCCATAGTCTTTTTGTACTTGACCGACGATGAGTGGTGAAATGAACGCACCCAAGTTGATTCCCATGTAGAAGATACTGAATCCAGCGTCGCGACGGCGATCCGTCTCGCTATACATGTCTCCGACGATACTGGATACGTTTGGTTTCAATAAACCGGTACCAATGACAATCAACGCCATGGAGATAAACAGGAAGACGACGCTACCTGGAATCGAGAGGACGATGTGTCCGAGCATGATGAACACACCACCGTAGAATACCGCGCGAGACGTCCCGAAAATCCGGTCTGCAAGCCATCCCCCAATGACCCCGGACATATAGACGAGCGCGCCGTATACGGACATGATTGAGAGTGCGACGTTTCGGTCGAGACCGAGTCCTCCCTCAGAGACTTCATAGTACATATAGAATACGAGGATTGCCCGCATGCCATAGTACGAGAAACGTTCCCAAAATTCAGTGAAGAATAAAGTGAACAACCCCTTCGGTTGTCCGAAGAAGCCTTTTTGTGGAACACTATCCACGATTGTTTGTTTATCGATCCTTTCCATGAAAGATCCCTCCTTAACCGTTTTATCATAAAAAGGATTATTATGATTGTAAAGTGAATTGAATGATAATTTCAAATTTTAATAAAGATGAAAAGAATGAAAAGACCACACTTCCGAAATCAGAGAGTGTGGTCAATGAGCGGTTAAGCCGTCTTTTGCTTTGCTTCCGTCGCTTGGACATGACGTCCGAGCTGCCAATAGATGATGCCTGATAAACAACTCGCTCCACCGATGAGGATCAAAGCGATGTGTCCGGCACGATTGTCAAAAAAGAGACTTGCGATGATTGGTGCCGTGACACCGCCGATCAGCCATTGGATGCTCGCTGCACCGTTATAGGCACCACGCATATTCTCCGGTGCGATCAAGGCGATGAATGTCTGCTGAACAGGGGACATAATCATCTCACCTAACGTATAAAACGCATATACGGCGAGTAAGATCCCGACGAGTGGCACGTAAGGGGTATCGAGTGCGAACAAGGCTCTAGGCACAATCGCAAGCAAGATCATACCGATACCAAATACGGTCGCTCCTGCTAACATGACCTTACCGAACGGCTTGTTCCCGAGTTTTGAAGCAATCGGGAACTGGAAAAGAACTACCATGATTCCATTCAGTGCTAGCAGATACGGGAATGGGTTCTGTTGTGCGGTATACGTCGGGAGCGATTCTTTTAAAAAGAGTGGTAGCATGCTCTCGACGACGGAGAATCCCATTGATATGAATATACCCGCAAAGATGAAGACGAGAAACACGCGATCGTTATAAAAGACGCGCAACACTTCCCGGTTGCTTGGAGTCTCATCTTCCGTAAACTCGGGCAACGACTCATGTATGAACGTGCCGAGCGCAATCGCATATAGTCCAAAGACGAATGCCGCCGCAAAGAAGATGAGCTCGCGGTCGATGAACAGCACCGCACTACCAAGAAGTGGACCGAATGCAGCGCCGATGTTATGTCCCATCCGTAAAAGTCCGAACGCTTCGTTCATATGCTCTGGCTCCGTGACATCGGCGACCATCGCACTTGCGGCAGGGTGGAAGAGCGAGTTCGTCAGTCCGAGCATGGCGTTCAATAAAAGGAGCGGCCAGAACGAGTCGGCGAACGCAAATCCGATGAGGGCAAGTGCGTCCCCGATGATGGCGATCATCATGATTGGTTTTCGACCATACAGGTCTGCTAGCCGTCCTCCGATCATCGAACCGAGGAGCGCCATGATCGGGCCAGTCGCCATGATGATTCCGACTTGAAGGTAGCTGTCTAACTGGTCACTATAATAGAGAACAAGGAATGGGGCAATCATGAACATCGTAATTCCCGTAATCGTCTCCCCTAAAAAACGAATCCAAATGTTGCGGTCGAGCCGCTTGAGTGATTGAAACATACAGGTCACCTGCTTTATTTAATTTTAGACACAAAAAGGACGTCATATGCATAAAGGCATACGACGTCCCACGTTGTTTATGCATGCCTCGATAGGCAGGCGTCTTAGATATGAATCAATCGAAGAGGTGCCTGCCAATCAGTATGAACTTGAGTGAATGGTTTCGAAGATACTACTGACATGGGAACCTCTCCTTTCTGTTAATTGTGTTCTTCTCCTCAACTGTATGACACATTTCCTCAATGTGTCAACAAATTTATGAGGTGAATCAAAGTAATTCGTTTAGATTTTTTCGGTTCAGTCGATAATCGATGAGGCGAGACAAGACGACTTGAATCATGGCCGTGATCGGCACGCTCACGAACATCCCGACGAGGCCGAACAGACTTCCCCCGATGATAATCGATGTGATGACCCAAAATGGTGTGATCCCGACACTATCTCCAAGAATCTTTGGTCCGAGCCACAATCCGTCAAACTGCTGTAACAAGAAGATGAACAAGAGTACCAAGACGGCGGTGAACGGATCATAAAAATAGGTGATGATAAACGCCGGGATCATCCCGAGTAGCGGTCCGACATATGGGATGAAGTTTAAGACGCCGACGATGACTCCGAGAAGTAGGGCATATGGGGCCCCGATGATCAAGAGTCCGATGACTGCTAGCACTCCAATAATCAGACAGTCGAGCGACTTCCCAATGATATATCGCTTAAAGATATAATCCATCTCTTGAAAGATATCGATTGTCGTCTTCGCAGTGCCGACGGGTAATAGCGCATAGAGAAGACGCTTGAACATACGAGCGAAGACTTCTTTGTCCTTTAACAAATAGATGGAGATGACAATCCCAATCAAGAAGTTGATCAATGTCATTGTAAAACTAGAGACATAACTAACGGAAGAGAGGACGGCCGTCTCGACCCATCCAGAGTAACGATCCTCGAAGCGCGCAAAATCAATCGCTTGGGCGATCGTCGCGTTATAGTCTTTCAAGTAATTGTTCACTTCACCTAAAAAAACGTCGATTTGACGGATATAAACCGGTAACTCATTGATGAGTCATGACAGACTCGAGTAAATCCGCGGGAACAACGTGACGACTGAAATCGCCAAGATGCCGATGAACGTGATATAGACGATGAGTAGTCCTTGATATCGCTTCAAGTGGAACCGTTCTTCAATATAAGAGAGTACGGTGTTGAGTAACAAGGCGATGGCGATCCCCATGATGATAGGGGTCAGTAACTGAAACGTGTATTGTAAGACACGTGAGATAGTAACCGGTTCACTGATGACACGCCATAAGACGAGCAAGATCAGTCCGATTACACTCAGTTTCCAAATAAGTTGACGATTAAGCTCCAATGCTCTATCCCCTCATACAAATATAATTTTTCTACTCTTTTACTATGAATGTTTTTTGAAAAGGATTCAATAGATGTTCTCTTTGAAAAAATGTTTGACACCGTTGGGAATGTCTGGTTAACTTAGGGACATACAAAAATTACATAACGAATGACACTTTCTATCAAGAGAAGCGGAGGGACTGGCCCGATGAAGCTTCAGCAACAGATTGCAAAATACTGTGCTAATTCCAGCAAGGTGACCTTGAGAGATGGAAAGGTGGTTGACTACATACGTCTGTATCGAGCACCCCTTTCCTCAGAAAGGGGTGTTTTTCGTATGAGGAGGACCCATCATGGCAGACAGACGTTCCAAGTTATTAAAATCGTTACCGACACAACACTTTGTCGGATTAGCAGAAGAAGTCGCGGCAGTCGAGGCGAGTGGCAAGACCGTCATCCGACTCGGACAAGGCACACCCGACTTACCGACACCAGCTCCAATTTGTGAAGCGCTTGAACGAGCATTGACCGACCCGACGACCCATCAATACGGACCGTTCCGGGGACAGGCTCGACTAAAAGAAGCTGTGGCCGCATTCTATCAACGTGAATACGGAGTCGACCTTGACCCGGCTCGAGAAGTGGCGATTTTGATTGGCAGCAAATCGGGTCTCATCACGTTGCCTCAGTGTCTTCTTGAGCCGGGTGAAGGCATCTTGCTCCCGAACCCTGGCTATCCCGATTATATCTCGGGAGCGCGTCTCGCCGGAGCGGACATCATCGATTTGACGTTGAAGGAAGAGCACGGCTATCTCCCGGATTACACCACGCTCGATCCGCTTCATGCACGACTCATGTATTTGAACTACCCGAGCAATCCGACCGGCGCTGTCGCGACGCCAGCCTTCTTTGAGGAGACGGTTAAATTCGCCACAAACCATGATTTGATGGTCGTACACGATTTCGCCTATGGAAGTATTGGCTTTGATGGGCATGTCCCGCCAAGTTTTCTCCAAGCAGACGGGGCAAAAGAAATCGGGATTGAGGTGTATACGATGTCGAAGGCGTTCAACATGTCGGGATGGCGTGTCGCGTTCGCAGTCGGAAATGCAGATATCATCGAGGCGATCAATACGTACCAAGATCATGTCCACGTCTCTGTGTTCTCTGCCATTCAAGAGGCAGCCATCGTGGCGTTAGAATCCCCGCGTGACATACGTGACGACCTAGCCTCGCTTTACGAAACAAGACGAAACCGATTGATTGATGGGTTACGCCGGGCAGGGTGGGAGATTGAGGCACCAAAAGGTTCTTTCTTCGTATGGGCGAGAGTGCCTGAAGGCGATGCAAAATCATTCTCGACGAAGTTACTACATGAGGCGGGCGTCGCCGTCACACCGGGCTACTTTTTTGGAACGGAGGGGGAGCACCACATCCGCTTTGGTCTCGTGTCGTCTGAACAGAAGATTGATGAAGCGGTAGAACGGATTGAGAGACTGTTTGCAGCCTATGAGGAGGTCCATCAATGATTCGACAAGCGGTGCTGGAATACGACCATTCGAACGATGCGCTCGATCAACTTTACTCACTGATTGGGAATCGGGATGCACTCGTTTTGAAAGGATTTAACGGATACGGTGAAGCGATTCGCGTGTCTCCTCGTCTAGCAGAAATTCCGAGCGTACGATTCAAGGGGGAATGTTCAGACGAAGAAGTCGAACGACTAAAAGCGCATCGACCTGACGTCTGGATTGCCGTCGGTGGCGGTAAATTGATTGATACGGCGAAGCGGATTGCATTTACCCAGTCGGTCCCGCTCATCGTCATTCCGACACTTGTGTCAAACTGTGCCGCCTTCACCCCGCTCAGCGTGATCTATGGAGAAGACGGTACATATTTACGATATGATACGTTCCCCGTCGTCATCGAGCGCGTCATCGCGGATGAACGACTGTTACGTGATTCACCTTACGACTATTTTAAGGCTGGTGTCATCGATACGGTCGCAAAGTGGTTCGAGGCTCGATATATTAGCGGAACAACATCAAGGGACGCAGGGATTCAGTCGGGGCTCTCACTTGCGGCGCAATGCGGAGCGTTGATGGATTTGTCCATTCGTGAAGATGATTTTCGCCATTATGGCACGGACATCCGATCTATCGTCGATCATGTCCTCGCCATCGGTGGTGCCGTTGGTGGATTCGGTGACGCCGGCACCCGAGTCGCCGTCGCCCATGCGGTGCATAACGCACTCAGTCGTTTTGATTCGACGCATCATTGGTTGCACGGGGACAAGGTAGGCTTCGGGCTGATCGTTCAAGAACAATTGACCTCATCCGAAGACGCCTCATTCCTCGACAATTGGCTACAAGCGATCGCCGCTCCGACGTCACTTGAACAACTTGGGATTCGCTTTGACCAAATCGATGAGTTGGTCGATTATGTCGTCGAAGAAATGACGATTCAAGGCATTCACAAGATCGAAGATACCGAGCAATTAAAAGAAATTTTAAGAAATCTTCAAGAAATAGTTTACAAATAATTCTTTTATCAGTAATATAATAACAAAATAATAGAACCGATTGCTTATCAAGAGTGGTGGAGGGACTGGCCCGATGAAACCCGGCAACCAGATCAGAAATGATCATGGTGCTAATTCCAACAGACGAGACGTCTGGGAGATGAGCGTGTCCGACTTTCACGTGTCGTGCCCGCCGCTCTTTATGAGTAGCGGGCTTTTCATTTGGAGGAGGAATCATTCATGAACATCAAACAAAAAACTATTTTGGCATGTACATCTATCCTTGCGGCCATCGCACTCTCTGCGTGCGGACAATCCGAGGCGAGCGAGACGTTAAGCACGAAAGAGCTGACGATCGGCGTCACTGGTGGACCACACGAACAGATTGCCGAGAAAGTACAGGAGCTCGCAAAAGAGGACGGGCTTGAAATCGATATCAAAGTATTTAACGATTACAACACGCCGAACACCGCTCTCGACGAAGGAAGTCTCGACGTGAACAGCTATCAGACGCTCTCGTTCCTCGAACTGCAAAAAGCGGACAAGGGGTATAAGATTGACGACGTCTTCAAGACGGTCGCTTTCCCGATGGGGCTCTATTCAGAGAAATTGACGGATATCAAGGACTTAAAGGAAGGCGATAAAGTGGCCGTCCCGAACGACCCGGCGAATGAGCTCCGTGCGTTACGACTATATGAAACGGCTGGGCTCATCACGTTAAAAGAAGGATTGACGGATAAAGCAACGAAGCGCGACATTGCGGAGAATCCGCTCAACCTCGAATTTATTGAACTCGAAGCATCCCAACTGCCGACGCAACTCCCGGAAGTGGCACTCGCGGCCATCAACACGAACTTCGCGATGGGAGCAGGTCTATCCATTAATGAAGATGCCCTCTTCCATGAAGATACGGTTGACAACCCATATCCGAACTACGTCGTCGTCCGTTCGGCCAATAAAGAAGATGAAGTCGTGAAGACACTGAAGTCTTACTATCATTCAGATGAAGTACGTGCCTTCATCGAAGAAGAATTCAATGGTTCGGTCGTGCCGGCGTTTTAAGGAGGGGTCTTATGATTGAACTGAAACAAATCACCAAGGAGTTCAAGGTAAACGGAGACACGATCACGGCACTCGATGATGTCTCCCTCACGATTGAGAGAGGGGAAATCTTCGGAATCATCGGACGAAGTGGTGCCGGTAAGAGTACGCTCATCCGGATGATCAATCTTTTGGAGCGCCCGACATCAGGGGTCGTCGAGATCGAGGGACAAGATATCACGCTCCTCAAAAAGAAAGGGTTGTCGACGTTACGCCAGCGAATCGGTATGATCTTTCAGCACTACAACCTGCTGAAGACCGCGACCGTCGAAGAGAATGTCGCTATCCCGCTTCGTCTCGAAGGTCTCGGGAAGCAGGTCATCCGTGAACGGGTCGACCGCTATCTCCAAATCGTCGGACTGAGCGAACATCGGAACCATTACCCTGAACAATTGTCAGGTGGACAGAAACAACGTGTCGCCATTGCGCGAGCGCTCGCCCACGAGCCTGATATTCTCCTCAGTGATGAGGCGACAAGTGCACTCGACCCTGAGACGACCGAGTCGATTTTAGAGTTACTGCTCGAAATCAATCGCGAGCTCGGATTGACGATTTTCTTGATCACACATGAGATGGAAGTCATCGAACGAATCTGTGACCGGGTCGCCGTCATCGATCGTGGCCAAATCGTTGAACAAGGACACGTACTAGACGTCTTCTCCAATCCGTCACACGAGACGACCCAGAAGTTTCTTAAGACAAACCTCGACGTGCCGGAAGAAGTCGTCTCGGAACTCCAGACTCGGGGAACGCTCGTCCACTTGTCGTTCATCGGCAGTCAGACAGAACAAGCAGTCCTGGCACAATTGACCAAGCGGTTCGGCATCCTTCCGAACATCATCGGAGGCGGAATCAAGAAGTTAAAGGCGGGGCTTGTCGGAAACTTACTTGTCCATCTTGACGGGGATCATGATCAAACGGAACTCGCCGTCCGTTATTTGAAGACGAGCGGCGTACATGTGAGGGAGGTGTCAAAGCATGCAACAGTTTTGGACAGACTGGGGTGACTTAATCTGGACAGGAACGGTTCAAACGTTGACGATGACGAGCATCGCGCTTTTGATCTCGACCTTGATCGGATTGCCGCTCGGGACGTTGCTCGTTTTGACGAGACCGAATGGCAGACTCGCAAACCGATTCGTCTATGGTGGCTTATCGAGCGTTATCAACGTCATCCGTTCCATCCCGTTCATCATTCTGTTGTTCTTCATCTTACCGTTCACACGGTTCATCATGGGGACGACAATCGGCGTGCAGGGCGTCTTACTTCCCTTGATCGTCTTCACCGCTCCATATATCGCCCGACTCATGGAGTCAGCACTACTCGAAGTCGACCGCGGGGTCATCGAGGCGTATGAAGCGATGGGCATCTCGACGAGAAAAATCATCTGGTATGTGTTAATCCGTGAAGCACGTTCTTCTATCGTTCTCGGATTGACGATTGCGACGATCGGGTTGATTGGAGCGACGGCGATGGCGGGACTCGTCGGGGCAGGTGGACTGGGGGACATCGCCTATCAATACGGACACCTTCGTTTCGAACCGGAAGTCATGTACGTGACCATTTTCGTCCTCATCCTCCTCGTTCAGTCCATCCAATCCTTCGGGAATCGACTGGCGGCAAAATTGAAAAAGGCATAAAAAGAATCGTGTCGCGAAAGCGACACGATTTATGCGTTATGGAGCAGACGTTTCAGTTCAGCGATGCGGTCATGTCTCGGGATGAACGTCCGAATCTCTTTTTCACTGAAACCGACCTGGATGCGATGATGGTCGAAGACGATCGGACTTTTCAGGATTTGAGGATTCGAGGCGACGAAGCTATATAGCTCACGAATCGACATCTCATCTAGTTTCTCTGCCGCTTGTTTATAGACACTCTTTTGGACCGACAACAAGTCCGTCGTCCCATTTTCCGTCAGGCTTAACATCTCTTTGAATTCTCCGAAGGATAAACCTTGGTCTGTCAATTTCTTTTCGATGAAGGGAATCTTTTGTTCCCGTAACCAATCAATCGTTTTTCTGGAAGAACTGCAGCTCGTATGCGTGAATACCGTGACCGTCACGACAACCACTTCTCCTTTACATCAGTTTGGTTCTAACTATTATCTCCTTTTATACGTTCGAGTGCGTGATTATGTTTCAAATCACATACAGTTTCTTTTTGATTGAGCATGACTTCGTTCGGGTACAGATTTCATGAGTAACCACATAAGGAGGAATGAAGATGTTTGACTATACCGTACAATCTGACCGTACCGTGGATGACGTTGTCATTCGTCTCGGAGAAGCATTGAAAGAAGAATCATTCGGGGTGCTCTGGGACTTTGATTTGAGTGAGACGCTCGAGAAAAAGGGACAGGGGATTGATGGGAAGTATCGTATATTAGAAGTATGCAATCCGAAGGCGGCAAAAGAAGTGCTGTCGCAACAATTAGAAGGAGGCTACTTCCTTCCATGCAAAATCGCGGTGTTCGAAAAAGACGACCATACCCAAATCGGTATGCCGAGACCGACTGAATTAATTCGCCTCATCGATGACGAATCGTTACAAGCCGTCGCGTTAGACGTCGAGTCCCGATTGCAACGTGCCATCGACCAAAGTAAATGATTGTTCTACCATCCGCTCATGAAACGTGAGCGGATTTTTTTCGTATAGGATAGTTAGATAATGGTAAAATTGGATGAGGAGATTATAGGAGGGGATATTTTGTACAAAAGAGGAATCATGATGTTACTTAGTGCTTCATTTTTAAGCGCATGTGGGGCATCTAATATAGAAGTCATTCAACTAGATTACATAGAAAATCAATGGAATCTCGAGAGTTATACGAAAGAAGGAGAATTTGTTCAAGTCAACGAAACGAGAGAAGTGCTCGAGGCGTGTGAGGGCGAACGAACGACTAAGCTAAAAGGAGATGTCACTGTATATCAGACAGTGTTCGCAGGGCGAAACGGGGTCGTGTCATCCATGGATCCGTACTCGATGAAGGTAGTTACCTATTTAGAAGGTGACGAACGATATGTCGTATGTCGAGAAGATTATACGAATCAATGGATGGCGAAGACAATCGATAAGTTTCCGGATTTTGTGAATACATCTGAAGGAATCAGCGTCCCCCGATTACCTAGCCTTCATCAAACATCTTCGTCCTCAAAGGACAAGCTAATGAAAACAGACGGACTGAAAATCGATGAAATCGAGATCATCCCGTTCCGAGATACATTGCTTGAAATTGAACCGGCACTATTCGGAGAGCTTGAACTAGAGCTCGATGGTAATGCGACGAGACATTCGCTCACTAGTTTTCAACCAATCGGAACCGATATGCCGCATCGACAGATTGCCATCGGACTCGATCGACAAACATCTCAACCGTATATTCTTTTTTCATTCAATGAACGCTTTGTTTATCAGCAATTACAGTTTGAAGAACTAGAGGATCCTGCGTCAATAGAAAAACAGTCCTTTGAAGAGTTAAGCGTCGACACCATCATCGAACCTGGAGAGATAAAAAAAGGAGAAGCGGTTCCCATATATACGTTCCATTACATGCGGGATGGTGAACCCGTGACTGAAACGATGACGGTTCGCTTTGTTGAAGGTACGTTGCTGAAAGAAGGCGAAGAACCCGATTCGATGTATGAAGAGTGGATGCCGGCCCAAGAAGATGGTCCAAGAGTCGTCTCACACCGGAAACCGTTTGATGGAAATGAGCTCGCTTATCCTGATTTTATTGAAATCTCGACGGAAGAATCTGAACAAGTCATGGAAGTATTGAAGGAGGCAGAACCGGTCAGCCGCAAAGGTGAGCCTGCAGACTATCGATACTTGACGTTGATGGATGGATGGAAAGGGCAAGAATTTGAAATCAGCTATAAACAGCGGTCAAAAAAAATCGACATCTATCTGACAGACCCGCTTCGCGAGCAGACATTTAAATTATCTAGTAAAGGGGCGGAAGTGTTTTTGGATATTTTCCCGGAGTACGAAAAATCATGATGAAACGACTATTATTCACTTTATGTACAGTTGGAATATTATCGGGTTGTGGTGGTGAAGAGGTAAAGGTCGTCAAACTGGATCATATGCCATCACAATGGGATGTACGAGACATGAACAGCTTTACTACCGGGTCGGAGACGTGGGCGAGCGATTTACTTCTTGCATGCACCGATGACCCGGTTCCCCAAATCCCTGAGGACGTCACGGTCTATAATTCGTATGTCTTGAACCGAAAAGCCATGATTTCCGACTACGATGCACATGCCTATAAGCTAGTGACGTATGTAAAAGGCGAACAGAATTATGTCATTTGTCAGGACGGCTTTTCTCCAGAGATGAGAGTCGGACTTGTTGAGAAGTTCCCTTCGTTTGTACAGGCTTCTGAAGGTGTCAACATTCCAAGTAACCCGACAATTGCAAATGGAACTCGGGAACAAGAAGAGAGTTTGAAGGAAAGCGATTATTCCGATGTTTTCGAGGATCCCGTCAATCTCATTGACGAAACGATGATTCAAGTGACCCCTTCCTTGAATGGAAGTATCCATTTAACCATCGGAGAGGACGAAGGGATCTTACCGCTCTCAATCACTGAGCCTTATCACGCGCAAATGGGAAGCATGACAATCGCACTCGGCTACGACGAACAATCCAAAGAGGCTTACTTTTTCGCTAAGTCGGAAGGTGGGTTACTTTCTTATGACCCGATTGTCCTTATAACAAAAGATGATTATTCGCATCCAGAGCAGCAACCAAAACAATTTGAAGGGCTCAAAGTTGAGCGGGTACTACAGGCAAAATCGCTCGAACCCGGGGTCGAGACACCGCTCTACACGTTCTCTTTTATTGAGGACGGGAAGCGTGTGACGAAAGACGTCCGTCTCACGTACACGGATCGCGAATTTGCGACGAATGAATCGATCGAAGCGGACAAGGAATCGAATCCCGCCGTACCAAGTGGTCCGTTCGTGTTCGTCCATAAAACTCCTTTAGACGAAAAGGCAACGATTGATTATCCGAACGTGCTGCGGGCTGCAGGAATCGAGATGTCTGATTTGATGAACGCATTTGAGGAGGCAGAACCGGTGGATCGAGCTGGAGAAGTGGGGGACTATCCCCTTCTTACCATCATCGAGGGATGGAAAGGGCAAGAGTTTCAATTAAGCTTCAAGAAACGGTCTAAAAAAGTCGATGTCTATGTGACGGATGAAACACGCAATCAAACATTCAAACTGAGCAGTGCAGGGGCGGAAACGTTCTTCTCCTATTTCCCTGATTTAGATGAGTGAAAGGCGCCCCTCGGCGTATTTTCATTTGGTAAATACTTCAAAATCAAGATATTGACCTTCTGTATAAAAAGAGAGTAATAGAATGTTATGGGATACGTTACACTGAAATTCACGATTTGGTAAGAACATTCTAAGAATAAGAAAGGTTGCTATATATAATGAGTACTTTGAACCAAAAAGGAATTCAATCTGAGGACGTTTTTCAATCCATTGAAATGAATATGGCGATGATTCGATTCGACCGTCAACGCCGGGTCGTCGATGTGAATGATACGTTCGCGAAAGCAATGAAATACAGACGCGAGGAGATGATTGGCATGCAGCATCACTTGTTCTGCCCTTCATCCTTTGTCAATAGTCCAGAGTATTCGGCATTTTGGGAGAAATTATGGAGTGGTTTCAGTTTCTCGGATAAAGTGGAGCGCGAGAATGCAAAAGGGGAAACCATTTGGCTCGAGGCGACGTATATGCCGATTTTTGAAGGAGATGATGTCGTCGGTGTCGTCAAGATCGCATCGGACATCACCGCACGGCAACAAGTGATTGAGGATTATGCGTATCGCTTTAAATCGATGACCGATGTGCTCGATGAACGGGCGAAGACAGGCATGCAAGACACGAAATTATTGAATCAGACGATTGAAAAGCTTGCGAAAGATGCTGCGGACAACCTCCATGCCCTTCAGAACTTGCGTCGTCAAGCCGATGACATCGCGAAAATTGCCTCGTCGATCAAAGAGATTGCGGCACAAACGAATCTGTTGTCCCTGAATGCTGCCATCGAAGCGGCACGAGCAGGTGAACACGGGCTTGGATTTAATGTGGTTGCGACTGAGATCCGAAACCTCTCTCGTATGGTTGAACGTGCGGTCATCGACGTCAACTCGAACACGGAAGGGATGAACGTCGAGCTTCGGAAAATTGTAGAAGGTGTCACTGCGTCCAATCAAGAGATTCAGTTAAGTGCAAAAACGATGGAACAGACGATGGAGCGATTCCATACGTTCGAGCAGGCAGCAGCCGAGTTACATGATACGGCCGACACATTTATATCCAACCTGTGAACCGATTGACCCTACACGGGGTCAGTCGGTTTTTTTGAATTGTAACGTATGTCCGTGTCGTTTCAACCAATCTTTCGCTGAAGCGGTGTTCGGATAAATCGTTTGTAACGTTCTCCAAAAAGAAGGGGAGTGATCGAAGTGAACGAGATGCACCCATTCGTGGGCGATGACGTAGTCCATCATCTCTTTTGGCGCCAGCATGAGGCGGACATTAATGGAGATGGTTCCGTTCGAACTACATGATCCCCACCGTGTCTTTTGATGACCGATACGAATCTTTTTCGCTTTAACACCTAATAATCTTTCGTAAGTCGGTGCCAGATTGATTACATATTCAAGCGCGCGTTCACGTAGCCATGCCTCATAATGTTTAGCCAGGGCGTTTTCGTCCCATGTCCTCGGAACGAAAAATGAGGAGCCGTCATATCGGAGAGTCGTGCCATCATCTTTCTTGGTCGGATAGTTTTTCCCATGAAAAACGAGCCCCTTATCGAGAATAGACGTCTGTTGAGGAAGATTCTGCAACGTCTCACGAATCCATGTGTCGTGCTCTTCTAGTATGCGGTCGACGACTCGTTCAGACAAACGTGCTGGAATACGCAGCTCGATGCCGTTTGGCGTGACATAAAATGCGGCTTTTTTTCTTCGATTGTTGCGAATGACGGTAACACGCATTGACGTGCCTCCTTTCTTATCTCGATCGAGTATAACGAAGTCGGCAAGAAACTGCCATGCTTTTTTGGCACGCAGTCGAATCAACTTTGATACAGTAAGAGGAGGAGGGATGAACATGAAATCAATTTTACAACAACAACTTGAACGTAAAGGTACGAATTCGGTGAAGTGGGACGGGTTGGAGCGATGGTTCCGTTTGTCAGATGATGTGTTACCACTCTGGGTAGCGGATATCGATATCCGGACTGCCCCGTCCATCTCCGAGGCGCTCGCCGCAAAAGCCGCTCAAGGGGAATTCGGGTATACATTGTTCGCACCTGAAGCGCAGAAGGCGGTCAGTGATTGGTACGGCCGACGTCACGATTTGATTGTAGACCCGAACCATGTGTTATTCTCTAGCGGTGTTGTGCCTGCGTTGACTCATATCGTCGAGGCGTTGACTGAAGTCGGAGATGGCGTCGTCATCCAGTCACCTGTCTATCCACCATTCCACGAACTCGTTGTCGGCTCCAAACGACAAGTGTTCGATGCCCCGTTGAAAAAAACTGACGAACGCTACGAGATGGATTTTGTCGCACTCGAGGAAGCGATGAAGCAAGCGAAACTCTTCTTACTCTGTTCCCCACATAATCCAGTTGGACGTGTCTGGACGAGAGCGGAACTAGAGAAGGTCGTAGCACTCGCGAATCAATATGAGGTGATCCTCGTCGCTGACGAGATTCATGCAGACTTGACGTTCCCGTCTCATCAACATACCGCAATCGGCACACTCGACCCACGTGTCATCACGGTGAGTGCGCCATCAAAAGCATTTAACATCGCCGGATTATTTGCGTCCTACATCATTTGTCCGGTCGATGAGTGGCGGAAGCAAATCACGAAAGTACAGAACAAACATCATGTGCTCCCGACACCGTTCGCAAACACGGCTATCATCGCCGCGTATACCGATAACCGCGCGGAACGTTGGCTCGACCAGTTGCGAGAAGAATTGGAGCAACAAATGAATGACGTGATCGATTCCATCGAATCAAACCTTCCGATGCTCCATACGACCCGTCCGGAAGCGAGTTATCTGCTTTGGATTGACTTCTCAGAGTTACCGATGTCAGCCGAGGATCGGACGTCTTGGCTGCATCAAGACGTCCGAATCTTCTTGTCACCGGGTAGTCCGTTCGGTCCTCAAGGTGAATCATTCGAACGGATGAATATTGGGACACGTCGTGAACTATTGGACGAGGCGATTCAGCGACTGAGCGCGCAAATGGAACGAAAAGCGTTTGTGTAAAACGAGAATCGGGAAAAATTCACAATGAGATGATGAGAGAAAGTGAGTGAATGGGATGGAGACGATCAACTGGAAGAAAAAGATGGAGGAACAGTTAAGACGTAGCGGCTTCACCTTGCAAGTCGAAAACATGTCCAATATCCGCTTGACTGAGATTCATGCGAGTTCTTCTCCGTTGATCTCTTATCCGCTCCGAGTTCGTCTATATGAGCGGATGGGTTGGCTCATGTGTACGGTCGATTCGCCAACGCTCAATCGGAATGAAGATCATCCGTTATTTGAACGCATGGTGACCGCCGTCTTTGAACGAATTGTGCGTCACCTGTATAACGGGTATGGTTTTCACATTTTGACGTTCATCGGAGATACCGGAAATTACATCGCCCCAAAAGATTCGGAGACAGGGGAGGTCGTACGCCTCGTCGCCCACCTTTGGAATGACCGTTCGTACATTCACCTCGACACCTTCGAGGAGTATCCCGCCTTATACGTGACGCCACCGTGGGCACATCAAGCATATGCCATCGAAAGCACAGACGATGAGTGGGTCATCTACGCGGGGAGAGGGGGGAGGCCGTCGACCGATTATCGTGCTGACGGCGTCGAATTGAAACCTCATCGTCTATCGGATGGTGAGCTCTTCTTCCCGGTCGATCGGATTTCGAAAGAGAAAGGAACCCTCGCCCTGGCCGAATGGCTTCGACTCGAAAGACGAGAAGTCGAGGACTTTATGATGTCCTTCATGCAGACGATCCGGAAGTTTGACCCGTCGTTTGGATTCGCATGGGGCGGAACGGAAACGTTTTTTCATGGTGTCCCGGTTGAACCATACGCGCAGGTGCTCAGGCTTGAAAGTGGGAAACGTCGCTATCGCGTCATGAACAACACGGCAAAACGACTATTTGCCGTCTCGGACGACCCGAACGAGTGTCTAAAGGAAGTGAGTCGAACACTAGGGACGATCACGCTCCCTGAACGGCGTGTCTCATCCCTCGGTCAATTGATCATGGGAATCTGGCAACAGTTTGAAACCGATGAGGAAACATACATTCAAGAAGTCGCGTTTCGTGACATCTCCAAATTCCAAATGGAAGAAAAGATCGGGCATGCCCTCGCGAATCAACAACGGATTCGCTGGATTGACAAGAACCATCCGCATCAGAATGTGATTGAATATGCTCATCTACGGATCACGTTCCCGAAACGACCACCTGGGCTTGTGACAGTCGAACCCGCTGAATCCGGACAAGAGAGAGGTGCTTTATGAGAATCGTTGACGCACGAGCCATGCCAATCGATCATGAAGATGTGATCGCCGTTACCCCTACCTCGGTCTACTATCGAGAGAAGAAAGATCGCACGACATTCTCGCTCTATCGCTTTGACGATGAGGATGGCGTGATCACACAATTGAACCGGAGGGAGTACGCGGATTACGGTTATCCTAAACTATTCGTCGATGGAGACATCGTCTATTTTATAAATGAGGTCCCGGACGGTGAAGGGGTGGTCAAAACAGAATTGATCGCCTTCTCTTACAAGGCGGGCACCGAAGAAGTGGTCACGACGTTTGAGAAGCGTGGAAATAGCACATTGTTCTGGGTACTGGATCATCGTTACTTCCTCTTTTTGACGGCGTTTGAATCATCGGATGAGGCGTGGCTCTATGATCGCGTGACCAATCAACGGGAGCGTATTCGGGATGAGCGTCTTGTCGGTAAGACGGAACGTTTCCGAGAATTGTATTTGTTCACGACCACATTCGATGGTGTTCCATACATCGTCTGCAACGCGAGACTCGATGAGTTTGACTATTACAATGCACTCGATGATGGGCGCATCTCTCCTGACGACCCGATTGACCATTCCGAGGCACTCTTGATTTGCCCACTCGAGGAGGCGGTCGAGGCGATATGGGATCAACGGGGTGAATTGCCATTCGATGATATCCTCCGTCTCCAAGGGGAAGGGGACACGGTCCAATATCTAGGAGAAAATGAAGGGACGCTTCGATTCTCCGCGTTTGTTGACTCGTTGAATGAGGAGGTCATCTATGATTTGACGGGTCCCGATGTCTTACATGAAGTATCGGTCGTCGATTGGGGTGCTTATGAACCGATTGATTTCACGTACGACGATATTAGTTCGACGATTTTTATCAAAGTTGATGAGACAGATATGCACTCAGAAGTCATCGACCTCGCAACCGGTGCGCGTTATATCGATGTGGAACCGTTCGAACGCGTCATCGGTCGCCGCTATCTCGTCCATGAATATACGGAAGGACTTACGAGCGGTGTCGTGATTTTCGATTTAGAATCGGAAGAACGTCTCACTTATGACAATGCCTATTTTATGGTCATCGATGATGCCATTTTGATTTTGTCAATGTCCAGCACATAAATATAACCACCACCCATTATATAGGTGGTGGTTATATTTGGATATATAGTTTACATAACATATTATTGTAAACTCGATATTGCGTGTTTTTTCCGTTCATCTCCGATATGGGCATAGACTTGTGTCGTTGCCACAGATTCATGCCCGAGAAGCTGTTGAATCGTGAGCACATCGACGCCCCCCATGGCGAGACGTGAAGCGAACGTGTGACGGAGTTTATGTGGCGTTACCTGTTTATAGCTCAAGAACGGCAGGTAAGGCTTTAAGCGGTCAATATGCCCTTTCAACATATGCTGAACCGTCCGTACAGCGATTCGTTGTCCCTTCTCATTTTGGAACACCGCCCCTTCGCTCGACGTGTCGCGATACTCAGAGAGGAGTGGAAGAAGTGGTCCTGCGATGGGGATCAAGCGTTCCTTATTGCCTTTACCGATGACCCGAATCGTTCCGGTCTCAATGTTGATATCGGACCAATTGAGTCCGACGAGCTCGGATACGCGCATTCCTGTCAGTCCGAGTAACTGTATAATTAAAAAGTCTCGCGCGCGATTCATTTCGTACCAACTCGCCTCGCGATTCGTCATGCCGACATTGCTACGTACGAGCGTCGAGAAATCGAGCCACTCCGATTCCGTCAAATAGACGGGGTTCCGTTTGCCGCGTTTCGGGCGTTCTACGGTTTGAAAAGGATTCACCGTTGCTTGATTGGTCTCGATTAAGTAATTGAAGAGTGACTGTAACGTTGAAAGCTTTCGATTGATGACGCTCGGAGCATTATCGAGATCGAGGGCAAGATAAGTCGCATACGCTTCTGCTCCGGCATGGTCAATCTCTGTGAATGATGGCAAGTCAATCGTTTCAGGCTCTAACTCAGTACCACTAACGTGCTCGACCCAACGAAAGAAATCTAAAACGTCATACACATAGCGCTGGGCCGTCTGTTTGGAATAATGCTTCGCTGCTAAATGATGAAAAAACTGTTGGATGAATGCGGGTAGTCGGTGCAACCCGTTCAACTCGAAGCGTTTCGTCGTCGTCGGTGTCTGCCGCTGTCCAAGTTGACGGAAAATACTCATAGAATGCCCCTTTCTTCATGTAGTTCTCACTTGATTCTTTCCGCTACGCTTCCCTTCACGAAGGAAGTTGTCCGCTTCTTTGACGATCTCTTCGACCGTATCGTGACCAACACGAACCGCAAGTCCGAATGTCATTGTGACATGAAGACGTTCTCCTGCGTAATGGAGAGGGGTCGACTCGATTTGTTGTCTCAACTGCTCGACGATTGGAAGGAAGTCACCGGACGGACTCGATAGGTAGACCAGGAACTCCTCTCCTCCCCAGCGGACGGCCATGCCGTCGATATCGGATAATATGGAGGCCACTTGTTGAAGCACCCGGTCCCCACAATCATGACCGTACGTCTCGTTAAACGATTTGAATCGATCGATGTCACCGAGAACGATTGCATACGGAACGCCTTCATGAGCGGCTTTGTCGATTGCTTTAGAAACTTGTTCATGCCCAACTTTTCGGTTCAATAGTCCGGTCAATCCATCCGTAGACGCTAGGATCTGCAATCGCTCATTGGATCGTTCGAGTTCATCTGTCACTTCGACAACGGCTGACTCGAAGATGAAGGAGAGCCCTGCGATCATCACCACGGTCGATAGGATGCAAAAGAGTCCGAGCGCTTGTTCCACCTGAATCGGTAGGGTCTCGATGCCGTCGGACACATAGATGAACAGAAGGCTATAAATCAACATCGCGATGGCCGTGGTCAAGATGCGTTGGCTTCTGGATACGCTTGGCATGAAAAAGACACCATAGGCCATCATGAGGATGAAATAATGCATGTTGATCTCCCAACCGAGAATGACGGTCGAGATGACGGCGTTGTAAACGACTTCGATAAAAAGTCCGGTAAAGAAGATGCCGTACCACCGCCTATGTACAAAGTAGAATGAAATCGTGTAATAGATCACACTCAAGCCATTTGATAGGAATAAGAGAGTCATATCCAAACGATAAAACAAGATGCAAAATAGGAAGTGGACCAACCAAGCGATGACATTGCCGTAAAAAGTAATTCGTTCGTTATATAGTGTTCCTCGACGAGTTTCATAGGTTGTTCCCATCACACACCTCCTTTCTTTTAGTATAACGAAACAATGATTAAATTTGTATAGAAGTCCGTAAAATGACTTTAAAAAACGTCCTAATTTCGTATGTATCGTTGCGTGAAATAGATATTTCACGCAATGTACATGAATTGCGTGATTGTATCTCAATCGAGTGGTTAATCAACTGATTGATTTTATAGCAAAATAAATGGTAGACAATAATTTGTTATGTAAACCATATTGGTTTGTTTTGAAATTGTAATGTTGAGTCATTATACCTTATGATGAAAATAAGACTTGAAACAGGAAGGAAGGTAACGTTACACTGTAAACGTAAACCAAAGGGGGATTTTGGATGGATGATCAGCGTTTGAAGCAACTTTTGTCTGAAGCGAAGACCATTGCGGTCGTCGGCGTGTCCGACAACCCGAACAAGACGGCCAACCAGATCGCAGAGTATTTACTCCGTGTCGGCTATACCGTCATCCCCGTCAACCCGATGCTCGAGGAGTGGAACGGACGCAAAGCGTATCCGTCCGTCGAGAGCATCCCGGGTAGAATCGATATCGTCGACGTGTTCCGTCGCAGCGAATTTTTAGCGGGTGTCGCGGAAGATGCGGTACGACATGGGGATGTCGGGCTCGTCTTCAACCAGCTCGGTCTCTCAAGTGCTGAGGCGGAGCAAATCGTGCGTGACGCCGGGCTCGATTATATCGAGAACCGCTGCCTGTACGTGGAACATGCTCGTCTACTCGGATAAGACCTACCTCCTTGGTAGGTCTCCTTTTTTTCAGCGATGGCTGACAAGGGAGGCTTGCCAGAATCGATGAACAGCTATACAATAGGAAAGAAAAACGAACGTGTGTTCGAAATTGAGGTGACTGCTATGTCAACAGATCTATTTAATTACAATGAAGACGCCATCCAGGTGCTCGAAGGACTCACGGCCGTAAGGAAACGTCCGGGGATGTACATCGGGTCAACCGACCATCGCGGACTTCACCATCTCGTCTATGAGATCGTCGACAACGCGATCGATGAGGCGCTCGCTGGGTTCGGTGGTCAAATCGATGTGACGATTCATAAGAATGATGCCATCACGGTCCGTGACCACGGACGTGGGATGCCGACAGGAATGCATGCCTCTGGAAAGCCTACCCCAGAAGTCATCTTCACAGTCCTCCACGCCGGCGGAAAGTTTGGCCAAGGCGGCTACAAGACGTCTGGCGGACTTCACGGCGTCGGCGCCTCGGTCGTCAACGCCCTCTCGAGCAAGGTCGTCGTGACGATTCATCGTGACGGCAAAGTGTTCGAACAGACTTTCGCGGATGGCGGTGTGCCTCAAACGACACTGATTGAGACAGGCAAGACACGCCAAACTGGCACGAGTGTCTATTTCAAACCGGATGCGACCATCTTCTCAACGACGACGTATAACTATGACACGCTCGCCGAACGCCTCCGTGAATCGGCTTTCCTCTTAAAAGGATTGACGATCACGCTCACTGATGAGCGTACGGAGAAACAAGAGACGTTCCATTACGAGGAAGGAATTGCCGAGTTCGTCCAATACTTGAACGACGACAAGGCGACGCTTCATCCGATCGTCTATTTCGAAGGGACAGAGAACGAGATCGAGATCGAACTCGCATTTCAGTTCACGGATGCCTATTCCGAAAATGTGCTCTCGTTTGTCAACAACGTCCGGACACGCGATGGTGGAACGCACGAGGTCGGTGCCAAAACGGCGATGACCCGGATCATGAATGAGTATGCCCGTAAGAACGGACTGCTCAAAGAGAAGGATAAGAACCTAGACGGCGGTGATGTCCGTGAAGGACTCACGCTCATCGTCTCGGTCCGGATCCCGGAAGAGTTCCTCCAGTTTGAAGGGCAGACGAAGTCGAAACTCGGGTCACCAGAGGCACGTGCGAGTGCTGACAGCGTTATGGCGAAACAGTTGACGATCTTCCTAGAAGAGAACCCTCAGATGGCGACGATGCTCATCAAGAAGGCGATTCGTGCGGCTCAGGCTCGCGAGGCGGCTCGAAAGGCCCGTGAAGAGGCACGTAACGGGAAGAAAAAGAAACGTTCGAGCATCTTGAACGGGAAATTGACGCCGGCGACGTCGAAGAATGCCGCCAAGAACGAACTGTTCCTCGTCGAGGGTGATTCGGCCGGTGGTTCCGCCAAACAAGGGCGCGACCGTACGTTCCAAGCCATCCTCCCACTACGCGGGAAGGTCATCAACTCAGAAAAGTCGAAACTTCAGGACATCATGAAGAATGAAGAAATCAATACGATCATCCATGCAATCGGCGCCGGGGTCGGTCACGATTTCGACTTGGATGACTGCAACTTCGACAAGATCATCATCATGACGGATGCCGATACGGACGGTGCGCATATCCAAGTGCTCCTTCTCACGTTCTTCTTCCGTTATATGCGACCGCTCGTCGAGGCGGGCCGTGTGTTCGTCGCCTTGCCACCGCTCTATCGCATCTCAAAAGGGAAAGGCAAGTCCGAACAGTTCGACTATGCCTGGGACGAAGAGGCGCTCGAGAAGCTCGTCAAAGTGTATAAGAAAGGCTATATCCTCCAACGCTACAAAGGTCTCGGTGAGATGAACGCGGACCAGTTATGGGAGACGACGATGAATCCGGATACCCGTACGCTCATCCGTGTCACGGTGGACGATGCGGCTGTCGCGGACAAGCGTGTATCGGTCTTGATGGGTGACAACGTCACGCATCGCCGTGAGTGGATCGAGGAGAACGTCGCCTTCGGACTCCAAGAAGATGATTCGATCATCGCCAATGAACATGTGACTAAAGCGATTGAGGAAGTGATGTAACGATGTCGACGATTCAACACATTTTAAATCTATCTCTCGAACAGGTCGTCGGTGACCGGTTCGGGCGTTACTCAAAATATATCATCCAAGACCGTGCCTTACCGGATGCTCGTGACGGACTCAAGCCCGTACAACGCCGGATTCTATATGCGATGCACCATGAGGGGAATACGAACGACAAGCCATACCGGAAGTCTGCGAAGACGGTCGGGAACGTCATCGGGAACTATCACCCGCACGGGGACTCGTCCGTCTATGAGGCGATGGTACGTCTCTCGCAAGACTGGAAACTCCGGTATCCGCTCATCGACATGCATGGGAACAACGGGTCGATGGACGGTGACCCGGCAGCGGCCATGCGTTATACGGAAGCCCGTCTCTCGAAGATTGCGGGTGTCATGTTGACGTCGATTGCGAAGAATACGGTCGACTATACGCCAAACTTTGATGATTCAACGGAAGAACCGCTCGTCTTGCCGTCGCTCCTCCCGAACTTACTCATGAACGGGACGACAGGGATCTCAGCTGGTTATGCGACGGAGATCCCTCCGCATAACTTGACGGAAGTGCTCAACCTCGCCATCGCACGCTTGAAGGGTCAGGTCGATACGGCGAAAGACGCCCTCGAGTATGTCACAGGACCTGACTTTCCGACCGGAGGGACGGTCATGGGGAAAGACGGTATCCTCAAGGCGTTCGAGACCGGTAAAGGGAAGGTCATCATCCGAGCGAAGTCCGAGATTGAGCAGCTAAAAGGTGGCCGTGAACAGATCACGATTACCGAACTTCCGTATGAAGTGAATAAGGCGAACCTCGTCAAAAAGATGGAAGAGCTCCGTCTCGATAAAAAAGTCGAAGGTGTCGCGGAAGTCCGTGATGAGACGGATCGGACGGGCCTTCGGGTCGTCATCGAATTGAAGAAAGAAGCGGACGCGGAAGGTGTCCTTCACTTCTTCTTGAAGCATACGGACCTACAGCTCGCCTATAACTACAATATGGTATCCATCGTGAACCGGACGCCGAAACAGATGGGAATTATCCCAATCATTGACGCCTATTTGAAACACGTCGAAGAAGTAGTGACACGCCGAACGACGTTCGAGCTCGAACAGGCGAAGAAACGTGCCGAAATCGTCGACGCCTTGGAACAAGCCATCTCGGTCCTCGATGAGACGCTCGAATTGATCCGTTCCGCCAAAGACAAGACGGACGCGAAGAAGAAACTGATGGAGCGGTTCTCATTTACGGAACGCCAGGCCGAAGCGGTCGTCATGCTCCAGTTGTATCGACTCACGAATACGGATATCGTCGAGTTGCAAAAAGAAGCAAAGGCGCTCCAAAAAGAGATTGCCCGCCTCTCAAACATCCTCGAGGTGGACGCGACAAAACGAAAGTTGATCGTGAAAGAACTTACGGCATTGCGTGACGAGTTCGGAGATGACCGTCGTTCGGTCATCGAGTCGGAAGTTGAGGAATTAAAACTGAAGACGGAAGTTATGATTGCTGTCGAAGAGACGATGGTATTCGTCAGCCGTGACGGGTACGTCAAACGTGCCTCGATGCGCTCGTATGGCGCGTCAAGTGACGTTTTACCGGAGATGAAAGAGAAGGATCGTCCACTTCTCACGACACAAGCCATGACGACGGACCACTTGCTCGTTTGGACGA
This sequence comes from Exiguobacterium sp. s163, assembly GCF_018617135.1. Classification (GTDB taxonomy): domain Bacteria; phylum Bacillota; class Bacilli; order Exiguobacteriales; family Exiguobacteriaceae; genus Exiguobacterium; species Exiguobacterium profundum. Next base: position 69,140 of record NZ_JACSJN010000004.1, read on the forward strand.
ACAAGGGTAGTTACCTCCTCATCCCGATCCATCAGATTCCAGAATCGAAGTGGAAGGATGCCGGACAACACGTCGCCAACCTCGTCCCGATTGAAGGGGAACAGGTCATCTCGGCAGACGTCGTCTCGACGTTCGATACGGACGCCCATTGCCTCTTCGTGACGAAAGACGGGATGGTCAAACGTACACCGTTACGCGACTACGACGCGCAGCGGAAATCGAAACCACTCATGGCCTTGAAGCTGAAAGGTGACGACGAGGTCGTCTTCGCCGGAATCAGTGACGGTCCAGGGCAGTTGTTCCTCGTCTCAGAGCGTGGATACGGTCTCTGGTTCAAAGAGGATGATGTCCCTGTCGTCGGACAGCGGGCAGCCGGTGTGAAGGCGATGAACCTGAAAGACGGTGACCTCGTCGCCGATGCCTTCTCCTTCTTCACGCCACCGTTGTTCGTTCTCGTGACGCAACGGGGAGCGGTCAAGAAGATGAAACTCGAGGACCAGTTCGACTGCACGAACCGCAACCTTCGTGGGACGATGCTCATTCGTGAGGTCAAATCAAAACCACACCAAATCCGTCGTGTGCTTCCAGTACATGGGGATGAGACGCTTCATATCGTCGGGAAAGAAAAAGCAAAACAAGTGAAGACAAAAACCCTTACGCTACTCGATCGCTATGCCAACGGCTCGTTCGTCTTTGACGAAGACTCGTTCGGTGAAATCGAGGACGTGTATCTCGATTAATCAAAAGACCTGTGATTTGGCTGATTCGCCGTTCACAGGTCTTTTTGTCGTAGCCATGTCTCAAGATCGCGTTGTTGTCGTCGATGGTGCCGCGTGTGCATCTCGACCAATTGTTATTCGTATACGTGATGGAAAGCTGACATCAGAGAATGTGGGTTCTGAAAAGGAAGAATGCATCGATTTGCCGAAAAAGACATGTAGGACAAAAGATAGGGGGATCTATATGTCTCAATGGCTGACATGGGCGAAACGAATTCAGGCGCTGTCTCAGGCCGGTCTGACGTTCACGCGTGATCAATATGACCGAGAACGGTACCAAGAGTTACAAGAAATCGCAAGAGAGATGTATGAACGGCACTCGGACTTATCGGACGAGGCCATCTCACAACTCGTTCATGTGGACGGTTATCCGACACCGAAACTTGATGTGCGAGGCGTCATCTTCAAAGATGATCGAATCCTGCTCGTGAAGGAGCGGTCAGATGGGTTGTGGACCTTACCCGGTGGCTTCTGTGAAGTGAATCGCTCTCCTGCTTCGAATATCATCAAAGAAGTAGAGGAAGAGGCTGGCCTGGATGTGATTCCAGTACGGTTGCTCGCCTTGTTCGATATGCATGAACATCCACACCCACCTCTCTCGGAGCATTATTACAAACTTTTCATCGAGTGTGCACTGATTGGTGACGGGGAGGGGAGCGCCGGCGTGGAGACGAGTGACGTCGGTTTCTTTGAACGAGACGATTTACCTGAGCTCTCCCTTGCCCGAAATACGATCGAACAGATTCATATGTGCTTTGACGCGCATTGGCAAGAAGAAGACTGGACCACTTTATTCGACTAGGAGGCTCAATGATGCAAGTAAGACGATATGGACATATCCATCAACTGACCTTTTACGCTCCCGTACTGCCAATCAACGTTCAACTGTTTGAGCATGAGCTCGGACTCGTCTTGATCGACACGGCGCTGGAGCGGAACGCGACCGATATCCTATCGTATATCGCCGAGCTAGACAAGCCACTCCTCGCGATATTGTTAACGCATGCTCATGGGGATCATGTCGGTGGGGTGGACACCATCAAAGCAGAGCATCCGCTCGCTGAACTCTTCATCTCCCGACGTGATGCCCGCCTCTTATCGGGAGATCGGTCGCTAGAGGAAGAAGAGCAGAACAAGATTCGTGGTTCTTTGCCGACGATTCGTTCTACACCGGATGCGGTACTAGATATTGGTGAGCGGTTATTCGGTTTACGTGCCCTCGATGCAGCGGGTCATACACCAGGGTCAATTGCGTACTATGACGAGGTAAATCGGGTATTATTTGCAGGTGACGCTTTTCAAACTCAGGGAGGGGCAGCGGTAGCGGGAGATGTTCGGCCGTTATTCCCATTACCAGGACTCGCGACATGGAATCGGTCCGTTGCCGTCGAGAGTGCGGAGCGGCTAGTGGACTTGTCACCACTCCTTACTTTCGTAGGGCACGGTCCGCCACTCAAAGGGACACACCGGCTCTATTTGGCGTTGAAACGGGCGAAACGGAAGCAGGCGAGAAAGTTTATCCGTTAACGGGAGGGTTGCACCATGCAGCTGAAAGAAGTTGCCATTCATCAATTTGAGCAAGCCCAACAGATGCTCGAGATTCAACGTAACGCTTATGCTGTCGAAGCGGAACTGCTCGGGTTTGACGAAATCCCAGCGCGCTATGAGACGATTGATGTCATTCAAAACTTACCAGGCACGAGTTATGGCTTATATATCGAGGAGCGGTTGATTGGGTTTGTCACGGTGGAAGCATCTGAGAAAACTGTTGAAATCACGAAACTATGTATCGACCCGACATACTTTCGGGCGAGACTGGCGACGACGTTACTCGAACACATATTGAGCATTCACAAAGGAAAGTTGATTTACGTGCATACGGGCAAGCATAACGGACCGGCGAAGCGTCTGTATACGAAACTTGGATTTGAACCGAGTGCCGAATTCGAACCAGAACATGGCGTCACATTGATCCGGTATACGCATACGTCTTAAATTCAAATCTCATCTCACTATCATAAGTATACTAATATAATGAGATGAGATATTATTTTTACTGATAATATATGTTATGTAAACTAATAAAAAATAGAGCAATTTTTTCTCTATTTTAAAGCTCCCTATTCCTTAAAAATCTTGTACCAATACAAGGTCAACTCGATTTGTGGATTCGCGTATTGTTTGATCGTGTCGACGCCTCCGAGTTGAAATCCCTCTTTTCTATAAAAGCGACATGCAATCAAGTTATCGTTCTGCGCTTCAAGCGATAAGCCGATCAGCTGTTTTTCTTTTGCCCACTGTTCGGCTGTTTCAAGCAACAGTTTTCCGATTCCACGCTTACGATGTGTTTGACGGACCGCGATATTTTCAATGTATGCAAATCGATTCCAATCCTTCACGAGTCGGATTTGTCCGACACATTCATCTGCATCCATCGCTAAAAACAGGATGCGACTGTCATGTTCGATATATTGTTTCCAGTCTAATCGATCGTCCGGAAATGTTATCTCTCTGACTTCTTCATCTAATTCTTCGACATATGTCCATTTTCCATCCATATAACTTGGCATGATTCGTCCGATGATCGGAAAAGGATCATTTGCATCGTTTACAATATGAATATGCGCCTCATCTAAGGCAATGATTTGAATCAAACTCATACGCTCTGCCTCCTCAATATCGATTCTGTCTCACTTAATTTTTACTTCTGTATCATTCGTGTGAATTTAGCATTCATAGGAATGATAACGCTTTATGAATAAACGTTTCAAATTTTAAATTCACCTGTTTAATACATGCTTCACAGTTGCTAGACCGCTCAAGTCATGCTATTTTTAGACAGATGAACCATCTAAGGAGGAATTCTTGTGAAACGAACGACTAAAGGTTTGGCAGCAACTTTATTTTTAGCAATCCCACTTGCTGCTTGTGGTGATGATAGCACGGATCAAGCAGATACGACACGCTGGGAAGAGATTCAAGAAGAAGGCACATTGACGGTCGGTACGGCCGGTACCCTCTACCCCGCTTCTTTCCGTGAAGAAGAGAGTGACACGTTGACAGGATTTGATGTCGAACTCATGAAAGAAGTCGCCAAGCGTCTTGACCTCGAGATCGAATTCAAAGAAACGGCATTTGACAACATGTTGACGAGTGTACAGAACGGTCAAATCGACGTGGCAGCGAATGATATCTCGGTAACAGAAGACCGTAAAGAGAAGTTTGCCTTCTCAAAACCGTATAAATACACGTACGGGACGGCCATCGTTCGCAAGAGCGACCTCTCTGGAATCGAATCACTCGAGGATTTGAAAGGTAAGAAAGCCGCTGGTGAGGCGACGACTGTCTTCATGGACGTGGCTCGAGAATATGGTGCAGAAGAAGTCATCTATGACAACGCGACGAACGATCAGTACTTGCGCGACGTTTCAACAGGACGGACCGATGTCATCTTGAATGACTATTACCTTCAGACGTTGGCCCTTGCCTTCTTCCCTGAGTTTGATATCACGATTCACCCGGATATCGCCTATAACCCACAAGAAGTCGCTTTCTTGATGGACAAAGAAAATGACGAGCTCCAGGAGAATATCGACCGTGTACTAGATAAGATGCTTGAAGATGGTACGGTCAAGAAACTATCTGAGCAATTCTACAATGGCGCGGATGTTTCGGTAGAACCAGACGTAGACGCAACAATCGTCGAAACGAAGTAATGACGGCATGACGTTCTCAGATATTAAATGGGACGCCATCTTTGACGTAGACCTGGCGATTCAATCATTTCCTTATCTATTGGGTGGATTACCGAATACGCTTTGGATTTCGTTCGTCAGTATGTTTTTTGGTCTCTTGCTCGGTCTTTTGTTGGCGCTCGGGAAGTTGTCTCCGACACGACTCCTTCGATACCCGTCAACTTTCTATATCTCGTTCATGCGTGGCGTACCCATCTTGATCATTCTGTTCATCCTCTATTCGGGATTCCCGTTCATCGGGATCGAGTTCGCCGCTTTGACGGCAGCCATTCTCGGATTCAGTTTGAATTCCGCCGCCTATATCGCTGAGATCATCCGCTCCTCGATTCGTGCGGTCGATGACGGACAGGTGGAGGCGGCTCGTTCACTCGGGATGGGGAAATGGCTAACATTGAAGGGGGTCGTCTTACCACAGGCGACACGGATCGCCCTTCCGCCGCTCTCGAACGTTTTTCTCGATTTGATTAAAGCCAGTTCGCTCGCCGCGATGATCACGGTACCTGAGATCTTCAACAAGGCCAAGATCGTCGGTGGTCGGGAGTTCGACTACATGACAGTGTATATCGTCGTGGCGTTGATCTACTGGGCAATCTGTACGTTCATGTCCTTCTTCCAAGAATGGCTCGAACGTCATTTTGAACGATATTTAGATACTCCGAAACGTTGACTGACTGGCTTATGCCGGTCGGTCTTTTTTAGTGAATTTGATTTTTGATACATCTCCTGAACCGATTATGCTATGATTTTCTTAATTATCAGAAAAATATAGGGGGATTTTGAATGAACCATCCATGGGTTTCACATTTGAATGATCAAGTCATTGGTCAATCGAAAGCCATCAAGCTCGCTTCGATTGCGCTACTCTCGGGAGGTCACGTTTTACTCGAGGACCGTCCCGGCACAGGCAAAACTACACTCGCCCGTAGTTTAGCAAGCTCCATCTCGGCGACATTCCAGCGTGTACAATGTACTCCGGATACATTGCCGAGTGACATATTAGGAATGGAGTTGTTCAATCCGACGACCGGGGCGTTCGAACGCCGGACGGGTCCGATTTTCACGTCGATTCTACTTGTCGATGAGATCAACCGGACGACACCACGTACACAATCAGCGTTGCTCGAGGCGATGCAGGAACGTCAAGTGACACTCGGGGAAGTGTCGCTCAAGTTACCGGAACCATTCTTTATGATTGCTACACAAAACCCGTTCGACGGGCAAGGGACGTTCCCGCTCCCGCAGGCTCAATTGGACCGTTTCTTATTCAAATTGACACTTGCTCCCCTCTCACGGGATTCCGAACGACGACTGATTCGCAATGAGCATCTCGCTTCAGAATCCTTCTCTCTGCAACAGGACGAATTGTTAAAGATGCAGCAAGAGGTACGAGATGTCCGATTCCACGAGGCGATGGAAGATTACTTACTGGATTTGATGGAGTCACTTCGTCATCATCGTGACATCGAGGTTGGACCAAGTCCACGTGCGACGCTCGCGTATACGATGGCAGCTCGGGCTCATGCCTATATGGAAGGACGCGACTATGTCTCACCAGAAGATATTCGGGCACTCGCGCTTCCGATTTTAGGGCATCGAATCGTCTTGACGGTCGAAGCGTCGCTGAAGACGAAGCCGTCAAAGTTGATCAAATCTGTACTCGAGACCATCCCGGTCCCTTCAGAGGTGTAAGATGCAGTTAGTCAGCCCACGCTATCTCGAGTCCGGCTATATGTGGCTCCTGTTCGTCGTCGGGGTCTTCACGGCACTTTATGGAAACGTCTTGATTGCGAGTCTATTGATCGGTTTTAGTCTCTATGCACTGGTCATGCCATCTTTCATGTTTCGATTGGCAGAACAAATCCATGTCGACCTCACAGAAGAGATGAAACTCTTTCCGAACGACGAGGCCGTCTATGTTTTAAAGCTCGTGTCGACGGCAAAAGTGCCGCTTGGCGTTGTCCGCCTATCCGGCTATTTGCATCCGACCGTGGAATCAGAGGGACATGCGTTTTGGCGTCAGGAGAACTTTGTCGAGACGAATGCGACCGTGGACTTCACAATCCCACTCTATGCGAAGAAACGTGGTCCAATCCGCCTTGAAGCCATCGGGATGGAAATCCGGGATCCGTTGCGCATGTTCTCGCTCTATAAAGAGGACTCACTCCCGCGCATCGGCTACGTCTTCCCTGAGTTTTCGCCCTATCCGATCCCGAAACGTCCCCCTACTCTCCCGGGTGAGGAGATGGTCCGTCATAGTGCCTATCGTGACCCGGAGACGTTCCAGTCGGTCACCCCATATCACGGGCAACCGATGCGACAGCTATATTGGTCTGCCTATGCGAAGACGGGCGAACTGCTGGCCCGTACCGAGCAACCGGTACAAGCAAATGAATATGTCATCGTCCTCGACTTGTTGACGAAGGATGGGCGTGCCCTCACCTATCAGATGGAGCGCCTCATCTCGCAAGCTGCCGCATTATGCCGTGATTTCGAGAAAGAAAATGCGAGTTACGGTCTGATTGTCCCGACGCTTACGAAGGATGGAATCACGTATGACCTTCAACCGGGAAGTGGTGAGGTACATTTTCGGAAGATTATGACGACGTTCGCTTGTCTGTCCGAGAGTGATTTTCCGCTTGCTCGCTCCTTGTTTGAACGAAAGGTCGCCAAATACAGTGGGAATCAGTCGATTCTCCGCTTGGGGGGTGACGGTCAATGAGATGGTTATGGTGGGTCTTCGCAGCATTTTACATCGGGCACGTGTTTCCATTGCTCTTCTTATTGACACTTCGTCTCCCTCGGAATACACAACTGATTGTGCAGACGATCATGAGCGTCGGTGCCCTTTATTTCTCTTATGAGATGAGCATCATGCTTTTGATATTCACATACGTTCATGCATTCATTCGGACGTTGGATTGGACGGACCGTTACGCGATGGCGAGCGTATTGTTTTTGGTGGCGGACTGGTTATTCCCCCCGGCATCGCAATCGCTCGCGATGGTGCTCTTTCCGTTCATCTTTTTGATTTGGCAACGAAACCTGTATTACCGTCGCGACTACAAGCGGATGGTGACGATGTTGACCGTCGGCCTAGGCATCGGGCTGATTGTCTCTCTCATCATTCGTACGATTAAAGAGCTATTGTTTGGTAATGTCGTCGCCTGGATCACTCCATTCTTTTTGTGGATTGGGAGCTGGTTTGATGGAATCGTACTCGACCCGAATGATCGCGTAAACCGCTTCCTCGTACCGAATAACCCGAACCTAGATGCGGAGACAGTGGCGCAAGAGACATTGCTCGCGTCCGCATCGAATAACTCGCTGTTCTATATCGGAGTGTTTGTAATGATCTTGCTTCTTGGAGTAGGATTGTTCTTCTATCTGCAGAAGCGAAAAGACATCCAGGAAGATGGAATGATTCCTAGGAGTATTCACCACCCGACACTCTCAGATAAGCGGATTGTCCGCTCGCCTCGCCAGATTCGCCTTCTTGAGACGGGACGAAAGTTAGAACAGCAGCACCCACGTCTTCGGGAAGAGACGGTGGCTGATTGGTTGCAGCGAATCGAGTTCACGGACCACAGGCTTTATGCAGATTGGTTAGAGGCCGCAGAGTATGGGGACAAGGAAGCGCCACAAGCAATCAGTGATTCATTCGAACGACTCGTTGAACAAGTTAATAAACGCTAAAAAACATCCGGCAGAGGAGTTCCTTCTGACCGGATGTTTTTCATTATAAAATTGGACTGAGAAGGCGGGACACGCTCTCTTTGAAGCGAATCCAACGTGTCCTCGATTCATATCGTTCGATTGTTAGCCGCTCAGCGCGTGCCTCGTCTCGCTCGAACGCATCGATGACGGACTGAGCGATGGCTTTGTCGAAGACAAGCGCTGAAATTTCAAAGTTGAGGCGGAAACTTCGGGCGTCGATGTTCGTCGTCCCAATTGATGCGACTTCTCCGTCAATGACGAGCGTTTTCGCATGAAGGAATCCTTCCTCATACGTGAACACTTCTGCCCCGTAACGTACGAGCTCCGCAGCGTTCGCATAGGTCGCCCAGTAGACAAACATATGGTCGGGCTTGTTCGGGATCATCAGTTTGATCTTAGTACCCGCCATCAGGGCGATTCGACAGGCATCAAGGAAACTTGCATCCGGGATGAAGTAGGGAGTCTGGATATAGATACATTCTTTCGACTGGGTGATCATTTTGACGAGCATATTCTTTAAATGCTCCGTCGACGAGTTTGGACCCGATGTCACGATTTGAACCGGGGACGCATGACGAGCAATTCCTTCGATTGGCCAAACAAAGTCGTCTTTCTGTGCCTTCGTTCGTGTCGGGACAGAGCGATTCCAATCCAGGATGAATCGTTCGAGCAATTCCTTAACGGCGTCGCCTGAAATTCGTAAGTGAACATCTCGCCAATAACCGAAATGCTCATCCTTTCCAAGATACTCATCCCCGACGTTGAAGCCGCCGATATAACCAAGTTCTCCGTCAACGACGCAGAGCTTTCGGTGATTTCGATTGTTGACGCGGAAGTTGATGCCGAGTTTGGACGGAAAGAACGATTTGACTTTCCCACCGTGGGCCAGCAGGTCCTTAAAGTGTTTGTGCCTCAGTCCCCTCGAGCCTACCGCATCGTAGAGGAGTCGGACACGTAATCCTTGTTTTGCCTTTTCGGTCAATAAGCGAATTAACGATTGACCCAGCGCATCGTTTTGGATGATGTAATACTGAATGTTCACTTCTTTCGTCGCCTGTTCAATATCTCTAAACAGTAGATCAAACTTCTCTTTTCCGTCGTGAAGGACGTCGATATCGTTCTGGAAAGACATCATCGCATTCGTCGATACGAGATTCAATCGTGCGAGTCGTCGGTGCTTCAATAGAAGTGGATGATTGAACGGTGCCATGGATTGGTCCGATTGGTCAAGTTGCTCCGCCACATGATGATGATACGCTTCACGTTTCTCTTCTTCGACTTCATAAAAGTTTTGAGATTTGATCAATCGACCGAAGAAGATGTAGACGAAGAATCCGATGAGAGGCAAGAAGAAGAGGACGAGTAACCACGCCCAAGTCGTTCCAATGTCACGCCTTTCAAAAAAGATAATGGTGATTGCAAACGTGAGGTTAAGCAATAAGATGAGCCAAGTCATGATGACGATAATGAGTCCGATAGTCACTTCCATGGTATCCCTCCCTTTTTTCAATTTTTACCCGAAATCAGACTATCTTAGCAAATGTTTTTCCTGATTTGGGTATACATTAATGAAGAAGTGAAGAAACGGGGGAAGCTTATGGAAGACATGATGATTGGGTTCAGCTTACTTGTCCTCATCGGTGCACTTTCGCAGTGACTCGCTTGGCGTTTTGACTTCCCAGCCTTCTTGATTATGACGGTTGCAGGGATGCAAATTCAAAGCATGGACATATGCATATTCTGAAACAGCTTCGTGAGTTTAAAGAGAACATTTCGATTTTACTGGTTTCGACAGTCTTCATCATTCTGACGGCAAGTTTGACACGTGATAGTTTACTCGCCATTTTCGACTGGCCTCTCCTCTTGTCGATTCTCGGAATCTTATTTTTTGTCCGACCGATCTCGGTGCAGACGTCGCTCCTCGGTTCTCCACTATCCGCGCAAGAACGGGCACTCATCAGCTGGATTGCCCCTCGAGGTATTGTTGCGATGACGGTGACCGGTTTCTTTGCACAAGAGATTGCCGAACTGGGAATTGAAGATGCGGAACGGATGTTGCCAATCACACTCGGTTTAGTCGTAACCTCTGTCGCCCTACATGGATTGACGATTAAACCACTCGCGAAGCGACTCGGACTGACGAAAGTGAAGAATCCTTGGGAGAAGATATAGACAAAAAAAGACACCGCCCGATGGCAGTGTCTTTAATCAGCTTGAATTAGTTCAAGACTTTGATTGTGATTGATTGGCGACCGAAAGCAAGTGCTTGCTCTTGTGTCGGCATCAAGATATCGATTTTATTTCCTTTGATGGCACCACCAGTGTCTCCTGCGATGGCTTCTCCGTATCCTTCAACCCATACTTTAGAGCCGAGCGGAATGACAGAAGGGTCAACCGCGATGACTTTTTGGTTCGGGTTCGAACGAACGTCGATTCCTGTCGCTGTGATACCAGAACATCCTGCACAATATGGTGTATAAGCTGTTGCTTCCACTGTCATTGTCTGACCTGAAGCCGGAGCTTGGGTTTGCGTTGTAGACGATGCAGTTTTCGTAACTGGTGCTGATGTCGATGTCTTCGGTGTTGTTGTCTTCGCATCATTCGCTACAGATGCAGCGGCTGCACCTTTCACGGCGAACTCTTGTCCAGGGAAAATAAGATCTGAATCAAGACCGTTCCAAGTCATCAATTGATTGACAGAGACCCCGTGGTTCAATGCGATACGATAAAGTGTATCACCTGATTTAACTGTATACGTTTTAGATACAGTAGAAGCTTGTGATTTCGCTTCTGCCTTTCCAAGTTTCAAGACTTGGTTCGGATAAATCATATTTGAGTTTAAGCCGTTCGCTTGTTTGATGTCATTTACAGAGACGTTGTTGTTCACGGCGATACGATAGAGTGTATCTCCAGACTGAACTGTGTGTGTTGATGCTGCCGAAGCTGGAGCAGCGACTCCTAAACTAAGGCCAGCGAGTGCCGTTAGTGTCAATAGTGGTTTTTTCATAAGAATATTCCTCCCTTTTCTAACGCCCCCTTACTGTAACACCTGTATATTTCACAGCGATTACAGGACGATATGAGAGTGTTATCAGTTCATTTACAGAACAATTCATGGGGATGAGAGGATTCAGAAAATTGTTTTAATCCATAAGAACGGCTTTCTAGAGCCATTCTAAGATATAATAAGGAGAGAAATAAGGAGGTTTTGGTCTTTGGAACTATTACTGCTATATTACATTGTGACTAATTTACTATCGTTTGTGTCATATTTTGTCGATAAACGACGGTCTCGCGTCGGAGCTTGGCGTATTTCGGAGCGGACGTTGTTGACGATGGCATGGATTGGTGGGGCGTTCGGTGCTTATGTGGCGATGCGTGTCTTTCGACATAAGACATTGAAGCCGAAATTTCGGATTGGGGTACCTGTCGCGATTCTCGTGCATGCTGCGTTTACCGGTTGGCTGATTTTTTAAACTCTTATTATAGAAGAAACTCGATTGTATCTTTTAATGAACGATGATTAAAAATGTCAGATTCGTCCCAGTTCATGCTCATTTCAAAGTGTTTCTCCGTGAACAATCGAAATGAAATGTCGGGAAATTTTCAAAACGAGGAGGATGGCGCTTTTGAAGAGTATCGAGATGATTCGTCACGGAGCATTGACATTAAAGGTGACTGATCATTTTACTATTCTTTTTTGCGAGTCTGGGACGTCCGTGATTCGAGTGAATGGAGTAAGCCTCACCCTTCATTCGAGAGAAGCCGTTCTCTTGGCACGAGGACAAAGTCTCGTGGTTGAGAAAATCGAGGAAGCGTCACCGATGAGGTTACTCGAGTTTGATCCGACTGCTTTGTTCCATCCCGAGTTGGCGAAGCGATATGTGACGCCATATCTAAATACTGAAAAGTCCATACATATGATAAAACCGGAACGAGGTCATCAATCTATTATTCAGACGATTGAACGGGCCGTTCAACATTTATCTGCGGACGGTCCACTCGCATTGATGGATGCGACACTGCAGTGTACGGTCATCTGGCGCTACTGGATTCAGCAAGAGGGTGAAGTGATGAAGAATGAGAACAAACGGGAGAGCCTTCGTCTGATGCTCGCTTATATCGAGTCTCATCTAGAATATAAGCCCACGTTAGCTCGAATCGCGACTGCGGGTAATGTAAGTCGCAGTGAATGTTGTCGGTTGTTTACTACGTTCGGGAACACCTCTCCACTTGCGTATGTCCAAGTTAAAAGGATGGACCGGGCCGCAACTCTATTAATGGATTCGATTGAATCGGTTGCTGACATCGCCAATCGCCTGAGCTACTCAAGCGTCAGTCACTTCGTACAGACATTCAAAGCACATCATTCGATCACCCCGCTCGCCTATCGAAAACAATACCAAAGGAAAAGAGCCGAGTAATTTCGGCTCTTTTCCTTTATCTTGCGGTCCATCCACCATCTGCCTTCAAAACATCACCATTCACGAAGCTCGAATCATCCGATGCTAAAAAGAGGGCGACGTTCGCGATTTGTTCGGGCTCACCCATCGGCGCTTCCCCCGCACCTTGGATGGCACGCATCCCGAGTTCGCTCGGTGCCGTGATCGTTGACCCGATATTCGTATTGACCCCACCCGGTGCGATGGCGTTGGATCGAATCTTACCGAGCGTGCCATGGGTCGCCGCGATGTTCTTCGTCAATCCGATTAACGCATGTTTCGATGCGACATACGCCGCACCACCGCGAGTGCCGAACAATCCTCCGACGGATGCATTGTTGATGATGACGCCACCACGATCCTGTTTCTCCATCACTTGGATGGCGGCACGTGCTAGTTTCATCGGTCCGGTCAAATTGACGCCAAGGACTTTGTCCCATAGTTCATCTGTCACTTCGCCCACCGTCAGGAAGTTGTCCATGATTCCCGCGTTATTGACGAGAATGTCGACCGATCCGAACGTGTCTTTCGCCGTACCGACGAGGTTGTCGATATCCGTTTGATTCGTCACGTTACCAGCAATGCCAAGAACTTCCCCACCCGCTGCTTTGATTTCATCAACCACCGCCTGCACAGCATCTTCATTCAAGTCGAAGGCGACGACCCGTGCGCCTTCCTTCGCAAACAGTTTGGCGATGGCCCGCCCCATGCCTGAACCTGCGCCAGTGACGATTGCCGTTTTCCCTGAAAGCTTCATTCCTCATTCCTCCTTTAAAGGTCAGAACGTATACGATGTGTGATGACAGTAATCTGCCTGTCACTATGATATACCCACATTTGGTCGGGAGCCTCCTGAAAAACATGGCGATTTTTCTTCAATTGACTCCCAGCAATCTTTATACTTGAATAAAAGCCACTCTATATAAAGGAGAGATGACGTGAGACAGTTCCATGCAACCGTCCATGGTCGAGGTGAACCGGTTCTTTTTCTTCCCGGTGGGGGATTCACTGGGTCACAAGGCCAATTATTTGCCGAAGCATTACATAACGATTTCGAAGTTCACCTGTTAGATCTACCTGGGTTTGGTGAGAGTGAGGGACTACATACATATGCGACTTCAAAAATACTCGCGGACTGGATCGAAGCATACCGAACTTCACGACAACTGGAGTCCATTCGTTTGATCGGACACTCGATGGGGGGTGCCATCGCCCTGGCGTATGCGGTCCATTACCCAGACCAGGTCAGACGTTTGATTCTCCTCGACCAAGGACATAAGCCGAATGCCATGATTCCGTTTCGTGAATATGGCATCTTCGGATTCGCTTTGCCGCTTTTGCGACTGCTGTATCACAACGTACCACTGAGCTTCTTGAATTGGATCGAAACGCAGGCGAGCCAACGTGTCTCTGTCTTTTCCGAAGAACAGTTCCAACTGTTCTGTCAACGGATTGGAGTCGAGCCGACGTCATCGATTCGTTCTGCTGTCGAGCAATCGGCCCGTCTTTCGACCGGTGGCTTACATTTGTTGTTTGGTTATGATGGATTGGATTTTAAGGACTTGCTACGACGCGTCCAAGTCCCGACGCACCTGTATTATGCGGATTTCACGGGGATTGATTTGAAGGAGGCGAAGCGAACGCTCCATCATGTCAAACGAGCGGAACGACACCTTCACCCCTCTGTACAATTGATTGCCATACCAGGTGGACACTTCGTTCAGTGGAGCCGTCATTTCTCGATGGAAAACGTTCTGCGGTTCTTACATACATAAAAACAAGACAGCGGAGAGGTTTCCGCTGTCTTGTTCGTCATGATGCCCAGTCGTGGCGCTTTAGCCATTCGTGAAGTTGGTGGTGAAGCTCAGGATGGAGCGGTTCACTGAGTTGTGAACGATATTGTTTTTTCACGTCCAAAATACTCATCTCACCATCGAAATGTTTCAACATATGGTCCATGTCCTTAATCTTTTGTACCTCGATATGCTCTACGTGAAGTGCATCGAGCTCATCTAGATGTTCGACGGCCGTTTGAACGTCCCGATCTCCTGTCAGTGCGAACGTCGGAATGTTCAATCGAACTAATCGTTCCCGAAGTGACACGTCTGTGTGTGCAAGATGCTCCCGTAACCATTTGGCAGGGAACTTCATCAGCTGGATCCGCATCGTATCCTGATCCGTTGCTGTGACGCGCTCGAACAGTTTTTGTTGTTTCCCGACGACCGACTTCTCATTCAAGCTAAAGCGAAGCAGTTTACCCTTGATCCCTTTCGTACGTTTCACTTCATCGAGTAAGGCATGCGCCTGTTCCTGCATGCTCGTCTTCAAGGCGACACCGGCACCAGACAACAGGATGAGACCAGAAACGGATTCACGTTCTGCTGCGAGTGTCGTGACGATACATCCTTCGCTATGGCCGAGCAATAAAACGTCTTGTGAGACATGCTCATGAGATTTCAGATAACGGACGACCGCCGACACGTCATCAACGAGTCCTGTCAGACCGACGCTATGTCGATTGCCACCACTCTTGCCAATCCCCCGTTTGTCATAGCGTAATGTGATGAATCCTTGTATCGTCAGCCATTCTGCTAAGTCTTTATACAAGTTTGACTTGAAGCCGGTACCGTTTCCGTCACGTTCCAATCCTCCCGTCCCTCCGATGAGGACGATGGCTGGAAAGGACGACCGTTCCTGATCGGGTGTCGTTATGGTGGCAGCAATGGTTGTTTTTCCTTGAATCAACACCTCTTCTTGTTTAAACATCATCCATCTCCTCCTTTTCTTCGACCGGCATGAACGCATACGAGAATTTTCGTAACTTCCGTTTTTCGGACGGTTCATGCTCGAGCGCTTCCTCTAAGAGATCGTAGAGACCTCTTAGGAATCGATCACTCTCGGCATCAGACAGATAAAGTGGGATACTCCGAAAGCCGACCTTGTCTCCTTGAAGGTCGATTTTGTCCCGCTTTAAATAGTCTCCGAAATCCATGAGCAGTGACATCGCGAACGTGTAACATATTTTATATAGTTGTTCACGATCTTCCTCTTCGACGACTTGATTGACAGCGGTCAATGGATTGTTTTGAATCGCGTACACTTTTTCATACACCCCACGTACTTTGTTCTCACTTGCGACAGATAAAATCTCGTCATGTACCATCTTGTTGATATGGCGATAGAGGCTCGCTTGGGGCACATCGGGAAGCAACTTTGCCAACTCTCCGGTCGTCACTTGCTCCTTCATGAGAACGTGCTGAAAAATTTTCATGCGAATCGGGTTTAACAGACTTTTTAAAACGTCTTGATTCATCATCTTCACCTCATTATTATCATATTTGATAACATTATTACTTATGATAATATTATGCGTCCGAATATGTGTCTACGTCCATATAAAAAGCCGCCCTCATTGGCGGCTATATACATGTTCTTATCTCTCACAGGCGATTCCATCTTTGTCGCGATCACGTGCTTTGTTCGCGTCATATAGTGCTTTACTTACATATGGCGTGTAACGTGTCTTACCACCTTTATTTTTCGTCGTCTTTGACTTGGCTACACCACCTTTATACGTTTTGTTTAACTCTGTACAGTTTTTAAATGTCTTGACCGCTGCATCTACTGATTTTGTCGGTGTTGAAGACAATCCGATGACTAGAATGAATGTTGAAAGTGCTAGCATGACTTTTTTCATGAAATCCCTCCTCTTAGATGGTATATCGGGTAATTTTGTGTGAGTTGAATCATTCTCAAAACGACATAAAAAATCCTTCTCATTTTCTATAGTTTCTATAGAAAACAAAAAGTATATGATTCATTATTTCTTTTCAACGACACCTCGGACAATCGCGAAGAATACCCGGTTCGGAAGATAACGCTTGAGGGCAATCAAAAGGCCCGCTTGTTTACCTGCTGGATAACGGAGTCGTTTCTTCCGTTCGGTCGCGGCTCGCCAAATCGTCTCAGCGACAACGTCTGGACCTTCGGCGTTCGCACCAGCGGCATTCGTGTTATGGAGCACAACCTCTGTGTAGCATCATATACATCGAGCGGTTGGTCACGGACGAGTTCTTGGGAACGACCGTAAAAGTCTGTCTTAATCGGTCCCGGCTCAATCAATTTCATGTCGATATTGAAAGGTGCCAACTCGAACTGGAGCGATTCGATGAATCCTTCAATCGCCCATTTTGAACTGTGATACAAGCTGTAAATTGGGAATGTGATCTGTCCACCGACGGAGGAAACGGTCACGATCCGTCCGCTCCGCTGTTTACGGAAGTATGGCAGTGCTGTCCGGATCACATTCATGACCCCGAATACGTTCGTATCAAATTGCCGTTGAATCTGTTCGGGAGAGGCTTCCTCGAAAATTCCGACCGCTCCGTATCCAGCATTGTTCAACAACACATCCATCGTTCCGTGATCCGAGACGATTTGTTTAAATGCCTCTCGGATACTCGTCTCGTTCGTCACATCTAGTTGATAGAGAGACACCCCTTTTAGGTGAGACAGTTCTTGATGATCTTCAGGTCTTCGCATCGTAGCGGCGACATGCCAGCCTCGTTTGCTGAACAGTTCGACCGTCGCTCGGCCAATTCCGCTCGATGCTCCTGTGATGACAATCGTTTGTTTTTGGTTCATATTCATCCCCTTATAATGTTTATATGTTTAAACTTTTAAACTCATTGGTGAAAAAGAAGCCTTTCTCCCTGTTTCCAAAAAGAAAGGTTATAAGATACATTCGTCTTCAATCGCTCGTGTCAGTGCCTTCAGCAGTCCGACCGCGTTCTCGAGCGTCAGGAAGTAAAAGTTCTCTGTCCCGACTTTCTCTGATGAGACGATGCCCGCTTGTCGAAGTAGTTTGAGATGATGCGAGATGGCCGGTCGAGACAACTCAATCTTCTCATCAATCTGATTGACGTTTAAGCGTTCATGTTTGGCGATCTCGACGATGATGCGTTGACGATTGACATCGGCTAATACTTGGAACAATGGAATCGCATCTTCAAATAAAGATAACGAGACTTCGGGTGTGGCATCTGGTTGTTTCATATTCATCACTCCGTTTAAAGGTTTAAACGTTTAATCCTGTACTAAGAATACTAGGTGATCCGCCTTCTGTCAACGAAGTTGTTCGTACACTTCACGTAGAATGCTTGCAATCATGTGTCTCGAGTCATAATCCCGCTTGGATATTCGGACGAGCGGCGATGGTTCGGGGAAGAGCTGGGCATTGATGTCGTCAATGTTGTAGCCCGCTGCAGTTTTTGTTATCACGTTATCAGTCAAACGTTCTAGATAATCGAGCTTTTTGGTCAGTTGCTCCCTTCCCTGTTCGAGATGCCCGGCGTGTTGGCAATAAACTTCCTCGAAATTAAGACTCAGAACACGTTTGAGAGAACGAATCTGTTCAGGTACCGACTCCTCCGGAATCATCACCTTCGGATAAGGATGGACGAACAAATCACCCGAGAACAGCCGACCGTTCTCCTCGTCGTATAAGACGACGTGATTCGGTTCATGACCAGGTGTATGGATTACCTGATAAGTATGATGTTCTGATGTGATCTGATTGTCATAATAGGCAATCGGGTGAAACGGTTCGGGGTCTCCTGAAAAGCGTGCCCGATAATCTGGGATGTCTAGCCCCGTCCGGCACATGTCCCTGGCGGATTCTCGTATGTAAATTGGGACACCGTATGTCCGTTCAAGCCAGGCTGCCGTTCCGATATGGTCTTCATGGGGGTGCGTGATGCTGACAAGATCGATTGGAACCGACTCATAAAACGGTTGAAGTTCGGGTAGCATCGTGCGTGTTCCCGTATCGATGAGCATCCCGTCGATATAATACACATACATCGACATCTCGAATGGACCGTTCTTTACGTTGGCACAAACAGCCGTCACCGGTCCATAGTTCTTTATTTGCATCATGCGTCCCTCCAATTTTTCA
Source organism: Exiguobacterium sp. s163 (assembly GCF_018617135.1). Taxonomy (GTDB): domain Bacteria; phylum Bacillota; class Bacilli; order Exiguobacteriales; family Exiguobacteriaceae; genus Exiguobacterium; species Exiguobacterium profundum. Next base: position 87,786 of record NZ_JACSJN010000004.1, read on the forward strand.
CTTTTCTTCATTATATCGAAAAAGAGCAAAGACCTGCAGACATTTCACAGTTCTTTGCTCACCCTTATTTAGAGATTCTCTCCATTCGTCGCGATGACCCGCTTATACCAGTCGAACGAGTCTTTCTTCATCCTCTCCATCGATCCGTTCCCTTCATTGTCACGATCGACATAAATCATCCCGTACCGCTTCTTCATCTCTCCCGTCGTGAACGAGACGATGTCGATGATACCCCAAGGTGTGTACCCGATCAAATCGACCCCGTCATAGAGGACGGCTTGCTTCAATTGTTCGATATGTGCCTTCAAATAGTAGATTCTGGTCGCGTCATGAATCTTCCCGTCGACAATCTCATCGACGGCACCAAATCCATTCTCGACGATGAAGAGCGGGATTTGGTATCGATCATAGAGTCGGTTGAGCACATAACGGAGACCGACCGGGTCAATCGCCCAGCCCCAGTCACTCGACTGGATATACGGGTTCTCGACGCCGTTCGGCAAACCACCGTTGACGATATCTCCGCTGTTGTCCGCGACGACGTCACTCTTCACGGTCGTCGACATATAGTAACTGAAACCGAGATAATCTACCTTTCCGTTCTGTAGGATTTCTTCGTCCCCTTCAAGGATTGGGATGTTATAGCCTTCCCGCTCGAACTCGTTCAAGGCGTAGCTCGGATAGAAGCCGCGTACTTGTACGTCCGGGAAGAAATAGCGTTGACGCATCATCTCTTCGGCGAGCATGACGTCATCTGGGTTTGATGAATACGGATAAATCGGTACGTGAGAGACCATCGCTCCAATCTCGAAGTCAGGATTGATGGCTTTCCCTTTGGCAACGGCGAGAGCGCTCGCAATCAGTTCATGGTGTCCGGTCTGATACATGACTTCGCGGGCGTTCTCCCCTTCTTCTAAGAGGACTCCCGAATTCGTCCATAAGAAGAGTGGATTGTTGACGTCCATCTTGTTGTTGATTTCGTTGAACGTCATCCAGAATTTGACCTTGTCTTTGTAACGGTCAAAGCAGACCTCAGCGAAGCGGACGAAGTGCTCGACGACTTCACGATTTCGGAAGCCACCGTATTCACGGGCAAGATGGAGCGGCATCTCGAAATGCGAGAGCGTGATGATCGGTTCGATGTCATGTTTGAGTAACTCATCGAACAAATCATCATAAAATTGAAGACCCGCCTCGTTCGGTTCTGCATCATCCCCGTTCGGGAAGATGCGACTCCACCCAATCGAGGTACGCAAGCATTTCAACCCCATCTCAGCGAAAAGCGCCACATCTTCTTTGTAACGATGATAGAAATCAATTGCCTCATGGTTCGGATAAAACTCGTTCGGCTCGACCTTTTCCGTGATGCGGCGAGCGACGCCGTGTGCGCCTGCTGTCAGGACATCGACGACGCTCGGCCCTTTTCCGTCAGCGTCCCAACCGCCCTCGAATTGATGAGCGGCAAGCGCGCCTCCCCATAGAAAATCGTTCGGTAATGTCTTCATTGTAAGTCCTCCTTCACATGAATCGTACACGTCAAGTATAATTGTACCGGTACAATTTAACAAGGTCGATACACTTAAACATTTTTTGTTTTCTCATGATATAATAAAATCAGTGACGAAAAAGTGAGGAATGACCATGCTAAAATATCAACAGATTGCGAATGAAATCGAACAATACATCCACGAACAAAACTTAAAACAAGGCGATAAGCTCCCTGTCCTTGAGCAGATGATGAATCAATATGCAGTGAGTAAGAGCACTATCACGAAAGCTTTAGAGCTGCTCGAACGAAAGGGTGTCATTTTTCAACTGCGGGGAAGCGGCATTTTCGTCAGACGACATAATCGACCTGGCTATATGAGCCTCTTCTCGACCCAAGGGTTCAAGAGCAATCTCGGAGACCGTATCTTGACATCTGATGTGATTGATGTGTCTGTCGTGAAGCCAGACTCGACCGTTGCAGAGAATCTCGGGATTGACGTGTCGGACGATGTATATCGGGTCGAACGGGTAAGGTATGTGGATGGAGAGGTGCTCTGTCACGAGGAATCCTATTATGTGAAAGCCGTCGTGCCCTATTTGAATCGCGAAATTGTGGCAGACTCTATTTTCGATTATGTCCAAAGCGCGCTCGGCGTCACGATTGGATTTTCTGACATGTATCTACAGGTCGGGCGATTGACGGAAAGTGAAGCGGAACACCTCGGATTGCAAGAGAATGATCCGACACTTCGCATCGAGACGATCTTCCATCTCACGAATGGGAAACCATTTGACTATTCCCGCATCACCTATCATTACACACATTCACAGTTCGTCATTCAGGCGAACGGGCCCTATATGTAAAGACAACCCCTCATGCGTGCATGAGGGGTTGTTTGTCGAGAGATGAATATCACTTCACGACCGGGAGATTAACCTGTTCGACCCAATCGTCAATGAACCGACGTTGATGTTGATGTAATCGTGGTAGGTCTTCTCTTGAGAAAAATCGATGTTCGTGACTTTCGTCTGTCAATTGAGCAATTTCTCCTGAGAATGAATGGGTGTAAAAGATGACTTGAACACTATAGACGCGATCACCGTTTTCATAATTGGCATATCCCTCATCACCGGAATAGATTCCGAACAGTTTCAAATTATCCACGGAGAGCCCCGTCTCTTCGAGAGTTTCACGGATGGCTGTCTCTTCAAATGATTCCCCAGGCTCCATAACGCCACCGGGGATTCCCCAAACATGATGATCTTTTCGGTGTTGCAACAGAATTTGATTGTCCTGTTCGATGAGGACTCCACATCCTACAGTGATTAATAGATTCGATCCGATTAATTGACGCATATGCTGTATGTAACTCACTACACTACCCCTCTGTATTTAGAATTTAAAAAATCTTGATCTCCCCATTCACATGATCAATGAAATAGTACGTATCGTTAGCATCATGTGCGAGTATGAAATTTCCTAGTATATTTGGATGAAATTCAATAGTGAACGTCTCAAGCGTCTGCTCGTATGTCGGATATGAGAGGGACTGCCACACATTCTTCGCCTTCGGAATCTGAAGCTGAGGCAATAATTCGTCTTCAATCAATCCCTTCCAATCTGGGTTATGCAATATAAAGCGAAACACGTTTTCAAATGGAGCAAACGTCCCACATAAACCAAACGCCAATTTGATGGGAAACGCACCTCTAACCACATGTTCAAAAAATGTCTCCATTTGGACAATACCAGTTGTCGCGACACGTCTCACTTGGTTTCCTTGAAGCGTCAACCCGTCTTCGGAATAGCTCAGAATCCAATCCCTCTCTCCTCTTAAGACGATGATCTCATTTGAAGAAAGCGTCAATTCCGATTCTAACACCTCACGATTTTTGATGGTTTTGGTCGTCACATGCTCTTCTTCCTGACTTTTAAAAGAGAAGCGACGTTTTCTCGAATCCCTTACAGTCCGCTTACGTTCTATAAGTAATGGAAACTGTTCATTCTCCAAATGGCGAAAAATCAAGTAGGTTGCTTCTCTGTCTCTCAATGCATGACTCGGTATGACCACTAAGTCTAGTGGATTATGATGATTGGATAAGTCTTTTGACATCATGTTGCTTTTCGTCTCTTGAGGAACCAATATCCGAATGGCAATATCGCTAACACAGTAAAGCCAATCAATCGGTTGGTATTCGATGTTGGCTTATTTGACTCTGTCTCATCCGAATGGACTGATGATGAGTCGCCTGCTCCACCTATCATTCCTTCTTCGGCATCCCCTTCAATCCTTTCATTCTCTTCAACCAATAATACTTGAAACGCCTCAGTTGAAATCTCATCTCCGCTAATCATCTGTTTTGTATTAGATGTCAACGCCGTCAACATGTCCCCATCATAATCAAACCAAGCCGATTCTTCTGTGTACTTCACGAGATCGCCTTTTACGTCCGTCAACGCTTTCGGGGTTTCTTTATCTGAACCGAACGTTGAGAACGCATATGTACCCGCTGCTTGTTCATATGTTCCGATCACGTTGACCGGTTCGTCATCTTGAAAGACGGTCGCCACATATTCTTTCGTTGGGACGAACGTACATGTTTCTCCCGTTTTGTAACAAGAGGATGACGGTACGTATGTCTCGAGTAGTGGTCCGAACGAGATGTTCTCACTGTCTGTCATATGATAATTAGCCGGATCATCTCCCTGAATATGATCCATCACAATGTCATAAAAATATGCATCTGCAAAACGTTCCGCCGAGGATTCAGTCATCTCGGCTGATACGGTCCTCGTGCTTGCAAGTAGTCCGACACAACATATGAGTAAGCCCGTCATTCGTCGCATGTGTTTCTCCCTTCATCACCCTGAAGATTTCAGCAGCATCGCGTGATTGATGTGAATCAATTCGGCGTGAGGCTGTTTGTGACGACTGACATATGACGTGAATCGCGATGATGCGACAAATGCATTTGATTCATGAATCATCGCCAGTCGGACGAGAATGAGCCGTAATTGTTTTCTTCCTTCTCCCAGTGTAACACGGTCGACTTGGTTGTTTTTGTCGAGTCGGTTGATTAACAGCTCCACTTTGCAATCTTCTTTAATCAAATAAGAGACCCAATACGCCGTCTGTTGAATCAAGTCTTCATATTGCGCATGGAGGCCGTTCCCGAGCGGACCGCTCAAATCAAGGGAAATCGTGAACGTGTCGAGATTTTGTCGTTCGAACACTTTTGCCTGTACATGACCGACCTTTGAAGTGGCGACCCAGTCAATCTGTTTAGTCGGTTCCTTCTCATATCGTTTTGCACTCTGAATCATCAACGGATCGTTCAGCGGGGAGTGCTTGACGATACGGTCACCCATCCGAATCATTCGAGATTCGGTGATTGGTGACTTCGTGATGGTAGGTAACACAATCCATGAGGGCATATCCATCTCCTCATCCGTGAAAAAAAGAGTACCTAAATAAAACGGTAACGTGACACGCATCACACACATATGAATCGAAGCAGGTCCACGCTTCACAGCCGAGACGCTCACATGATGTATGTCCTGTTCGATCCTGGTGTCGTATGCCTGTGACCCGTCCTCGAATACCATCCGTTCATTACCCTCTAGTCGAATCAATAGCGGAACACCAAGGGCAATGATTCGCTCATACCCATCAATACGGACGATACATGATGTCTCATCGTCAATGAACAAGAGATCTTCTTTCTGCCGGATAGAAAATGAGACTTCGTTTGAAAGTGTTCGAATGATTCGTTTCCGGATGAACATGACGATTAATAATGCCCCGCATACATAAGCGATGGGCCATACATAAGGCATCCACATGGTGAGAAAACCGAGACTGACATAAGCCGGCCAAAGTTGGTCTTGAAGAATGGACGGTGTACTGATTTCGACCTGTCGCATCGTTACACCTTTTCGACGGGGACAGTTACGGACTCGAGTACGTCCACCAACACTTGTCGCTTCGTCGATTTGATGTCCCCTTCAAGGGTGAGGGTCAATCGGTGCGAGAGGACATGTGGTGCAACGGCTTGAACATCTTCAGGCGTGACAAACTGACGGTCGTTCAAGTACGCATAAGCTTGTGAGGCCTTGACGAGCGCGAGCGTCGCCCGTGGGCTCGCCCCGACTTCGACTAACGGATGTTGCCTCGTCTCGTGGATGAGTGCGAGCAAATACGTGACGACATCTTCATGAATCCGGATATTTTCGACTTCCTCTTGTGCTTCTAAAAAAGCTTCATTCGTCATCAAGGCATGCACTGTCTGTCTCGTCTTTGAAATCGTCTGTAGAATCAAGTTCCGCTCTTCATCTGCCCCAGGATATCCGACTTGAAGGGACATGAGGAAGCGGTCGAGTTGGGCGTCTGGTAGGGCGAACGTTCCTGCCGACTCGATCGGGTTTTGCGTCGCGATGACGAAGAATGGTTTCGGTAGTTGATAGGTGACGCCACCGATAGAAACTTGGCGTTCTTCCATCGCTTCAAGCAAGGCGGATTGCGTTCTCGGAACGGCGCGATTCACTTCATCGATGAGTAAAATATTCGTGAAGATCGGTCCGGTGCGGTTCTCGAACGTCTGGGTCTGCATATTGAAGAAGTCTGAACCGATGATGTCAGAAGGCAGCAGGTCGGCTGTGAATTGAATTCGGGCGAAGTCTGCCTCAAAACTTTTGGCGATGCTTTTCGCAAGTAACGTCTTCCCCGTCCCAGGCACATCCTCTAGCAAGATATGGCCGTTCGCCAGTAGGGCTGTGCAACATAATTTTGTGATTTCCGGTTTACCGAGGTAAATGCGGTCTAATTGGTCCAATACGTGTCGGATGGTCATGAGTTCGACTCCTTTTGTGTGCGTAGTAGGTATTCATCAAGTTGTTGGGTGAACGCTCGCTCACGTTGTGGTGAGATGTTTCCATCATCATAACGTGTCTCTAAATAGATAAGTAGGGATGCATCGAGCTCGATTCGTTTCGCCCAAGTCGACAACGTCTCAGTTGGGCGACGACGTTTATATGGAGGTAACGCTGCTTCGAATTGAATCAACTGCTTTCGGATAGCCGATGCTGGTAATGGATGAACTGTTCGGTTTATCTTCATCGACGCGTTGTCAGAAATCACTAGCGAGTGACCCTCGATAACTAACTCTCCCTCCTCGCTTTGTTTCTTCGAGGGGCGTCGTTTTTTCCAGAGCCACCATCCGAGCAAGATAAGCAGTCCGGTAATCATGTATGGGAGGTAGGAAACGCTGCTCGTCTCTTCTCCTGACGGATTTCCGTAAGAAGGGGATTGGTCATTGATCCGCTCTTTCGGTGTACCACCTGAATCCTCTTCTGAGTCAATCATTGCTCCGTCTGGACCGTTCCCTTCTGGTTCTTCATATGGCGCATCCCCACACCAAAAGTTGACATCCGTCACTTCGAAAATCCCTAAAAATTTTCGTTTGTCATGACAGTCCGTGACCCAACTCGTAATCTCGCTCCCTGAGATATCTAATGATTGGTAGTAACGGTATCCCAGTTGACCGGAATAGGAGATGAGGGCGACCAGTAGTAGGGAGAGTAGAATCCCTGATACAAAGAGTGTTTTTGCTTGCTTCATGGGTGTATCCGTTTATGTATAGTCGGCTTGATCGCGTTCATCTGATATACGGCTCCCCTCATAGATTTAATACCTTTTATTGGAAATGGATTTAAAAGGATTATATCACAAGTATTGGCGGAATATTCAGTTATTTTCAGACAAGAGAAAAAGCCCGTTCATTGAACGAGCAGTTGATCTATAGACTCATAAATTTTTTTCATCGCTTGAGAATAGACTCGACTTGCTTCATATGGTGTCGGTCATGCTCGATGAACTCCCCGATGATTACATGTAACGAGTAGGGGACACCTTGATGCGGATCATGCGAGACACCATTCGCTGTCGTTTTGTAAGTCAGCGCTTCTTCGCTTAAGGAGTCAAGCATCGTGACGAGTGTTCGCCGACTATTGATGGATTCCTTTAGTACGGTCTCACCTGTCAACTTCTCGGCCCTTTTCGTCGCCCGCGCGTTGAACGAGTCAAAGTCAGGGAATATCATCCCTTCGCCGTTCTTCACCGATGGGATGATGACATTCAACAGATGATTGTCCCAATGGGCGATATGTAAGACGATTTGCTTTATGGACCACTTCTCCGAGTCGCTCTGTTTGTTCCAATCAGATTCACTCAGCTTTTCTAACGTCTTGAGCCATTCTGTGTACGCTGCGAATTCTTGAATAACTTGCATCCAATCCCCTCCACGTTCGCTTTAAATTACTGCGATTATAGCACGAACGAGTCTTTTTAAATCAAAAAACGGCATCGTTCGAGATGAACGATGCCGTGCGTGTCTCTATAACCAGACTGGTAATGAGAAGAAAACTAAGAATAACACGGTCAAGACACCGACGACCGGACTGAGTGACCGGTAGCCCTTTTTGAACAAGACAATCATCGTGTACGCGATGAACCCGAGTCCGATACCATCGACGATGGAATACGTGAACGGGATCATGATGATGACGAGAATCGCCGGGAAGGCATGTTCCCAGTTATCGAGCGGCAGATGCTTCACGTTCTGGAACATCATCATCCCGATGATGATCAACACCGGAGCGATCGCCGTCACAGGAATGATGGCAAAGAGCGGTAGCAATAAGAGCGATACCACATACAATCCAGACGTGACGAACGAAGCGATCCCGCCTCTTGCCCCGACAGATATCCCGGCAGCCACTTCGACCGTCGAGACCGTCGGGCTTGACCCGAACATTGCCCCTGCCATCGTCGAGAGACCTTGCGCTACAAGACCTTTCGGCGCCTCTTCTTTTTTGCCGATTGCCCGTGTCTGATTCTGAATCAAGCTGATGTTTTCAATCAACAAGACGAGCGTAAGCACACCGACCGCGACGAAGAAGAGTGGAGATGTCGACTCGGCGAACGAGATATTCCCAAATACCGTGCCGAACGATTCGAAGAACGGTGTCAACGCGAAGCTTCCCGTCCAATCGAGTGTTCCCATCACGGCACTGAGTCCGACACCGAAACCAATCGTCCATAGGAAGCTGCTCGGCCCCATCTTCAAGAACAGTAAGATGGCGACGAAGAGTGACAGGAATGCGACTTGGACGTCACGCTCCCCGAGATCACCGATGTGAAGCAATGCCCCACCCCCGCCTGAGACGATCCCTGCCGCCTCGAGCCCGATCAAGATGAGGAAAAGGCCGAGACCGACCGTCAATCCGTCATGAATAATCGGCGGGAACGCGTTCGCCAATTTCCTCGCGACTTTGGTGACCGTCAATAGTACGACGAGTACACCTGAGACGAATGAGACGGCGAGCGCACTTTGCCAGCTCAATCCCATCTGTAGGACGAGCGTGTACGTGAAGAGCGCATTAATCCCCATTCCCGGTAACAAGAGAAGCGGTAGATTGAAGAATCCCGCAATCAATGTCCCGATGATGCTTGTCAAAATCGCTCCGACGAGCGCCCCCTCGAACGGGAGTCCGGCTTGTGTCAAGATTGCCGCATGCACGGCCGGGATGTATGCTGTCGCCAGAAAGTTCAGCACGCCCCCGTATGTTTCTGTTTTCCATTCTGTTTGTTTTGCCATAGGAATCAATCCTTTATTGGCACCCTCACCCACCCGTGTATACACACGAGATTGATTATATCCTGTCAGACATCTAACAAGCAAGAGTGATTCGACTCAATTCCTTCTTTGGACCCATTCATGAGACCGATTCCATCAAAAGATTCATTTTATAAAACAGGAACGTTTGTTCTTGTTTTCAGCGCATTTTTGCGAACAAATCTGTTATAATGAAGAAGCAGGTTAACGCAGCAATAGTGGGGTCAGCCGCCAAGTCCACAATGGAGGAAGGCGGTGGTGCGGATGGAACAACTTTGGACCTGGGTTGGGGATTATGTCATGATCCCAATCCTCGCTCCGATCATCGTTCACTTGGTGATTCACCGAACATCCGATCGTGCAACGTCTGAACGCACAAAAAAATGACCCCCTCGGCGCAATGAGATGGGTCACTTTCTGATTCACTAACCATTGTGGCGGCTGGGACCACTCTTAAAGTGGTAGCCTGTAAGCCAGAGGCCGGTGTGTCCAGCACCGGTCTCTTTCTACTTGCATCATATCATACTTGTTCCCATTTTTCAGTAACAGAAACACAAAAACGGTGAAGTTGACGTGACGAATGATAGCTGTCCGTCCGACATCATTCAGAGACCACGTTTCTAAGCCCGTTGTTCAACAGTTCGAGGCAGAGCAAAGCGCTTTGCCTTTTTTAGATTTCATTTATGACTCCTTTAAGAATTCTTTAAATCTGCCATTTACAATGAAGACAGTTCAAATTCTTAGGAGGTTCATTCCCATGTATAATCAGAATTATTCAGTTATGTTCACAATCGAATCAAGGGTCGTTCTCATCCCACTCGCCATCCTCGGACTCATCACGTTACTCGTCTGGTCGTTTCGCAAGAAACATGTAAAAGCCGCACAAACTATTTTACTTCTATCATTCGGGATATACTTATTAGGCGTCCTTCACTTCGTGTTTTTCCCGATTGACGTCAATTTAGGAAAGTATGCGAATCAAGTTCCGTGGTGGAGAACGATTAATTTTATTCCGATTTTGACCATCGATGTGTATTCATTTGTGCTGAATGTCGTGATGTTCCTCCCGTTCGGCTGTTATCTTCCATTTTTGAAACCGTCGATCACGAAAAAAGAAGTACTTAAATTAGGATTACAGTTTAGTCTGATCCTTGAATTGATTCAATTATTGGTGCGCACGACACTAGGCAGTGGACGAAGCACGGATGTGAATGATTTATTGGCAAATGCGTTCGGGGCGCTCTTAGGGTTCTTACTCGTTCGCTTCGTCGTCCAATACGCCCCGTTCCGACGTTTGTATCAGAATTTCCAACTTTAATTCGCGAGGGAGTTTCAGCATGACAAAAATCTTGTTAGTGGATGATGATGTCCAAATCGCAGAACTGATTGATGTGTATGTAAAAAATGACGGGTATCACACGACGATGGCAACCGACGGGAAAATGGCGCTTGACTTGTTCAACCAAGAATCGTTTGACTTAATCATTTTAGATTGGATGATGCCTCGGATGGATGGGCTTGAATTTTGTAAGCGGGTGCGCCAGACGAGCCAAATTCCGATCTTAATGGTCAGTGCCAAAGTGGGTGATATGGATAAGATATTGGGATTGACGACGGGAGTCGATGACTACATCATCAAACCGTTCAATCCGCTCGAGTTGATGGCACGTATTAAAGCATTGCTGCGCCGTTCAAACTATAACCGACCAAGCGAGTCCTCAAGTGTACAAGCTGGCCCTTTCCTCATCGATCGAGCCAGCCACACCGTCATGATACAAGAGCAGACGATTCGATTGACTGCACGTGAATTTGAGATTTTGTATTTACTGGCGAAACATAAAGGCCGGGTGTATAGCTCTGAAGAAATATTTGAGGCTGTCTGGCAAGAGCATGGGGTCGGGTCGAACCAGACGGTGATGGTTCATATCAGTAACATCCGCGAGAAATTACATGCTGTCGTGCCACATGAGGTCATCATTCATACGGTGTGGGGAGTGGGATATAAAATTGAGACATAATATCTGGCGCGTCATCACGTTCATCCCGATGTGGAAACGTCTGCTGTATGTAGTTATTGCTTTCGGGGTCGCCACATTGAGCGGTATGCTGTTACTGCCTGTCGTCTGGTACTTTGAAGAGTCATCACGATTTATGGAGAGTCTGATCATCGTGTTGTCGTATTTCCGTGAAGGTGTGTTCTTCCTATTTTATAGTTTGATGGTCGCCGTTTGTCTTGTGTTGATTTATCAATATGAGCGTAAACGATATTTACAGTTTCACATTGAGCGGATGACTTCACTTGTCGAAGAACTCCACGCCGACCGTGATTCGGTTGAACCATCTGTCCCGCCAGAGCTAGAACGATTGATGGCAACCGTACGCGCCATCTCGGACAGTGCGGCAAAAGCGGAGCAGGAAGTGCTTCAAGCGGATCGGTTGAAACATGAGCTCGTGACGAACGTCGCCCACGACTTGCGCTCCCCCCTCACGTCAATCACGGGTTATCTTGACTTGATTCACAGCGACCGTTACCGGGACGAGGTGGAGTTGCGTCATTACATCCAAGTCATCCATGAGAACGCGACCCATCTGAAAGGCTTGATTAACGATATCTTTGACTATACATTTCTGCAAAACGACCGGATCGCCCTCCAGACAAGCGAGGTCCGTCTCGATGAATTGCTCAATCAGCTCATCATGCAGTCGACGTTACGTCTCTCGGAAGTTGGAATGGAAGCTCGATTCAGCTCCTCAGCCGAACGTCCCATCGTGGAAGGGGATGCGTTGAAGCTCGTCCGTGTGTTTGAGAATATACTCGAGAATGCGATTCGTTACGGGCGTGACGGAACGTATATCGATATGTTCATCGATGATACGGATGAAGCGGTCCTTATCAACATGACGAACTATGGCGAGGAGGCCATCCCCTCCCGTGACATCCCTTACGTGTTTGAGCGATTTTTTAGAGTGGAACAGTCACGTGCGCATTACACCGGTGGATCAGGTCTCGGTCTCGCCATCGCCAAGTCCATCATCGATTTACACGAGGGCGAGATTCACGTAACGAGCCAACCAAGAGAAACAACGTTCACAATCATTCTCCCAAAAGTCTCTCCTCATGCTGTTCATGAGAAAGCATGACCCGTGTGACCTACACGCGCAATGCTTTTTTTCGTGCTCACGCAAAAGATGATCAACTTCAAGCTCATGATTGTGCGATTGCATGAAGACGATATAAAAAGACAAGCCCAATCGCACTACGCGACTGGGCTCGTCGATAATCGGGCGTTAACCCGGTGTTTTCATATCTTCCTCTACCGTATAGCGAGAGAACCAGTGCAACATGGCTTCTGCCTCTTGCTTCGGGATGTCCTCGATCATCTCATTCGACAACAAGCCACCCCGTGTCGAGAACAGGACGTTACATACATCGAAACGGCGTTGGAGCGGTGTCTGAGTCACTTGGACCTGTTCGATTCGCGGCTTGTCCGTCAAGAATGAACTGACGTTGAAGGCCCCGGTCCGCAGCTCAATGAACTGACCATTACGAGCGTAACGCGTCGTCACATAGCTCAACAGTCGACCGCCGATGATGATGGCCCACAACAGGACGAGCCACCAGGCGTAATCGCGGAAGAAGTACAGAACGACACCCGAGACGAGGATTCCGACCCAGCTGATGCGTAGCAGTTTGACCCAGAGCGAACGTTTTGGCAAGCGATGAAGCGTGTCAGACCACACGAACTGGTCGAAGTGCTCGTTTAACACGGTCATCGCCCGCTCCCGTTTCACGAACGGGAGGATGGTTGACGACTCGTCTTTCAAGTCGTCCATCGTCCCGGCCGCGACGAGTTCGACACCTACGATGTTGAACCAGCGCCGGATGAACGTCTCTTTGACCCGGACCGCTTGAATCTTCTCGTATGGGATCTCTTTGGCGGAACGGTTGAGCAGTCCTTTCTCAACGCGGATGCGGTCCCCGCGTCGTTCGAGCCGGAAATTCCCGTACTTCAAGAAGTTGATGACCATGCCGATGACGACCGACAACATCAGGACCGACAAGACGAGCAGACCGATCGCGATGATTGACGCGTGGACGACCCAATCGCCGATCGTATCGAACGTGCCATCGAGATTGATGAAGTCATCGATCGACGAGATGATTGTCGAAGCGACCGGGAAGATGGCGAATACCGATAGTGACGTCAACGAGGCGATGATGATCTCTCTGGTCGAGAGGGCGTACAGTAAACGGCTCGCCGGTTTTTCAATCACCACCTGTGTTTCGGTCGCGTCTGTCTCCCCTTCTGCCGGTACGTCGGTTTCGGTCTTCCGGTGACGGACCTGGTCGAGGATGTCCTCGAGCCGTTTTGCCTCATTCGGGAAGACGCCCGACAATTTGAACGAGGCGTCGTCACTGTTCGCGTTCGTATCGAACGTCAATTCGACGACCCCGAGCAGCCGGTACAGGAATGGGCTGTTCGAGTGGACGCTCTGAATCTTATAGAGCGGCAACGACTTCTCTTTCTTGATCCAGTTACCGTCGATGACATATACCGTCTTCTCGTCGAGCGCATAACGGAAGTTGAGCCAGCCGAAGAACTTCTGCAAAATATCGAGCAAGAGGAACAGCAGAATCCCGACGCGCAGGATGATACCGAACGTCGAACTCCAGTCATTGTTGATGACGAACAACAACACGAGCGGGATGATGAACGACTTGATGACCTCTAAGACACGCAACAGCAAGACGCGACTCGGCAGGCGATGCCATGTGAGGGCGGCTTCCGTCATATGACATCCTCCTCCTCGATGCGGGCATAGACCGCAATCTGTTCACGGAGCGACTTCGCGAACGATTCTTCAATCGCGTAGATGTCATGTGACCCGGCGGCCGTACCGATTGTGATCGTCTGCAGACCGTACTTTCGAAGCAGCGGTCCTTGTTGGGCGTGGACGTATTGTACTTTCGTCATCGGGATCAACACATCGTGCGTCGTGATGATGCCGTGATGCAGGCGAATCTCGAGTGGTTTCACGTCATACGTGAACCGCTCTTGCTTCCACTTTTGGAACCAGATGAGATCAATCAGGCTATAGACGACATCGATGACAAGTAGCACGATCAAACCAATCTGTATCCAAGTCGACCAGTCGAACCAGTAAGCGGCCGCCACGAGAGCTCCTGTGACGAGAAGTCCGATGAGATAAAAAATCGCACTTGATAACCGAAAGACCGACCGTGCCTCAATCGGAAGCGTTCCGCTGATTCGTTGTGGTGTGACACCTTCTTCAGGTGTCGGTGTTGTTTCTGACATGGTGAATCCCCCTATCGTTCATATGTATCTGTCTCTATTGTATACGTGTTTCTTCTCGAAAAGTTTCAGGATTCGGTCGGGAATGTACTTAAGCGTGCATATAACTCATCAAATATAGACTGATCCTCTATTTCGAAAGCTTGTTTTAATCGATGGATGGCTGCTAACCCTGCCACTTTCAAATCATCCGTCAGCTTTCCCGTCATTTTTATGGAAGCAAACGCACCCGCGACGATGACTTGATCACATGTATAGGCATATTCATACGTTGACCAATCTTCTGGACCGGAAACATCTCGATCAATCCAACTTTCAATTAAGGCGTAAGCGTATGAAAGATAACAAAGGTCTCTATCCTTTCGGAGCACTTCTTCGTACATAGCCAATGCATCGGCTCCAGCATCATTCCCGAACGGAGCATATTCTTCCGTACAATCCACATAGAATTCATCGTTGAAACATTCCTGATATTTCGGATGAGAGGTCAGAAAACTCGGTCCAACTTCCGGGTCATCCACATACATATGTTTGTTCCAATCAAAAGGGGATTCAACATATCCTTTTCTCAATTTTTGACGAATGAGTTTTTCCGCTTCTTTCATACATTCCGAATCGGATTCAAAAGATTTTACTTGTACCTTTCCGATTGTCCCAATTTTTCCGTAGTTTACAGCAAATTCATCACCTATAACGATGATGTTCCAATACTTTGTGATGTGTTGAAAAGACTTCTTCATCCTCAATGCCCTCTCTTCTATACGAAAAATAACTCTCTTAAAAAACGAGCCGAATATCGGCCCGATTCTCAGTCTTCAAAAAACCATTTCTTACGTGGTTCCACTTTTAGGTTGTCTCCATGTTTCTTCATTTCAGTGACAAGGTAGCGTTCGAGTTCATTCATTGCTTTGACCCAGTCAGTCATCGTCGCCACGAGCGGCACGACGATGAGAATGAGTTCTTCCTCTTCTTCTCTCATCTTCTCAATCATTAACTTCGCAAAGTCAAAGTTCTCATGGATGAGATCCTCTTCTCGATCGATGAGGTGCTCGTTCTCGAGCTCGTAGGCTGAAAACAGACGCTCATGTCGCCGCAACAAGTGACGAATGTGGCGATACAGCTCTTCGCTCAATTGTGGAGGAAGTTGTTCAATCGTATGAAAATCATGATCGAGCTTCTCGATGACATGGAGCGCGGCACGGTTCGTCTCAATCATTTTAGACTTCAGGACAGCTCGACGAAAGATCGGGGTCTTCTTCTCAAGCCATCGATTCGCTTTAATTTCTTCTTCAAAATAGGCATACGTTTGTTTTGAGTCGCTATGCAACTTTTTCGCCTCTGGTAACGATTCGAATGAGGAGCGGCCGCCTTCCGTCTCCGCAAACAAGCGTGCGATCCGAACAACCATTTGAAATGTGTCGGTGATTTGGGCTTCGAGTTTCCGTTCGTAGCGAGGTGGGAACAACAGTGCATTCACAATCAATGCGACCGTAATCCCCATCATAATGAGTAGATAACGTTCACCCGCAAACACCCACACTGGCATATCCGACTGGCTCGCCCCTTCCATGATGAGAATCGTCGTCAAGATGACGGTCCGTGTCGTCGATTCTAAATTTAAAAAGAGAAGAATGGAGATGGCGATGATGATGACGAATCCGATAGCGATTGGTGTCGGATTCGGAGTGAGTAGCAGAAATAAGACGGAGAGTAATGCTCCAATCAGGTTCCCTTTCATCTCTTCAATTAATCGTAGTCCGGTCTGATAGACAGACGGAAGCAGTGCGAGCGATGCGGCCAGTGCCGGGACGACGATTTGTTGGAATTGAAATGCCTCGGCAATCAGCAAGACGATTGCGACCGATAGTCCGGTCTTAATAGTTCTAGCCCCAAATTTCATGTAGTGGTGCCTTCCTCTCTTACACCTGTCATATGTATTTTTTGCCTTCTTCTTCAATTCTAAAACGTACCATATTCTTTTCAAGTGGAAATGAACCATTTCAGGCAGTTTTGTGAACGCTTCCGTGTTATGATGGCGTTGGATATTTCTTTCATCTTGATGGGGAGGGGTTTACTTGTCAACAATTGCTTTATTCGGCGGAAGTGGCCGTACAGGGGAACGGATACTTGAGCGTTTATTAAATCAAGGACATGACGTCAAACTTTTAACAAGACATTCGATGGATTCTAAGGAGGGTGTCAACCAAATCATCGGAGACGCGACGGACCAAGCAGCAGTACGAGAAACGGTTCAATCTGCAGACGTCGTCATCTCGGCGTTAGGGACGGACAAACAGAACGTATTGTCTACATTCACACCACTCGTGATCGAAGCGATGAAACAATTTAACGTAACACGCATCATCACGGTCGGGACCGCCGGCATCTTACAGGCTCATGATAGCGACAACTATCGCTTTGAAACGAAAGAATCGAAGCGTACGATGACAACCGCAGCCAAAGATCATGCCCGTGCTTATGAGTTATTACGGGATTCAGGTTTAGCCTTCACAATCATATGTCCGACTCAACTGATCGATGAGCAATCGGACGGAGACATCATCATCTCAAAAAAGGTATTAGGCACGAAACAATCAGGTCCAATCTCGAGGAACGATGTCGCCGATTTAGCAATGGATTGTTTAACGAATGATGCATATGTCGGACACCGTGTCGGCATCACGACGGAATCATAATTAGGGGATGGGAAACATGCACGAACAACGAGAACAATTAGCACGACTCGCTTTAACGTTTGAACAAGAGGAGATGACGGACGCTGCACGACTCGCTCGGACAGCCCTACAAAAAGTAACGAATGAAGAAGTCTGGATTGCCGTCTGTGGTCACTTCTCAGCCGGGAAGTCGACATTGCTCAACGACTGGCTAGAGGACGGATTCCTTCCGACAAGTCCGATTCCGACGAGTGCGAATATCGTCACATTACGAGGTGGAGAATCTGCGGCAGCTGTCGCGATCAATGATACGGACTGGATTTCATTAGACCCTTCTTCCCTATCAAACATCAGTGACTATTGCAAAGTCGAGGAAATCAAGGAAGTTGAGTATACGATTGACCGATTCCCATTTGATGAACACGTCGTGTTGATGGATACGCCAGGGATTGACTCAACGGATGAACGACATCGCCAAGCGACGGAGCGCTCGCTCTTCTTGGCCGATCATTTGTTCTTCATGATGGACTACAACCATGTCCAATCGGAACAAAACATCGGACTGATGAAACAATTTAGCCGGGAAGGACGTCCCTACTCCATCATCATTAACCAAATCGACAAGCATGATGAGGATGAGCTTTCCTTTGTGGACTTCAAGGCGTCATTGACGAAAGCATTCCGTCATCATGACATCGTTCCAAATGACACGTTCTACATCTCACTTCGTGATTTGAAGCATCCACATAACGAAGTCGAGCGCTTGCGGTCGTATGTGCGACAAGTCATCACGGACTCGAGACAGCAGCAAGTTGAGCATGCGGATGCATTGATTCATACGCTAGTCCGCCGCAACGAAACATCGATTCAATCGACGTTGGATCAATTGCCAACTTATGAAAAGAGTCCGAAGGAAATGCAGTCACGTCTACATCGCCTTGAAAAGAAACGGGCATGGTGGACATCATTCCGTCGCGAATTCTTCAAACATCAGGCACCAATCGTCGAAAGTGCACCGATCATGACTTATGAGTTCCGTGAGTTATTACGCTCTTATCTCGAGAGCTGTTCTCCTTCTTTCAAGGTCGGACTATTTTTCTCGAAAGAGAAGACGAAGCAGGAACGAGCTCGTCGTGAGGAAGTGGCCGCCAAAGAGTTCAACCGTCTGATTGATATGAACTTACGACCGCACCTCGTGAAGTACGCGGAAGACATCATCCGAGATTTGAAACTTCCAGAGACCTTGCTACCGAAAGGCGATGTCCTCCCGATTGCACCGAGCTCACTCATCACCGAACAAGTGAAATCCGGCGCATCCCTAAGTGGTGACACGGTGTTACAGTTCAGTCGTGACATCGAGACGGCCCTTGCGTCATGGGTGACGAAAGTATCTGAACCTTGGGTCCATTCGACGGATACGTACATGAAAGCGGAAGTCGACATGCGCTTGGAACAATTTACGACTGAAGAGGAAGCGTTGTATGAAGCGCTCGATACGGAAGCGTTACGGATTCGTCTTTCGAACCGTCTGAATGCTATCGGTCAATATGAAGTGTTGCAACTTGATTCGAATCAGTTAGATCAGTTGGCCGTTCGAAACTATGTCGACGCGACGTACCTTCCTGAAAAACAGTCGAATGTTGTTGAATCAGAGGTTGCATCAACGTCGATTTTAGATGATGATCAGGACTTGTTTGATTTTAATTTTTCTTATGAAAATGCGGTATGTGAAATATTAGAGAATCATCCATTGTTCCGCTCCCGTGTCTCGACATTACGTAAGAAAATCGAGCGCGCGAAGCATGAGCAATATACGTTCGCCATCTTCGGAGCATTTTCGGCTGGAAAGTCCTCGACTCTCAATGCGCTATTCGGTGAGACGGTATTACCGACGTCCCCTAACCCGTTGACGGCATCCATCACAAAGATCGTCCCGCCGAACGGACGGACGAATCGAACGGCATCGATCACCTTCAAATCACACGATGAACTCGAAGAAGAGTTACAAGGTTATGGGACTTCCCTCACCTCGCTCGATGTCGACCACCCGTTCGTCAATGCGGTAAAAGCGGCACCGCTCGATTATCTCGGACAAACGGTAATCGTCGACTATGACACGTTCTGCGCGTTCGTCGCACAAGAAGAGAAAAGCTGTATCGTGAAAGAAATCGAACTATATCTCGACTCCCCTTGGGCACGACGTGGTATCGTCTTCGTCGATACGCCAGGTGCCGATTCACAGTTCAACCGACATAGCGAGGTACAGTTCGGCTACATGCGTGACGCGGACGCCGTCTTGTTCGTCACGTACTATAATCATGCGTTCACGGAAGCGGACCGGGAGCTCGTCATTCAGCTCGGACGGGTCCAAGGGACAGGAGATCACGAGATGTTCTTCCTCGTGAACGCCTCTGATCTTGCGACAGATGACGAGGAGCGGGATGCGGTCACAAGCTATGTCTCACAACAGTTGACCGCGCTCGGTGTTCGGAGACCAAGCGTTCTCCCCATCTCAAGCCGAAACGCCATGCAGGGGGATGACGAAGGATTCGATCGATTCGTCTCAACACTTGAACGCTATGTCGACAAAGACCTTCGTCTCGCCAACGCGATGCGTATACAGGAAGAAACGACAGCGCTACTCGCTGCATTTGATCGTGTTTTGAATGAAGCGAAAGAAGACGCGTCGGCGAAAGAACATCGTCGCCAGCAGTTAATCGCTTTACTCGAGAACCCACCGGCACTCGATGTGTCAGCACTCATCGATTTGTTTGACCGGGAAGCGAAAGAACTCCTCGCCCATCTCGAGACGCGTTCGCTCCTCCGCCTCTCGGACTTCGTCAAGGAAACGTTCCATCCGGTCGAGGTCGATGGGTCAAGGAAGAGCTTGGAGCGTGCCCTCGGACGGACACTCGATAAGTATGCCTATGACATCCAACAAGAGCTCCAAGTGTTCCAATATCGGTTGGAGCGATACGTTAAACGCGAGTTCGTCGCCTTGGTCGAACGATTGACAGAACGTCAAGCGTCTCTCCTTCCGACGCTTGAATTCGACCGAGATCTCGACGTGGCATGGCTACGAGAGGCTATCGAACCGATTCATCTCGAGACATCACCCTATCAGTCGGTGTTGAAGCGCTATAAGAATGCGAGTCAATTTTTCGAGGGAGACGGACGGACACAACTGAAAGATGAGTTGACCTCACTGCTTCGCGATATGATTCGGTCGCGTCTTGAAACGATTCACTCGAAACAAGTCGAGCGGGCCAACGAAGAAATCAAGAAATCCGAAATCGAGATTGAACGAGAATGGTCGACTCAAGTGACGGAAATCGCCGATGCAGAGCTCAGCATGTTGACGGACAACCATTCCTTTGATGAGATGCATGAACGTCTCGAGTCGCTCAGAAAGGAAACCGTATGAGTACGTTACTACTAATCGGACTCATTCCCGCTGTCGTTATGACGATTGTTCTGGGGCTGTTTCTGAGATATCTCTATTTGAACAAAGAATAACGGGAACGGTCCTTGATGTTCACATGACATCAAGGACCGTTTTGTACTTATTTGTCCGCCGGATAGACCACGCCAAGCTGTGTTCGAACGTTTGTCATCACATCAGCAAGACGAACCATGTCTGTTGCTGAATGCGCAACTGTCTCTAAATTCCTAGCTTCGATTGCTCGCACAAACGTTTCGATTTCATAGGACATCGGAGCATTCTGCACGTCTGATATGATTTCTGACGTGCCCTCCCGTAACTCTAGACGGACTTCATCGCACGTCGCGATATCATTGATGACGATACGCCCTTTTTCTCCGATGATCTCAGAAGGCGTCGATGTCGCATGGATCTTTGAGTGCATGACAATCACATCAAGGTCATCATAGGAGAGAATGACCGTTCCGCTCCCGTCCACTCCCGATTCTAACGTAACCCCGCTCGCCTGGACTTCATTCGGCTGACCGAACAGTTTTAAGGCAGGTCCGAGGAGATAGACACCGAGGTCCATCAACGAGCCGTTCGAAAACTCAGGATTGAACGTGTTTGGATTTTCCCCGTTCTTGTACAGGTCGTATCGTGAAGAATACTGTGATTTATTGAAAACGGCCCGACGCACCGGAGCAATTCGCTCCATCGCCTGTTGAACCCGTTCAAGGTTCGGCATGAACAGATTTCGTAGTGCTTCAAGTAAGACGACCTCGTTCTCCTTCGCGACTTCAATCATACGAGTGACTTCCTGGACGTTCGAGGCGAGCGGTTTTTCACAGAGGACGTGTTTGCCATGCTGCATGAATAAGATGCTCTGTTCGGCGTGAAGTGAGTTCGGGCTCGCAATATAGATGGCATCGATGACATCACTCTGAGCCATTTCTTCAAGTGACGTGAACGTATGTAAGATGGAGTGATTTTCTGCGTATTCTTTAACACGTGATTCCGTGCGCGAGTAGAGTGCTGTCACTTCTACGTCATCCAACTGATTGATTGTGTCAATAAACCAGTCTGTGATGAAATTTGTACCAATGATGCCAAAACGGATCATGTGAATTCCTCATTTCTGTTCTTTCAGTTTTTTGATGAGTAAAATTTCATCCAATAAAGGAATCTTATCATATCCGACATGTGGGATTGTCGCTTTCAGTTTTCTTGCCCGCGTCACCGCATCATGAATGATTCGTTCTAGACGATAGCCACGACGTTGATAAAAGCCAAGCGCTCTCAAATTATCATTGGTTGTGATGACGATTAATTGCTTAACTCCGTGCTGCATACCAATTTTTTCAACAGCATGGAGTAAGTGAGAGCCGATCCCACTATTCTCTATCAGACTATCAACAGATATGATTTCTACTTCTTCATCCCGAATAACATACGTAACAAGACCGTGAATTTGATTTGTTTTCATGTAGACAAATCCTTCGAGCTCTGCACAATCGTATGTTCCCGAAGAAACGACCATTTGAGTTGAACCCCAATGTTTAACAAAAAAATTGCAAATATCTTCTTGCATACTAGTATTGATTGGTACAATCATTTAGTTCATCCTGGTCTATAAATGATTAAAAAATAAGGTATTTGAAATATATTGCAAGCTAATATACTTTCTTATTATTTGGTTTCATTCTGAAAGACTTCGGCACGTCTCCTCTCCTTAAACGGCCAACGATAAGTCTTTTCCTCATTTCCGACATAGGCTACACCGTTTTCAATAGTCAACGAGGAACAGTCAAGGAGATGACGTGGCATCGGATAAGAGTCAATCCGTCCGTTCATATGGACATGGACAAGACGAGCATCGATTGAAGAAATGACCCAAACCCCATTCGTTGACGCACACATCACGTCACAATCATGAAGGACCGGGGCCTTTCTGACTTCTTGATTATAGCGAAAACGTACGGTTCCCTCTGTTGAGAAGCAGACGAGTGCCTCGGTCGAGATTCCTTCTCCAAAGACACCCTCGTCCCCATACCCGATCCAGATTCCCGTTTCATTTATAACGACTACTGCAATCGCGTTACCTGCGTGAAATGAATGTTTGATGTCTCCGTCTGCATCTAACGCCCACGCATTGATCGGTTCTCCTTCTAACGTAAACGCCCAGATGAACAAGTGATTCTCGTCAATGATTCGAATACCTGCCACATATTCATGCCGTTTGAAGTCTATGTTCAACCCATTCCAATGGATGTAGAATTGATAATTGGACTTGACCAAACGAGCGGAACCCATTGACTTCCGCGTATCGGAATCAATCATCTCGATTTCATCGTTCATACACCATCACCCCTTACCGTCTTTCGATCGCTTGGAATGTAATGCCTCTCGAAACTGTCTAGATTCTTCATCACTCACCACTTCGTCTATATATCTCGATTTCCAATAAGGCGAAAGGTCTACCTCTTCCACACCGATTCGCTTGAACCAATCCAACACTGTCTCATTCGATTGATGTCTTGAGGCAATCGGCAAGTCCAGATTGAACTGGATGAGCGCATTCCGAACCGCATTATCGGTCCATTGAACCTCTTTGGATTCCACAAATCCATTTGCTTTAGCCTTACGCCCTTTTCGTTTTACGGTGCCACTCGAGAAATCAATGGTCGAGACGACACGCTTTCTTTTCCGTAGCATGCTGAGCGTCAAAATCAGGAGAACAATCAAACCCCCAATAAGGAACCATAACCAGTATGAATTTCCCGACTCGGTTACTGTCCCTCCTGTTTCGAACGTATAGTCTAAAAAGTCATTCTTCAAGAATTGAAAATCTTCATCATCTTTCAGACGAAACTTCCCTCCATATTCATCACTGCTGGTTCCGTCCTCTCCAGACAAGAGAAGCACGATTCCACCTTTTGTCGGGTCGTGAAACCATTCCCAAAACAGACGAGCCAAATAGATGAATCCATTCACCAACATCAAACTACTTAACATGACCATCAATAGTCGGATTGAAAATCGCATCGTAACCTCCGTCACACATTATGTATGATCGTATCATGTATGATAAGAGATTGTCAGAAAAATCCAAACGAAAAGACCGAGAACTCTCGGTCCACTGCTTTACAAAATTGCTTCTGCGAGTAATCTGTCGAACTTACGCACATCCACTTTTTTATTTAGATTGATTTTGATCGTTCCGGCTCGAGTGAACAGTTGAACTTCTGAGTTCAAGTCGAACATTCTTCCCGCATTCTCCGTCGAGTACATATTGATTGAGTCGTACGGAAGCGAGTAGACCTCAATTTTTTTACCCGTCAGCCCTTGCGCATCGCGGACAATGAGACGTTTGTTCGTGAAGACGGCGACGTCACGGACAGTATTATAGGCAGCGGCCGCCCGCTCCCCATCGATGAATGACTCCGTGATATCATTCGGCACCTCACACTCTGAATAAAACGTCCACGACAAATCACCAATCGGGCTTCCCATATCGATTCCTCCCTCTATGAAATGAATGTACTATCCCTATATTCCACAATTCTCGTTTGATTAGACCTTGAATGGGAAGATAGTGTATAGCAACTTGATTGTAGAGGAGGACGTCGTCATGATCGCGCAACAAATCATCACATTGCTACTGATTGGCTATCTCATTTATTTGATTGATTCCAAACGAAATTACTTCCCTGTCCCGGTCATCTTGGTCTTGATTGGGATTGGTCTCTCATACATCGCCTTTTTTGATTCGGTATTCATTTCAAAAGATATGATCTTCGAGGTGTTCCTACCAGCACTTCTGTTTACATCGGCTTATCAGTTCAAATACAAAGATTTGAAAGACAATATCGGGATCATCACGATATTGAGTACGGTTGGTCTTGTCTTGACCGCCATCCTGATGGGGTATGGCACGTTTTGGATCAGCGAGCTCTTCACCCCGCTCAGCCTGACCGCCTCTTTCTTATTGGCGTCCATATTGATTCCGACCGATCCCGTTTCCGTGACAGCCATTTTAAAGCGGAGTAAAGGGGAAAAACGGATTGCGGATGTTGTCGAAGGTGAATCGATGGTGAACGATGGGACGAGTGTCGTCATCTTCACGATTTTCCTCAGTATGTTCGCGACAGGAGAACAGTTCTCCACGCTCAACTTATTAACTGAATTTTTAATTGTGTCAGCCGGAGGAATCGGCATCGGCTTCATTTTTGGATTATTACTTAAAAAATTGATGATTGTCAGCTTTAAAAAGCATGAGCTCGTCATGTTGACGATCGTCATCGCATACGGGGCATTTTATCTCGCCGACGCGCTAGAAGTATCGGGGGTCCTTGCGACCGTCACAGCCGGAATGATGCTTTCTCATGAGCTCGGCATGAAAGAGGACTACGAATCGGTCCAGCGTCACTTGAATGGATTTTGGGACATCGTCATTCCGATATTGCTCGCTCTCCTGTTCTTATTGATTGGAATCGAGGCGACCAGCTATTTGTCTGTATCGCTCTGGACGTTCGCTGTTCTTTTATTCCTCCTTTCCATCCTGACCCGTTTCATCGTCGTCGGCGGTCTCGTTTATACCGTTCCTGTATGGCGTAGAGAATTTAAAGACGATTTAACGGCGACTTCATTACTCACGTGGTCAGGAATTAAAGGAACGATGTCGATTGCCCTCGTCCTCTGGCTAGAGGCAGAGAACATTAACGGCTCGAGCGAAATGATATCTCTCGCGTTTGCCGTCATTTTACTCTCTCTGATCTTACAAAGCATCGGTGTCTACCCATTAACGACCTATTTAACGAATAAACATGACGAGTGACGAGACCCTTCCTTAGAGAAGGGTTTTTTTACATTATGAAATTGACATCGCCCACTTTTAGTGTAAAATTACACTTGTAATATACTAGGAGGTGATTCGTTGGAAAACACTTCAACACCATCCGCTGCCATCTCTACGGGGATTGTGACCGTCGCGCTTGCACTCATCGCTTCGTTTCTGACTCCATCGTTCTTGAAGGTTGGCATCATCTGGGATATTGTTGCGTTCTTAGTCATCGGGATTTCGACATTCAGTTTTACATACCATTATTATCAATCAAAACAATTGACCTACTGGCAATACATTTGCTGTTATATCATCGTCTGCCTGCTCTTATTTATCGTGTTTCTCGGAATCTCGTGGATTTTGATTTTCATAAGCTCAGCGACGCTGTAAATCAGACAAACAAGAAGGAGCACTTATGCAAAAATCCGAATTTATTGAACAAGTCTCTCGAAAAATGAAATTGATTCGTATCGAATCTCAGTATTCACAGGAAGAGATGGCGAACTTACTCGGTATTTCAAAAAAAACGCTTATCCAAATCGAGAAGGAGCGGAATGAAGCGAGTTGGTCGACGATTGTGACGCTATGCGCCTTGTTTAACGAAAGTGAGATTCTCATACACTTGATTGGTGACGACCCCGTCGAATTCGTCAAACTGATTGCGACCGAGAACACTTGTGAGCCGAAAGAAAAAACACTCGGCGGACGCGTCTTTTGGCATGCAATCGAGTCAGGTCCACATTACACCCTTCAACAAAATATCATCAGCGGACATTATCGGATCATCGATCTCAACCATGTGAGGTGGTACAGCACGTTTGATGCAGAGGATGCCGAACAGGTAAGGTCGAAGTTGGAACATCAACGAGAGGGATTAAATGACTAAAAAACGTAAAGATTTAATGATAGCTTTAATCCTCATCATCTTCACAATCACTTATTTTCGGTACGTTCCAAGCGTGACAAGTGGCACGATTGGATTCATCGGCACAATCATTTTACTCGTCCTCTCGTCGATTTTTACCACACGCTTGATTCAATCATACGTTTCACTTTCTTTGATGAAATTCGTCCTAATTAGCGTGATTTCTTTCTTTGTACTTTGCTGCTTGTTGATCATTTTATTTTATGTTGTGGCTCTTTACCAGATGAATCATCTATAACGAATTGGAGGTTTTCACATGCGATTTTATGTCGGTTCAAGCTTTTCAAATATCGAAGAAGTACGGTTCATGCGTAATGAGCTGATTGCGCTCGGTCACACCCATACATATGATTGGACTCAAAACGAACGCGCCACATCGATTGATGCATTACGCTCGATTGGCGAAGAAGAGGTTTCTGGAATTCAATCAGCGGACTTTGTCGTCATCCTATTGCCTGGAGGTAAAGGCGCACATGTTGAACTCGGGATTGCTATCGGGACGAATAAACACGTTTTCCTATACGATTTGGGGGATCAGATGATGAATATGGAGGAGACGAGCACGTTTTATCATGTGAATGCGGTACAACGCTTGGAGGGACCGTTCAACGCCCTCCCCTACCAAATTCAAGATCGATTGAAGCTCTCTAATCACGTTTGAGCTGATGCCCTTTGTTCTCACGGAATCGAGCCGGGTTGTAGCCTACCCATTCCGTGAAATGCTTGTTGAGTTAATCTATATTTAATAGGTACTTAGATTAATCAATTCTACCCAATTGCATCGCCAAATGTTGAATTTCAGCATTTAAGAAATCAGTCAACTCGACTAATTCTTCCTCAGATGGAAACAAGGATACGCCTGCTACTCGATAAGTATCAGGAATCGAAGCAGTACCACCTAAAGCTAATGCATTCTTATATTTGTTCAGAGTGTCCACTGGATGTTGCCTATACTGCATATACATGCGAAGTGCAGCAATCTGAGCAAGCGCATATTCTATGTAATAGAAAGGTGTTTCAAAAAGATGAATCACGCGCAGCCACTCTTTTCCTTTCAAATAACTCACATCGCTCCAATCAATCAAATCAGTCTCATATTGATCGACTAAGCGTTTAAATATTTCATCAAATGTGTCCACGTTCTTTTCTGAATCATATAGATTATGTTGAAATTGGTCCACGATGAAAACACTTGGTAAAAATTCGATGATTAATCGAAACTGTTCTAGTTTAGCTTGAATGAAAGCTCGTTCATCTGAAAAGATTTTTGTCCATTGGTCCATCGAAAATAGCTCTAGTGACATGGCTGCGAATTCACCGACTTCAAACGAAATGGTCTGCGCTTCGAAAAATAGGTGTTGCTGTGAGAGATCATGGTGGATGGCGTGACCCATTTCATGTATTAACACAATGTAGTCGTCAAATCCACCGAATCGGTTCATAAAAATGAAAGATGACCTTGTGTCGGGTAAAGATTCACAAAATCCACCTTCCGCTTTATTCGGTCGAGGCGTTAAATCGAGATGACCCTTCGCACAGATGTCCCTAAAAAGCTTTTCAAAGTAGGGATCGATTTCATTCAAGATTCGTTCCGTTCCACTGATTAAGTCATGGAACGAAACGGATAAATCGTGATGATTCGAAAAGGGAGAAATGAATGAATCCCATGGCGAAAGTTTCGATTTCTTCAATTCCTTTGTCTGTAGTTGCTGAAACGAGCGGCGAAGTTGCTCAAAATGTTTACTCACTTGATTCGCAAATCGTATACAATCCTCGGCATCATAATCTAGACGACCTAGCTTCATAAAGGCTAGTTCACGATAACTCTTAGCGTTTAATCGTTGTGACTGATGTTCCCGATTTTGAATAAGACTTCTCAAGCATTCAGTGATGTCAGCTTCTGTTGAGACATACGCTTTATAAATGAGCGTAAAAGCCTGTTTTCGGATGGATTCGTCAGCATCGTATAGGTCTCCATGAAGTTCCGCAATCGACTTAGAATGATCTGTCGGGTCAGTCAATTGACCGATTATTTGCAAATACTTCTGTATAAGTTGATCCTCTTCGATCAATAAATCAACATTCTCTTCATGATAAAGATTCATCCGATTTCGCATTAGGCGCGTCACGTGATCCTCATCCTTAATAGACTGTAATATAATTCGTGAAACATGTCTTTTCAGCTCATTGAGTGCAGGTTTTATCACGGTTTGAACATGATGTTGTCTTTGATTTGCTTCTTCACAATCGCTGTGTCGCTGTACGTCAATGTAACTCTTTGTGACGTATTCATCATATCTCCCGATCAATATCGAATGTTTCGATATGAAGCCATCTAACTGATTGGAATCAATTTTATGAAAAGTCGCAAGTACTTGGTTCGTCTCTTTTATCTCTTTATAGTCGATCAACACTGCACCTCGATTCTTCGTTAGCTTTCTATATTATAGATGAATTATAAAATTAAGTGCGACACCCAAACGTGAACACAAAAAAGCCCATGACGCTCTCCTCGTGTAGAATGAAGTCACCACAACACACATTCAAACGGAGGAAATCGCATGAGCTACACCCACCTTACCACAACGGAACGCGTGAAAATAGAGACCTATCTGGAGCTCGGGATGTCCATCCGGTCCATCGCGAGACGGCTCGGGCGACAGCCCTCGACCGTCTCGCGGGAGATCAGACGGAACCCCGACTACGTGGCTGAACGTGCCCAGAAACGCTACGAGAAGACGAAGACCAACTGCGGCGCCAAAACGAAACTCGATGACACGATGCGCCGGACGATCGTCGAGAAGCTGCGTGCGACCTGGTCCCCGGAACAGATCGTCGGCCGTCTCTACACAGAGAAAATTGCCTTCTCCACCATCTACCGATGGATCTACGCGGGACGGATCGACGTGCCCCTGACCGTGCTCCGCCAGAAGGGGAAACGTCAAAAGCCGACCGAGACGCGCGGGCGCATCAACATCGGACTCCCCATCTCGAAACGGCCGCCAGAGGTCAGGGGGCGCCGGACGTTCGGGCACTGGGAGCTCGACACCGTCGTCTCCGGACGAGGGAAATCGAAGGCGTGCGTCGCGACGTTCATCGAGCGGAAGAGCCGGTTCTATCTCTCCCTGCCGATCGCGGACCGCACCGCGGCCTCGATGGAGGGGGCGATCCATGCGGTGCACGGCGCCCTCCCGGACGGCACGTTCGAGACGGCGACGACGGACCGTGGCAAAGAGTTCAGCGGTCACGAGCGCATCCAGGCGTCGCTCAGCGTGCCGATGTATTTCGCCGACCCGTACGCATCGTGGCAACGGGGGAGCAACGAGAACGCCAACGGGCGGCCGAGAAAATACCTGACCGCACACGAGGCCTTCACCGTGGAAGTGTTGCGCTTAATTTGACAAACCGTCTATTAAATAAAACTAGGGAAGACAAAATACCGATTTTTAGGGTTCAGAACAATCGTATCTTCATGGTTCCCTTCTTTATCTTCCCACTGAATAGTCAATTCCACTTTTTCATCTTCACTTTTAAACATTGGTTCCCAAGTGTGAATGAAGATGGTGGAATTCTTTTCCCCCGTCAGGTGTTCGCTGGTATTCTCAAGCTCATGGATCAGCTCACCGTCTTTAGTGAGTTCAACCCCAACTAATGTAGCATCGTTTTCACCAAGCCAGTACACGTAACCTGTCCAGTCACCTTTTGGAGCATTCGACTCTCTATTATATTCTGCTTCCCATTGTTTAGAATTCCCGATCCATTTAGGAGGTTGATTTATAGAAAAAATGATCCAGATTGCTAAGATCGAAACAATAGATAAAATAGTGTAGGTGATCTTTTTATAGTTCATATAATCTCCTCAAATTATCAAAGTCCTTATAAGACTTTATTTAATTTTAATTACTCTAAAACTAAGGGAATCATTGCCTCGGTTTTTGAAGTCTTGGTTATAATAATTGGCTGTATTAGAAGAAATATATACAGTTCCATTAGCTTTTCTATTTACGACAACCGAGTGAAACCATCCATTTTTACTTTTAAATTGAATGACATCTCCAACGTTTGCATTACTAATGATGGTGTTTTGTTAGTACTAGTTGTGGCGCTCATGCCTTTCTTTGTCCAATACGAGTAGAAATCCGTCACTCTTACCCATGAGGTAGATGTCTTATCTCGCATATAGCAACTATTAGACCCTGTGCAATCCATGTAGTTGTCATTAAACCAATACGTGGTCGTTTCAAGCATACCATTTTTTACAGGCGATGGTTTTACTTCCGCTTTTCCACCAGCGTGAATCGCATGTGAAACAAAATTAGTACAGTTTAAATTATAACGTTTATAGTTGGGATTGGTTTTGGTTACATATTGCCTTGCATAATCAGCCACTTTAGTTCTGTTGTATGTAGCCATGATGAAGAACTGAGGAATTTTTAGCGCTTCCTGTTCTTCTAATTCTTGTTCAAATTCTTCATTGGCAATATCACGAAGCTTAATATCTTCCTTTAAATTTTCATTATCCTAAATCTCTTTGATTTTTCATTCATGCAGGAAAACTTTTGTTTTTATACGATGAATTGTTGTTTCCAATTTTTTCATAATGTGCTATCCTTTTAAAAATGATCTTACAAACGCGATGAAGAGAACAGTACATCAATGAATCTTTCGTAGAGAGCTCCGTTTGGTGAAAAGGAGTAAAGAACGTTGATCGAAACAAGCCTCTGAGCAGCGCTATGGAACTCACCCCGAGGGATGTGGCGACGGGAACTCCCGTTATAGAGTTGAGGTATAGTCCGATTCATTCGGCAGTACCGAATAAGGTTCGTGCGGTGACGTGCGGACGAACAGGGGTGGCACCACGATGAGAATCTCGTCCCCAAGAATTCGTTCTTGGGGGTGGGATTTTTTTGCGTTCCGAAAGTGATCAAAAATAGAAGGAGTGATTGACTTGAATTCGTTTCGAAAAACCTCTGCGCTACTGCTCGTTAGTGTCGGAATCTCAAACCTTGGTGCCTGGATATACTTCATTGCGCTCAACTTGATTATCTTAGAGATGACTAAATCCCCTTTCGCCGTCTCGATTCTCTATGTATTAGTCCCGCTCGCCTCGCTCGTCTCGAATCTTTGGTCAGGTAGCCTGATTGACCGGGTCGATACGAGACGACTGATGATGTTACTGGATGGTCTGCGTGCGTTCCTCGTATTCAGCTTAGGCTGGATTGATTCACTGTGGCTCATCTACGGGATCGTCTTTCTTCTCAATGTGATGAGCTCGTTATTCGAATCATCGAGTCTGGTCTACATGACGCAACTCGTACCTGCCTCGAACCGACAAAAGTTCAATGCGATGAAGAACTTTGTACAGTCATCCGGGTTTATTCTAGGTCCGACGATTGCAGGACTGCTCTTTCTAGTCGGGAGCCCAACATTTGCGATTTTCGTGAATGCGTTCGCACTCATCGTCTCGGTCAGTATGTTGTCGCGCCTTCCGTCTCATCATCGAACAGAAGCGTCGATTGAACCATTCTCTGTAAGTTTCATTATCGAGGATTGGAAAATGGTCGTACGATTTGCATCAAATGCCAAATACGTGACGCTCATCTATGGATTGTTCTGTGTCATGACCATCTTCATGTCTGGGCTCGATTCCTTGGAGGCGTCATTCGCGACCCAAGTTCTTCACTTGTCTGAGAGCCGATATGGGTTTCTCGTCAGTATCGCTGGGATTGGGATCATCTTTGGATCACTCATCAATTCAAGATGGAGTCACCGCTTGTCCTTATCGTTTTGTATCGGATTCGGGGCGATCATGACACCAGTCGGCTATCTCCTATTCGCAAGTTCATCCTCGTTCACAATGGCTTCCATCGGATTTTTTGTCCTGACATTCGCGCTTGCCTTTGCAAATACAGGATTCTTATCATTCTATCAACACCATGTCCCGGTCGAAATCATGGGTAGGTTCTCTGGCGCTATCAATGTGGCAGAGTCGCTACTCGTCATCCTACTCACATTTGGGATTGGACTCCTTGCCGAAATGATTGGGATTCGCCCGGTCTATCTCGCATTCTCGATTATCTTCTTTCTTGTTGGTTGTTACACCATACATGTCATGCGCGACCGTTCGAAACGGGAGTATTTCAATCACAATCAAATCGAAGAAGTGTCTTAAGTCATGAGCCGGTCGTTTTTATGCGACCGGCTTGTTCGATTCGATGAATCGCTTCGATGATTTTTCATCTTACACTCCACTGTTTAATCAGCTCAAAATCCTCTGGAAATGCAAGTTCCAATCGCTCTATTTCATGGTTCGACCACCAATCGACTTTATCGATGTCCGAGTCGATAGTTGCGGTCGCCAACCGCTCCTTACACGTTGCCAAAAAATAGTGCGTTTCGACTTGATAACTTGAGATGATGGCTCGTTTGATATGTAATCTTTGATTAATCGAAATGCGATAGCCCGTTTCTTCGAACACTTCACGCTGGCAACATTGTTCCGGCGTTTCTCCTTCTTCTAGACCGCCTGATGGTAAACTCCATTGTTGTACGTCACGATTCTTTACGAACAAGACTTTTTTTCTTCGTTGATGCATAAAGCAGCTGATCCAATCCACTGTTTCATAGTCTTATTTCCCCCTTTTCATTTTTCTGCTTGCAGGTGACGTTACGTCACCCGATATGATGGGGCTACAACCACATAAGGAGGAAATACGATGTTGAATCAAATGCAAAAGAAAACAACTCCCATTTGGACATGGAATCAGTTTGCAATTACGATGGTTCTTCTATTCGGAGTGACGCCTCTACTCATCGAGCGACACTTACACAACTTTTTAGAGCGGGCATGGGGGAACACCCTTTATTCAGGAACAAGTATCGGCCTGTTATTAGCCATAATATTTATGACCGTCCTCTATATCGTCGCAATACGTCCTCAAACCCTATCGCTGGAAACGTTAGGACTTCGCCGAATCTCATGGAAAGAGTCGGGGATGATTTTTCTATGGACAATTGTGTTAATTGTACTCAGTATCATCATCGTCGTAGTCCAATCATATTTCGGCATCGGTACGTCGAATACAAAAACAGAGAGTTTGCAAAGTGACTTGTCGATTATCTCCATTCTAATTGCGTTTGGATCGGCGGCCATCATATCACCAATCTATGAAGAAATCTTTTATCGTGGGTTCTTATACCGCTTCTTTCAAGAACGATTTGGGGTTTGGATCGGGATGATAATAAGTGCTGGAATATTCACTCTCGCTCATTTACCAACGACAAACACGTTACTCGTCAATTTTGTATCGGGACTAGTATTCGCTTGGGTATATGAACGGACCAACTCTATATATTCCAGCATGCGCATCCATGGAACCTTTAATGGGCTAGCCGTTCTATTGACTGCATTGGCGTGAGGGAATCAGTCTTGATATAGTGAATCAATATAGGCAAGAATCGATGCATCGATTGGATACAGTCCTAATTCATTCGATGCATCAGTTGATTTTCGAATCATCCAAAATGATTCAATCAATTGTTGATCTTGTCCAAATGTCTCGTCTGTTAACCATGTCAAATCTTCTTTAAGAATTTGAGCTTCTTTTGAGGAAGGGGCGACCCCACGTTCCAATAAAATTTCAATTCTCCGAATCAAGTTGATCCACTTTTTCGTATCATGCTCACCGTCTTCTAATTTAGGTAAACTTGCTTTCAATGAATCAGACTCTTCTTCCGTAAAATAGTCCGTCCATTGTCCCCGGTCATTTGATTTAGCTTGAATAGTTTGTAGTTTCGTCCAATCGATTTTTTCATTTTCAAGCTTCATGGATTGAAGGAGTGTGACCGTATGGTTCTGCGCCTGCTTCAATTCCTCTATCTTTCCTTCTAACGAGGACAGATGTGCGGACAAGATGCTTGTAAGTGATTGCTCATCTAAGATTCTCCGAATCTCATCAAGCGGCACGGCCATCGATTTTAAAAGCATGATTTTTTGAAGGCGAAACATTTCGTCGTCACTATAAAATCGTTTCTGTACATCGTTCGTATACGAGGGGGTGACCAAATTGATTTGGTCATAGTATCGAAGCGTACGCACAGACACGTTCAGTTTTCTCGCGACCTCTCCCGTTGAATAGTGTCTGGTCAATTTTTGACCCTCCTAACTACATATGACGTGTATGTATGAATATCTTTTGAACTGATGAATCCCTTCATCCTAATCTGAAAATGAAATTCGTGGTACATCCCCATCCATTCACTAATCATTTCTCGAGTGAACATCTACGTCATCCTTTCGTGTCCCAATCAATCGATAGTCGTCTTGATTCTGAATGGCATCGTGAACACCTTTCACAATCTCGTCGTGTGTCAACCAACGGACAGATGCCAACTCATGCATTTCACCTAATTGGACTTGTCGATACGTTTGTTGTTCATTGAAACATAGACACCTCTTCTCATATTCCGGATTCGCCCGGCTACCTAAAATATGTATCACCTCTGCAGTTTCCGAATGATTCAAAATGAGTTGCATCGCTTTCCCTGAGCCTCGGTGCACCCACGCGATGACTCGATCAAATGGACCGTTTTTTTGCACTGCTCGCTGTAGTGCGTTTGAAAGTAGTTCCTCATCGCAATAATCAACAATCAGCGGATGACACGTTTCAGGATTTCTTTGTACGACGCTCGCCATTTTTTCTTTATTTCGCCCAATGACCGTGACATTATGTTCGATTGCCAAATAAGATGCGAGTCCTGCCAACATCCCCGTCCCTCCGACGAGCAATATATGTTTTCGATTCATGCTACCACCTCTTTTTCCATTATATACCAATCATTCGTACTTCTTTTTCTAAAGAAGTGTTCGCAAACATTCACGTCTTTTCAAAAATAAGCCTTTTAAAATAGAGTGAATCACTTATAATGAATCAAGTGTTCAAATCGGTTTGAACAATCACTATTTCGGAAAATGGATAATAGTGTTATCATTGCAATTTATTTCTTTTAAGAGGAGGATATCTATGAGACATTGGACAACGATGTCCATACAACTAATCGCACTCATCGTTGTATCGTTGGCATGTAGTATTCTATTTTCCTCTCTGCTGATCATGAATCATCTACCTGTTTGGTGGATGATCTGTATTCCGATTCTTTATCTTTCAACGTTGCTCATTTATCGCGGGTCTGGTGTACTCATTCTGTTAGGATTCGCTGCTTACTTTTTAATCACGATGCCTGTGTATAAGACTGCCGCTACTGCGCAACTATACATTTTATTACTATTAGCGATTTTGACGGGGTTGTCTTACTGGCTCCAAGTCAAGCTGTTTCATGCCCAGTTTGCACTAAAGGTTGCGGAAGCGAGAGTCAGTCAGTTGATTGCGGTCGACCCAGAGACTGGTTTTGATAACCGAGATCGGTTTTTGATGGATATAGAGGCTGAACGGAATCGGTTGATTCGCCACGGGGAAACGTTCGTGGTGTCATTCATCACATTACCGATTCTTGATGATTTTGAAAAACGGTATGGTTCATCCGAGTATGAATGGTTCTTGAACTACTTTAGTGATGAACTTCACGAAGCGACTCGACGAACAGACAAGAAATATCGAGTTGCGCAAGACACATTCGCTATGATTTTCCCTCAAACGTCAATCGAAAATGCACAAATTGTACATGAACGAATCAGACCACTACTCCTAGAGTATTCACGTCAGAGCGGAGATTCGCTCACAGTTGAATGCTCAGACAAATCGTTTGAAGTGAACTTAGAGAACGCAGTCATACGATTAGAGGAAATTCATCGGTATATAGAATCTAAAGACTAAAAAATGAGTTCATTCGTGAACTCATTTTTTGATGGAGTGAATATGAAATTCGTGTTTCTCATCCATTTCGACGATATATTGTTGATCAAGTACCATCTGAATCGGCCTCGGAATCGACAGTTTTGGTGAGAAGAGCCATACACGCCCTCGAGGTACGAGGAGAATGTAAGTATTGTGATTTGGAGGACCTATGAAGTTCAAATGACGAGGGTCAATTGAGTTTCCATCTCTCCGTCTTACTCCAATTGTTTCAAGCTCCTGTGCGACGAGAGACGGGTCTTCTACCGTCAAACTCATCTCGCCGATTCCAAGAAACTCATTTGACGAAAAAGATTCGATGTTACTTTCCGGATTAATCGAATGTCGAGCAATCAACTCGATGACATTCTCGTCCGCGTCGTAAAAATAAAGCGATGATGCATCGATCCCTTCGAAATAGATTTCATCCTCCCCTTCCTCGGTCAAAAGCGGGACACGTGACATGATCCATTCCTTCGCTTGTTTGAACCGGTTAGCCTGAATATTGATCGCGAAATGGTATTGTCGCTCTTGCTCCGTTTTAGCCTCTTGAAATACCAACGCATCTTCACCTAGATTGATTCGAAAACTGGTCAGGCCTTCTTCACTGACTGATAATCCAACTCGTTCCGTATAGAAACGTTTCATTTCGTCAAGTCGGTTCGTGTAGAGTGTAACTTCTGTGATTCTTATAAAAGCCTCCTTATATTTTCAAATTATTGTTTAAAATACAGTATGCGAAATAAAAAATCGCTATATATAATTCATTTTTATTTAAGGATGTCACAGTTTATTAGACGAATATTGTAACCCTTGAATCAGTCTCTAACACTCGCGTCCTCGTATCATTTTTCGATAGAAACACCTCTTCCCCCTTTTCATCAAAGCAGTATGCGATCGGAAGCGAGATTCCACAATTTCGATACGATCCATCTGCGTGACTCGTTCCGATAATCATCGCTTTACGTTCCATCGCAATCTTTCTCGCTTCTTCCGTCCACTCCGTGAATTGTTCCTCACTAAACATCCCGACCCCGATTGGATTGAATATGATCGTCAGATGCTCATGCCCCTTCAATCCTTCAACCCCCATAAAAATCTCCCTGCACAGTAAATATCCGTATTCTTCTGCTCCATCTGTGGCACTTGATGGCATGAACAAGAGCTCATTCTCTGGTGTTTTCCGTCGCGTTAACAACGTGTCACCTTGCTTGTTTATTATGAGGACCCGATCTTTATTCGTGTCATCTCGATACCCTAAAACAATCGTTGTGTTGAATTGGATCGCTAAATCACTCAGCTCATCCAATTCTCTATATGTACAATACCCCTCTGGATAGAGAATCAAGTCCACCGTAGGGTTTGATTCAATCTCTCCCTTCAGTTGCTCGAGATTTCGCTCTATCTTCGGTTGCCCAATCAATATATTCATGACTATTCGCCCGCTCTCATGATTTGTCTAGTTGGTGAATCCATTCATATGTAAGTGAGGTTGTCGACCAAACCCCACGATAAAGCAAGAATTTGATACTTCTCTTTATACTATCATTTAATTTATTCTGCATTAATGCTCACCATCACATTTCCAACCTTTTTCCCTTGGTCCACATATCGGTGCGCTTCGACAATCTTATCGAGTGGATATACCGTATCAATGACGGGTTGCAATGCTCCTGACTCAAACAATTCGTTCAAAAATATCAAATCCTCTTTACGTTCACTGGCTGGTCCTTGCCCCGCGACAGAACTGAAGGCCCCGTTATCGCTCACATGGGCTTTCGCTAATCGTTTATCGATTTTCCCTGAGGCATCAAAGACCACATCATACGTACTTAATTCAAGATCGTACCCCTCTTTCGTGTAATCGACGACCACATCAGCCCCAAGTCGCTTCACAAGTTCAACGTTTCGCTCGTGGCAAACTGCTGTGACATGTACGCCGTAATGCTTCGCAATCTGTACGGCAGTCGAACCGACAGCACCCGCTCCACCATAAATGAGAACGTTCGTCGCTCGCTCGATACGTGCCTTCCGTAAAAAATGTAATGCAGTCGTCCCACCAAATGGTAGCGCCGCTGCCTCGATAAAGCTGGCATGGGCCGGCATCTGAAACACACATTTCGATTCGTTCACGCATGCAAACTCCGCATAACCACCAAAACGCATCCCAGTGAGGGCATAGACGTTGTCTCCGACCTGAAAGTTTTTCACACTGTTTCCTGTTTCTACGACGGTACCTGCCAACACGACACCGAGAATCGGTTGACGTGGAGCCTTAAACCCAACAACTAATCGCATCGGTAGTTTTCCTAATGCTGGAACGTCTAGTGCGCGGAGGCGTCGGTCTCCCGAGTGGACTGCCGATGCATGGACTTGAATCAGGATCTCATTGCTTTTCGGCTTCGGTTGATGCACTTCTTGAATGACGAGTACTTCCGGTGGCCCATACGCGGTACAAATCGCAGCTTTCATATCGATTCACTCCATTCATGAATTGTCACCTCAATCTGTTATACACGTTCCCTCAAACAAGACCGTTCAGTCCATTCGACATAGAAAAACCGGATCATATCATACGATATCATCCGGTTCCTTCCTTAATGACACAGTCGAATCAACGAGGGTGAATGGATTCGAAAGAGAAGCAGCTGCCGCTTCCGATTGTGCTAGACTTGCCTCGGTAACCACCGGTTCTTGACGTCTGAGCTTAAATGCTCGCTCGAGACGGCTCGTCAACAAGTTGAAAATAAAGATGAGCGCAGCAAGTGACATGGCCGGGACGAGAAACAGGTGATTCGTCATCCATGTCATCGCAGTGAACTGTCTGAAATAATACCCGAACATCGAAGACCATTCATAGACGGTCGGTATGATCCCTTCATGTAACATGACCGTTCCTCCGAAGAAAATCCCAAACAGTGAGAGATGAATGAGCAACATGAGCGTCTGAACAAACTGTTGCATGAAGACGATAACGAGGGTTGGAACGAGATGCGGGAAAAGGTGCAATCTCACACGATGCCAGACACTGCCACCAAGCGTCTGAGCCACGATCATGAACTCTTGTTGAAGCAATTGTCGAATCTCCGTGATCAGGTATAACGTGACGGCAGGCAATCCGAGAACGACTAAGACGATTAGTTCAATCTTTACTCGATCAAATAATGGAGGCACTTGTGTCGAATCAAAAAAGGTCAGTGTTCCTACTAACATCATCAATGCGATCAATGAAATCGGCAGAATCAAAAAGCCGTCCAATAACGTTTTAAAGAATTGATTTAAGCGAGCTCCCCTGAAAGCAAGAGGGATGCCAATCAATAGACCGATGACCATCCGTCCGAATGCGACGAGCGCACAGATGCCAACGGTCCACTTAAATCCTTCCACGAGCATTTGGAATAAATCATATCCAGCATTGTCCGTTCCGAGCCATTGATATTTTGACGGTTCTAATGGTGGTATTCCAATGAGTCTCCCTTCATCAGAGTAGAGCATGAGGGTTTGATCAACATTCCCATCACGAAACACGGTATTTCCAAAACTCATCAACAATAGCCCCGCTACGATAACAAAGCAGAAGATGAAAATCGGGTCACGTATTAATACTCGGCGCATCAAATCCCTCCTTTCCATGCATTCGGAATAATCCATTCAATCAGTAAATCCAACAGAAAAATCGGGATATAGATGACGAATAAGATAACCAGTAATATCTCCATCTGCGGGTTGTAGACGGCGAATCGAAATAACCCTTGAACGTTAAATAAGTATTCGACAATCAAAAGTGTCGATAAGATGGTAATGATGTTCGAACGGAAAAAGAGGTAAAACCGATAGATGATATTCGGTAATAAGTGTTTCCAAAACAGTCCACTCGGTCGAATCCCTTTCGCTTGCGCGAGTTCGAGATACGGAATGGCTTCTTGTTCATGAATATGAATCGTCAACCATTTGATAAAGAAGAATAATGTCGTCAGCGTCAATGTGACGATTGGGAGAAACCGTATATATTCTGCGAATCCTCCGGCAACTTCAATGCGATCGAACCCTGTCGACTTATGGATTGTAATCGCAAGAAATTGAGAAAAAATTAACCAGAACAAATCTGGTACCATCTCGAGCGTCTGACTCGTTTGGTGTAAAACGGTACGAACGCGTCTCCCGCTCCGATAGTAGAGGTACGCATACATTAATCCTAGCGAGGTCGATACCGCGAGTGCCGTGGTAAAAATGATGACCGATTCTTTGACGAGCGGTCCAAGTGCCGGCAAGAGTGGCAAGTAACGTTGCGCGGTGATGTTGTAATATGTAATGTCCTCTAGTTTCTGTAATTGGTCCATCTGTTGTTGAATGCCGTTCCAATAATTCGTCAGATTAAAATCCGTCTGAACGACGAGCGACGGTAGCGCACTAATCGCAATCAAGATGAAAAATGCGATTATCAGATGAACTGATTTCCGAGCAAAATACGTCATAGTTCGATCTCCTTTTGAATGCAAATCTCTCAATCAAAAGTGTGAAAGGATGTCCGGTTGATTGTTCATTTTCTAAAGGGAATAATATCCAAAGACACTTTCCACTGATTCTAGCATAATTATTATGTAAATAGAAACAATTTTCTGAAATTTAGCTGGGTTAATTTGTATGATACAATGTATAGATAGAAATATTTAGGGGGTTAAAGGATGTGGATTATTTTTGGATTGGCGGCGATCGGGGCGACGCTCATCAATTTGACCGTATTTATGATGGAGAAGGACTATAAGCTGCCGATGGCGATTGCCCTATCATTAGTTGCTCTCACGTTATGCGCCGAATATAGCTTGCTCAACATGTGGGTCGAAGCTAAGGACTGGGGTGCCATAACAGATGTCGTACCCGGTATGTCGCGTGCGCTATGGTTCTTGACGGTTGCGGCAATCTTTTTGAATATCCTTCCGATCTTTTTAGAGAGAAAACGAAACAAGATGAAGGAATCGAAATGATTGGTATGGCGTTCAAGAAATTCCGGTCATTTAGTGAATGACAATGAATCATAAACTTATTGCGATTCTCGCTAATCCATTTGGTGTTTTCATTTTTGTCGTAATTTCACTGTCTTTGATATGGCAGGCCATACTCCGTCTCTTATCGTCTCAGCACATCTTGTTCATAACCAATTTAGTCGGAGGACTGGGTTTTATCGTCATGATGTTGCTTTTATGGCATACGTACAGGAGTCAATCATAGTAAAACGTGTTCAAAGCTAATTTTATAGCTTCGAACACGTTTTGTTTTTGAGTTTCACGCAATCAATCATCTGAACGAGTTGAATATAATAGCTCACCGTCAAGTGATCGCAACTCATAATCGATTCCTGATTGCATCTGCTTTGTCATTATTGCGCGACACGTAAACACATATCCTGGACCATATGCAACGTCCGGAATTTCCTTGAAGCCGTATGACCGCTCTCCGAACCATAGCGTCACGTTCGATGAACCCTTCGATGATCGGTCATCGACGACATAACATTCTCCCGTCTCGACGATGTGATTCGTCGTCATGCGGTCGTACGTTTCCATGCCTGCCATTCCAAGTACAAGAAACGAACAAAACATTGCGAGACAAGCTTGTCCTAGTTTGACTCGATTCCGAGTCTTTCGCCACTCTCTCCAATAGATGACAAGAGATCCTAGACACAATAATCCAATCAACCAAGTAAGTACAATTTCCAACAACCGAATCACCTCGTTTTACAATACGACTTTCTTCAAAAAAGGATTCGTGTCCCCTCACTAAAAAACTCGACACATGTCGAGTTTAAGGTAATTCATACTCCAATTTTCGCTTTTGCCAAGCGACAAGGAGGATACTGATGATGACGAGTAGGAACCAGGACGACAGTTTTCCTAAATCAACGATGGCCCAACCGTTCAATTGGTCCGGATACGCCCAGCCGTTGTAGAACGTGACAATATTTTCAGCAAGCCAGATAAAGCAGGCAATCAAGAAGAATGACAGGACGACCGGCATCTCAAATCGTCGATCGTCGAGTTTATACGAGACAACCGAGCGACCGAACGCCAAAAAGATGAATGCGATCAACAGCCACCGTAGGTCTAACCAAACATGGTGCCAAAAAAAGTTGAAGTAAATGGCGATGCCAAGTCCGAAGGCGATGATTGGGTGCGGCATCTTCGTAAATCGTAAATCGAGACGACGCCATGCCTGGACGACGTAACTACCAACGCTCGCATACATAAATCCGGCATAGAGCGGGACGCCCCACACTTTTGTGAACGCCTCATCCGGATAACTCCATGACCCCATCTGCACCTTGAATAATTCAAGTCCAAGACCGATGACATGGAACCAGCTGATGACCTTCACTTCTTCCATCGTCTCGAGCCCCGTCTTCACAAGGACGACTTGAACGAACAAACACCAGATGAGTAAAACGTCATATCGTGGGAGTGGTAACTCTACAAACTTTGTGACGGCAAGCGCTCCGAAGATGGCGACCGGAAAGATACAACTAAGTGCCTGTTCGTAAGCGAAGATAAAGAGATAACGTATACGTCCCATCCGTTGTCCTACCTTTCGATGTATTCATATAAAAATGAGGATTCGCCATCATAAAACCGCGGGTCAAAGACGCCGAGCCGTTCTTCGTTTGCTACGATGACGACGAACGGCGACCATTTGGTCAATGTGCGCGCCTCATGATTCGCTTCAAACAATGGTTCAAGACTCGCCTTTTCGGCACTCGTCAATTCGTATTGCAAGGTCGCTTCTTGATATATCGAATCTTGAAAGAGCGATACGTCCTCGTCAGTCTTCGTAATGACCGTGAACTGAGTCGGGATAAATGAAGCCGAGAGCGCCACTTCGTCATATTCCTTTGAATAAGACTGATATAAATAGGCGCCCTGCGCACTTTGAAGCGCGACATAAAGAACGAGGGCAGCCCACGCATACCGATACGTCTTATAACGGACTTCTTGTTTACGTGCGACGAGCCAGGCGACCAAGAAGATTCCCCAATAGACAAAATCGACAATCGGGATCACACCGAATGTGATCCTCACGTCCGAGATCGGTTCGAAATACCCTGTCCCCCATGCATTGAACAAATCGGATGTATTGTGTACGAAGACAGACAATAATGCCCACCAAAAATAGCGGATGTCCGTCACTCGAAAGAGAAGGCGAACCAGTATGTAGATGAGCAGTGCAAAGAGCGGAACGAGGAAGATCGAGTGAGTGATGCCGCGATGCCACATCTGATACATGCCTTCCGTGTCCCATAGCCGTGAAATTACATCACTGTCAGGGATTTGGCTCCCGACGAGTGTCGTGACGAATAAGGCTCGTTTTTCATGTTGTTGTAAATCACGTTTATCGGCTGCACCATATAACGTCAAACCGAATAACGTATGTGTAATCGTATCCACGTTCTACCTCCATAGCGAAAGAGACATCTCCCAATCCTGGACGATGTCTCTTCCTATTAGTTCTCTTTATCCATTTTCATGGCGCGTCTTGCGACGATCGTTATGAAAATGACAGCGACAATCGGAATGATCAATGGCATCCAATTCAACATCCGCCTGTCCCCCTTCATCTAGTGTCGCAAGCAGTATAGCACATCTGCTTACTCGATGGCGGAATGAATGCTTGTATGTTCATAAGTAATTGCCATCTTCTCAATCGTTGCTTTCATATGATCACGAAGCGTGAGTGGTTCAACCACTTCTACTTGTGAACCCAAAGATAGCAACCAGTAAATAAATCCGTCAGAAACGGCCGCATCGAAACGGATGAGGAATCGTTCTCCATGTTCAGAAACAGAAACGTCTTCCCCTAACTTGTCAAAGATGACCGGGAGAACGCGTTCGTCGACGGACAAAACGATTTGTTCATCAGATCCGTTATACATATTGAATGATTTTTGATAGTAATCATCAGGTAAATGATGCTTCGGACGAATGGTGCCATCTTCCACAATCTCCGAATTGACGATGCGGTCAACCCGGTAGTTCCGCACCTCTCCGATTGATTCGTCGATCCCGATCAAGTAGTACTGCTCGTGATTCCAATGCAAATCGATTGGATTAACGACGTATCGCTCTCCGTCACGGCGGAGCGGGAACGTTCGTTTCGTCACATCAAATCCGACGACGTCTGTATATTGGAACGAGATAGCTTTTCGTTCATGAATGGCCCGTTGGATACGATCGATATGGTAAGGAATGTGTCCGTGTTTTTTCTTCGGCGTCTTGATGATCGATTGTAGCGTCTTCGCTTCAGGGATACTCGTCAGCATTTGAAGTTTCTCTACAATTTCCTCGGTCACGTCTTCCGAGATAAATTTCGCTGCGACAATCGCATCGACCATCATCCGGAGTTCATGAATCTCAAATAAGCGGGCCGAATGCCAATACTTTTTAGCGAGACCATTCTTCTCCAATTCATCCTGCACTTCAAACCCCGAATTATTCAGTGCCTGGATATCGTCTTTCACCGATTTTTTTGCTAACTTAGAAGTATCTCCTATCGTTGACAAGTACTCGAGCAA
Source organism: Exiguobacterium sp. s163 (assembly GCF_018617135.1). Classification (GTDB taxonomy): domain Bacteria; phylum Bacillota; class Bacilli; order Exiguobacteriales; family Exiguobacteriaceae; genus Exiguobacterium; species Exiguobacterium profundum. The sequence goes on from NZ_JACSJN010000004.1 coordinate 132,538, forward strand.
ATCTTCTAGTGTCTTTGGATTCGCTTCGTCCGTGTAACGTTCGAAGAAACCTCGAACTTCAAGTAACCGCTCTCGGTTATTCACGGTTCTATCCCCTTTCGTTTCTCTATCTAAATTATGTATAAACAGACATTATCATTTTATTTCCACGAAATAAAGGTATTTTCAATTACAAAACGTTTAAGGAGGCGCCATCTAAGTTGAAATATTATGCACACGTCGACGGCTCAAAAATCGAATATATAGACCGCGGTCACGGTCCCGTCATCGTACTGATCCATGGGACCCAATCCTCGAGTCTAGAACCATACCATGTGGACCAACTCGTTTTATCCGGTTTCCGGGTCATTGTCCCATCTAGACCCGGATATGGAGAAACACCATACTCTTTTTCAGCATCTCCTCAATTGTTTGCATCCCGACTCTCTCACTTGATGCAAATGCTAGATATTGATCGATATCATGTCTATGGCATCTCTGCCGGAGGACCGACCGCGATCGAGCTCGCTTCACAGAATCAGTGTGTCCTTAGTTTGACCCTCGCTGCCGCCGTGACGAGTGTCGTTGATTTCCCGTATCGGGACACGGTCAGCCGAAATGTCGTCCAACCCGCATTTATCGCACTTCAATACATCATGAAACAGTTTATTGCTCGTGCTATTCATAAACATCCATTCGAAGCGACGGCCCGTATGATTCAATCGACAAGCGTGTTGGCACTCGAGACGATTCGAGAAGAGGTGTCTCCTTATGATATTTTCCTCCTGAAACGCGTCGCGAATCAGATGGCGTTTGGACTTGGCGCACAGTTCGATTTGAAACAACGTGTCTCGAGTGAGGTGTTACTCGGTGTGTCGTGCCCAACCTATATCATTCACTCGAAAAACGACAAAGCAGTTCCTGTTCGACATGCCCATTACGCGAAGCGCTTGATCCCACATGCGCAGCTTACGATTCTGAACAGTCCCGGTCACTTGATTTGGGTCGGACGGCAAGCAAGAAAATCAGAGCGACAAATCGAACGGTTTATCCGATTCAACTCGTAAGCATCTCAAAAAGAGGTGCTTTTTTACTTATCTAACCCGAGGGCATCAATCAATTGATTCGTCGAATGTTCCGGTAGTCGCCAGACAACGTCCGTTCGCTCAAGATGCGTGATGACACTCGGACGGTTCGGTTGACCGAGCCACAGCTGATATCGTTCATGCTCGCCACCTTTAAATTGCAGCAAGAGATCAAAATCGGGTACCACTTCAATTTCGACGTCTTCGATTTCTTCTGAACTACGTAGCATTTCCGCGAACACCCGCACCTGGCTCAATTCATGAAACTTTAACTTCACTTCTGGATTCATTATTCCACGCACCGTCGACTCCGCCACCATCACGCATTCAACTTCTTCATTCTCAATTTCTCCAATCGGATCTCCAAATGGTGCGGTAATCGTTCGAATCGCATCAACCCACTTCATCATTTTATTCATTCTCTCACCTCTCTCTTCTCTTCATCTATACGTAGATCCAATCGAAACGGTTTCAACATTTGGAAAAATTAAAAAGCCGAGCAAACGCTCAGCTTTTACATTCATTCATATTTCCAACCGACTAAACTTGCCTCGTCTCCGACGTAGCGGACTCGTTTCTCACCATCACTTGGGAAGACGCGAAGGGTTGCCACAGCGTCACCGTCATTGACGAAACATTCGACACTCGACGAGTCGACATACAGATGAAGGGACGTGACCTCAATCACTTTTGTCCGGGTCGTCCCAAACTCCGTCGCGAACGGTTCACCCGCGTTTGTCCGATCGATGGTCAATTCGTTTGTATCTTTCTCGTACCGAATCACGAGCGACTCATCTTCTGTCTTCAATAGTTCAAGTTTGAAGTCTTCTCCAGCTGTCGACAGTTCCAATTCAAAATGTTCGGGTGAGATCACGTCAAGCCGTGTCCCTGATTCGTTTACGAACTGATTAGATCGGAGTTGCTTCATTTCAGAGATTGGTCGTTGTTTTAATACGCCATCTTCAAGCGAGAGTTCTCGAGGGAGCGTCAACGCATGGGCCCAACCGTAGCGGTCTGTCGGATATTCGATCTCCGGTAGGCCCATCCAACCGACTAGAATGCGACGACCGTCATGCTCCGTCGATTGCGGGGCGTAAAAGTCGAAACCGAAGTCGAGCTCTTCAAACGACTCGTGCGTGAAGACGAGCGTCTCTAAATCAAGAGTGCCTGTGACGTATCCAGATTGATAGATGTTGTGATAGCGATGACCTTCAGGCTCAATCCCTTGCGGAGAAAAAATGAGGACATGCCTTCCATTCAGTTCAAACACGTCAGGACATTCCCACATGTAACCGAACTGCTCGAGCTCCGTCTTCACTTCACCTAAAAACGTCCAATCATTCAAGTCGGTCGAACGATATAAGACGACACATCCTGTCTCATCCGTTCGCTGTGCACCGACAATCGCATAATATGATCCATCTTCTTCCCATACTTTCGGATCGCGGAAATGTTCCGTGTAACCGGCCGGAATATCCGGAATGGCCACGTTGCGCCGCTCGATCATCCCGTCACGTAAGACACCGATAATTTGCGAGGCGTGACGCGTCCAATCGTCCGTACGATGATTCCCGGTATACATGACGTGAAGGGTGTCGTTTACGACGAACCCACTTCCAGAATAGGCACCGTGGGAATCCTCCTTCGTTTCAGGGACTAACGCCACCCCGCGGTCGGTCCAATGGACGAGATTTTTCGAACTGACATGATACCAATGTTTGAGACCGTGAACTGGCCCGAGCGGGAACCATTGATAGAATAGATGGTACTCTCCATCGTAATATGCGAAGCCGTTCGGGTCATTGAGGAGGCCCGTCGGCGGCTGGATGTGGTACCCAAACCGCCACGGGGATGCGGCCGTCTTTGCACGGAGCACCTCCATTTCGAGGGCGCTCACGTCACGGAGTGAACGATAACGTTCGGCCTTCGTCCAATTCATAGTGTCACTTCCTTTTTCGTTACGCGGCTTGTTTGACCGCTTCTTTTTTTGCTTGTCGTTTCGCAAGGATGAATGTCAATCCGAATGTCACGGCGAATGCGATCGCCATACCAATGATATACGAGATGATCGAACCCGGTGCGATTGAAATAATACCTGGTAATCCGGCAGCACCGAGCGCTACTGCCAATACGTCGTTTCCAACGATGAATGCAGACGCAACGGCTGAACCAACGATGGCTGCGATGAATGGATAACGAAGTTTTAAGTTGACCCCGAACATGGCAGGCTCTGTGATTCCAAGTAATGCAGAGATTCCTGATGCTGAGGCGACACCTTTCATCTTCTTATCAGCAGTCAAGAAGAAGACGGCAAGGGTAGCAGCCCCTTGTGCAACGTTTGACATCGCAGCAATCGGGAAGATGAACGATCCCCCTGTTTCAGCGATATCGGCGAGAAGTTGTGTCTCAATTGCGATGAAGCTATGGTGCATCCCCGTGATAACGATTGGAGCGTAGAGAAGACCCATGATCAAGCCACCGACGAACCCGAGTGAATCGTACGTCCATACCAACCCATCAATGATCAAGTTCCCTGCTTCACGAGTGATCGGTCCGACGAAAGCGAACGTGATGAACGCTGTGAAGAGGAGTGAGAGCAATGGCGTAAGCAAAATATCTAGTGACGCCGGCATAAACTTCCGAATGTTAATTTCAAGCTTCGATAAAATATACGTCGAGACGAGGACTGGTAAGACTTGTCCTTGGTATCCTAACTTCTCAATCTCGAGTCCGAAAATGTTCCAAACCGGAATCTCTTCAACACTTGCCTGAGCGTATGCATTGATCAAGTCCGGGTGGACCATGATCATCCCGAGCGCTGCACCTAGGTACGGGTTACCACCGAACCGTTTGGCTGCGGAGAACCCTATGAGTACAGGAAGGAAGACGAAGGCGGCGTTTGCGAACGTATTGATCATCGCTGCGAGGTCGGCCATGCCTGGATACTGGTCAATCAACGAACGTCCATCAAAGAACAAATCCGGTGCCGTCAATAAGTTGTTGATTCCCATCAAGAGACCGCCGGCGACGATGGCCGGGATGATTGGAACGAAGATATCCGATAACATTTTGACGAACTGTTGGAGCGGGTTCATTTTTTTCGCTCCGGCTGACTTCACGTCTGTCGTCGACATGTCTCCAAGGCCAGTCAATTGTGAAAATTCCGCATAGACCTTGTTGACCGTACCTTGTCCGATGATGATTTGATATTGTCCGCCTGTAGAGAATGTTCCCTTAACCACATCAAGTTGTTCGAGTGCTTTCTCATCGACCTTTGACTCATCGTTCAATACGAGTCGAAGGCGAGTCGCACAGTGCGCGGCTGCCGCAACGTTTTCTTTCCCACCAATCGCCTCTAGGATCGATGCTGCTTCTTTTTTGTAATCCATCTTCATTTCCCTCCTAACGTTTCATTCACAAGTTGTCGTGATGGAATTGCTGGAATGGCGCCATAAGCTGTACATGTCAATGCACCCGTTACGTTCGCATATTCAATGTCGGAACGTAAGCGCTCCGGGTCAAACCCGAGTGTTGCCAACCGATATAAGTAAGCTCCGACGAACGCATCTCCCGCTCCCGTCGAATCGATACTGTCGATTGAGATTGAAGGAACGATTTCATGATGCGTGCTTGTCGCAATCAACGTCCCACGAGACCCTAGTGTGATGGCAATCTGTTTTGCCCCTAATTCAAGCAGTGCACGAACAGCGTCTTCTAGTTGTTCTTCTCCGGTTAACAAGTATGCTTCTTCTTCGCTCAGTTTAATGAAGTCCGATTCCGCGATGAAGTGTCTTGCATCTTGTTTAAATTGCTCGAGGTCCGTGATCAATGCATCTCGATAGTTCGGGTCGAACGAGATAAACAAGCCATCCCGCTTTGCAAATTGCAATAACTTGAAGTACGAGTCTTTCAATTTTCCATCAAGTAGTGCTGTCGCCGAGCCGAAATGAATGATGTCCCCTGACTCGATCACCGATAAGTCGATCGACTCGAAGGCATACTCCCCGTCACTTCCGCGACGGAATGTGAAGTCCCGCTCTCCGTCCTCTTGAATCGATACGAATGCGAACGTCGTGTCTCCAGACTCCACAAGGTTTTCTGTTCGGACGCCGTTCTCGACCAACGTCTGTTTCAAGAAGAGACCAAACGGGTCATCTCCAACCTGTCCGAGGAAACTAGATTGCCCCCCGTGCTTACTGACGACTGCCGCGACATTCGCAGGTGCGCCTCCCGCCTTCTTGACGAACGTCGTCCCGTTCACGAGATCGCTAGACGCATCCTCGCATACCCAATCAATCAATAATTCGCCGATACAATGTACGGTGTTCATATCGTCCACCTCCATAAATCATATGAGTTCTTTATACAATTGGTACCGGTTCCATTTTAGAATAAAAAATGTTGCGGAACCGGTTCCGCAACACAAATGTAAACGATTTAATTTAACTTGTCAACGCTTTCGCGCACTTTTAGTTCAAAAATTGTGAACGTTTTCATTGAGACGTGTTCACCTTGCAACAGCTGTAGCATCATGTCGGCAGCTTTCGCACCAGTTCGGCGATAAGGAAGGTGTACCGTCGTGATGGATGGATGCAGGACTTCCGTGAAATCATATCCTCCAAATCCACTGACAGAGACATCTCTTGGGACAGAGACCCCTTGATTCGCTAATCCTTTCAGGACGCCTAAGGCAATGTTGTCGGTCGCACAAACGATTAAGGAAACAGAGCCAACATTATCCGCCAACTGTTCACCGATTGGAATGGCATCCTCAATCTTAAACGTCGTTTGAATGACTTTGACATTTGCCTCCGACTCTTGAAACGCCCGCAAAAATCCGTCACGGCGTGCTTGACCGACCGCGATATCCGATTCATACACCCCGACATAGACCACGTTTCGATGACCCCACTCCGTGAACTGTTTACCGAGCGCATAGGCCGCATCATAGTCAGGATAGACGAGACTATGGACATTGTCATGTTGCTGACCAATCAACAAGACCGGGATTTGAATCGCCTCAATCGCCTCAAGATGACGTTCCGTGACCGTCGTCCCGAGCCAGATGATTCCGGCAACTTTTTGTTTGGCCAAATTATATAGCTGTTCGATTTCTCGTTCCGTCTGTTGTGCTGTATTGACGACGAGCATTTGATATCCTCGTTCCGTGAGCTGTTCATCAATCCCCATCATCGTCCGTGAGGCGGCATACGAATCGAGCCGTGGAACGATGACCCCAATCATCTTCGTCTGTTTCGACTTGAGACTTTGAGCGAACTGATTCGGCTCATAGTTCGTATCTCGAATGACCCGGTCGAGTTTTTCCCTTGTTGCCTTTCCGACCGATCCACCGTTCAGATAGCGTGAGACCGTACTTTTGGCGACACCAGCGAGCTCCGCAATGTCTTTAATGGTGACTTGCTTCATCCTTACCCCTCCATATGAAAAAAGCTGACGTGCGAGACGCCGTCAGCTTAATGGTTTACCACATATCGTTTCTTGAAATTTAAATAATACAAACCGTTCCGCTTTTCGAACCCGTTCTGAATGAGAATATGATGCATCTCTTGTTGATGTGGGCTCGTCGGTGGGATGCCAGCCCGGACTGTTTGTCCATCCATCAATTTTGAGTCCAGTAAGGCAAGTCGCAAACCTTCCGTCGCATATCCTTTGTTTTTGTACGCATCGAACACCATCAGGTCGAGTTGGTATACGCGGGCAAGCTTGAGTAACAAGACTTTACCAACCAGTTTGTCATCGACCATCAAGTCGTAATAGAAGTCTTCTCCATAACTATGCTCTTCTGCGTGATAAAGTTGCTCGGACCCCATTTCTTCGAGAATCCCTTTCAACTCTTCAGCAGAAACGCCATATGCGTTTTCTCCATACTTCTGAAAATGTTCATATTCAATCTCATCAATCTGGCGAATAGGTTGACGCACGATGTTCATCCCGTGCCCTCCTTAACTAGTAGTTCAATATCTGTCTGCGCTTATTATAAACGAATCCCTTCATGAAGCGCAAAAGATAACCGAACGTCAAATCGGTTCGATATGAATATGCACCGAATCGACCGCATGCTGTTCATCTAATTTCCGTTCGATGTCATCACATAATTCATGGGCCGCGTCCACGGTCAAATCGCCATCGACTGCAATCGTCACGTCGAGCATCACGTGATTCCCTAGATGACGCCCTTTGATTTCCCGAACTTCTTTCACCCACTCAAATTGTTCAATCGTCTCCTCATAGGACTCGACGAGGTGCGGAGGGAACCCGTCAGAAAGCTGATGGGTGGCATCTAAAAAGATTTGGATCGCTGTCCGGATGATCATGCCGGCAATCACAATTGCTAAGACCGTGTCCATCCAAGACAGTTGAAAATAAGCAAATAGCACACCAAGCGTGGCTCCGACTGAAATCATCGCATCGGCCAAATTGTCTTTCGCTGCCGCCTTAAGTGCCAATGACTTTGTCTTCTTCGCGAGGTTCAAGTTGAACCGATACACCCCGAACATGACGAGCGCACTGACGAAGGCGACGACCGCCGCCAACGGGTTCGGCTCTGTATACTCGCCCCCGATTAAATTCGACAGACTGTTAAAGAAGACGAAAATACCGACCCCAATCATAATCAATGAAGCGATGAGTGCAGAGATCGTCTCCATCTTCGCATGACCATATTTATGCTCGGCATCCCGTGGCAATGCAGCCACCCGAATGCCAATATAGACCGCGACTGATGCAATTATATCCGTCGTATTGTTGAATCCATCGGCTAGGACCGCCTCAGATTCATATAAGTATCCGAAGAATACCTTAAGTATAGATAAGATCAAATATGCCGTAATCGACACAATCGCTCCTTTGAGCGCTTTTGGTGGATGATTTGTTGTTTCCATCCGCCCACCTCCTTAATTAGCTCAGTTAGTATAGCAGGTGAACTTCGTGTGGGGATAGAGAAACAATGTTTCTTACAGCCAAAATAAATGGAATATATTCCCGGTAGTTTCGTTTAACAAATTTTATGGTAAAGTAAACAGGAAGAGACCTTAGGGTTAAACCGCAAAAAGAGGTGAAACAGATGTTTACAGAACGTGATGGGATCAAATTACGACTGGAACAAATTGACAGATTGTTAATCGATTTGAATCGCGAGGCAAAGCAATTGATGGCACGTCTCCGCGAATTAGATGCTTCTGGTGAAAATCCGCACGAAGTATCTTTGAAACCTGAAGAACGCGATACGTTGAAATCGTCAATCGATGAAACGCTTGAAGCGCTACAAAGCCGTTCAAAACGTCCGATGAACGTGAACGACGAGAAGAAGAAAGAACTCGCTTCTCATAAAGCACTCATCGATGAATTATCAGACTTACTCAGCAAGAAAAAATGAGACGCACCTGCGTCTCATTTTTTATGAAGGAGCCCGAATCATGTATATTGTAACCACTTGTTTACGTCCGACAGATGATGTCTTATCTCGAGCGCATACACATGCCACAGAATACAAGATGAAATTTGTCGACCGGCGCAAACTTTCCATCGACGAGTTGAAGAAACGTCATCAACGAGATGTACTTGTATTTGATAAACGACGTGTCGAGTTCACACCTCTGCATAGTACAGAACCGTTCTTTTTCCACCCATCGAGCTCCGTCTTTCGGGTGAAGCAACTGAGCCGAGGTGGATCAGATCCACTCATTGACGCCATGCAAGCAACTCCGGGTGATCATATTTTAGATTGTACACTCGGACTCGGCTCGGACAGTATCGTCATGAGCCATGTCGCCGGTTCAAACGGTAAAGTAATTGGCCTTGAGAGTCAATTCATTACGGCACAACTCGTCCGAGAAGGCATGTCCGTATGGGTCGAAAAAGATGAGCAGGTCAATGAGGCGATGCGACGCATTGAGGTCGTTCACTCCAACTCTCTTGACTATTTGAAAACGTGTGCGGAAAATTCGTTTGATTGTATCTACTTTGATCCGATGTTTGAAAAGACGATTTCAGAATCGGTTCATCTGAACCCACTTCGCACAATCGCCGACACTTCCCCTCTCACGCAAGAATTGATTACCGAAGCAACACGAGTAGCCAAGAAACGAATTGTCTTGAAGGCGCATTTTGAGAGCGATACCTTTGAACGGTACGGTTTCGCTCACATAAAACGTAAAACGTCGAAGTTCCATTACGGATATATCGACCTTGAGTCTAAGTCTATTTAGTCAAATTGAACTAAATAGGTCTTTAGACTCCTTTTTCGTTTATTATTTTCTGAATATTGACATTAATCAGACACAAAGAGTACATTTACAACAAGCTCACACATTTTCCCATTATTTTTTAACAGGAGGTTCATACAAATGAAAAAACGTTCCATCCGTCGAACGACTCTAGCGGCTCTCATGACATCTGCCATGACAGTCAGTATCGTTCCGGCAGCTGGTGCCGCTCCCCTCTCGGTTGCGCCATCGGTACCGACAACGAGCGAGCTCGCTCCGTTCGACCACAACATCATCGATGAAGAGCGTCTCGCGAAAGCTCTCGAGAAACGCGGCGTCATCAAAAAAGGTTTGTCTGCATCTGAACGCATGAAAGCAGTCGATGCATATATCTCGAAAAAGCAAGGTGAAGCGAAAGATCCACATAAGCACGACGACAAAGTGAACGAGAAGGCTTCAAAAGCAAAAGAGAAGATACATACTCAATTCGAAAAGGAATCAAAACGAATTCTTGATAAAGCGAAAAAAGGGCAAGGAAATTACCGTAAAGGGAAACCGAACGGTCAAGTGAAGGTTTCTCCTGCCCGGCAATCTGCATACAACGGTTCGGTACGTGAAGATAAAGTCCTCGTTCTCCTCGTCGAGTACAGCGATTTCAAACACAATAACATCATCCAAGAGCCGGGCTATATGTACAGCGATAACTTCAGTAAAGAACATTATGAAAAGTATATGTTCGGTGATCAACAATTTGAACTCTTTAACGGTGAAAAGGTTCAAACGTTCAAACAATACTATGAAGAACAATCAGGCGGAAGTTATACTGTCGATGGTGAGGTTTCGGAGTGGTTGACCGTTCCGGGAACCGCAAAAGACTACGGTGCGGACAAAGGCGATGGCGGACATGATAACGTCGGACCGGGACCACGTCAACTCGTCAAAGATGCGTTGAATGCTGCGGTCGCATCTGGAATCGATTTGAAAGAACATGACCAATACGATCTATACGATTTGGATGGAGACGGTGACTTCAATGAGCCGGACGGTCTCGTTGACCACTTGATGATCATCCACGCTGGGACTGGCCAAGAAGCGGGTGGCGGTGCGCTCGGTGACGATGCGGTATGGTCACATCGCTGGGTTCTTGATGGTGTTTACCCAGTAGCCAATACAGAAGCTGCAGTTCCTTACTGGGGCGGAAAAATGGCTGCGTACGATTACACGATTCAACCAGAAGATGGTGCGGTCGGCGTTTTCGCACACGAATTCGGACATGACCTCGGTCTTCCAGATGAGTACGATACGCAGTACACAGGTCAAGGCGAACCGATTCAATCATGGTCAATCATGAGTGGCGGTAGCTGGGCCGGTAAAGTCGCAGGTACGGAGCCAACAAGCTTCTCACCACAAAACAAAGAATACTTCCAAAAAATCATGGGTGGAAACTGGGCAAACATCACAGAAGTCGACCTTGAAGACCTCAACTCTCAAGGGTTCGTCGCACAACTCGACCAATCTGTGACGAAATCAAACAACCCAGGCATCGTCAAAGTCAACCTTCCTGATAAGAAGATTAAAGGAATCGAACCAGTTTATGGCGATCGCTACTATTACTCGACAAAAGGTGACGACATCCATACTGAGATGGCAACACCAGCTGTGAAACTTGGTGCGGACGGAGTCCTCGCATTCGATTCATTCTATGAAGTCGAATCGGACTATGATTACTTGTACATCAAAGCCCTCAGCGGTGGTCAAGAAGTCGTTCTCGATGTATTCGGTGACGACGTCAACGGCGCAAACGAAGCGGGCTACCCTGCTGAGACGACGAACGGTGCATGGGTCAACAAATCATACGACCTCTCACAATTCGCTGGTCAAGATGTTCAAATCGTCTTTGAATACGTGACAGACGGCGGCGTCGCTATGAAAGGCTTCGCAGTCGATAACTTGTCAATCAAATCAGAATCCGCAACACTCTTCGCAGATGATGCAGAAGGCGCTGAAGCCGTGACGCTCGATGGATTCGTCTCTTCAGACGGATACGATTCAAAACCACACTATTACTACCTCGAATGGCGTAACCACGCTGGGTCGGATATGGGTCTTCTCAACGGCCGCGGCGTGAAATACAACACTGGTCTTGTCGTGTGGTATGGTGATGACTCGTTCACAGATAACTGGGTCGGTGTTCACCCTGGTGAAGGATTCCTCGGTGTCGTCGATTCACATCCACAAGCGCTGATCGGTAACTTGAACGGTCAACAGACAGTCGCAGGTAGCACACGTTACCAAATTGCTGATGCGGCATTCAGTCTCGATAAGACGCTCGCTTGGTATATCGATTCACCGAGTCGTGGCGTGTACGATTACAAAGCACAGCCTGGCGTGAAGCAGTTCAATGATGCAAACTCTTACATCAACTCGCTCATTCCAGATGCAGGACGCAAACTTCCGCAATACGGTCTCGTCATTGACGTAGTCGGTGAAGCGAAAGACAACTCTGCAGGTGCCGTTTGGATCCGTACAAAATAAACATGTAGCATTCGACCTCCAGTCTTCCTCTATCGAAGATTGGAGGTCTTATTATTCTAAAAAAGCTTGAAAATGACGAATAATCTGTGTAACATAGTTGGTATAACGCCTCTGTAGGTTAGTGGCAGACCTCAGCAATGGTAATGCTGCAGCACGAGTTCGATTCTCGTCGGAGGCATCAACAATACCGCTCAACCAAGCGGTTCAGAGCACTTCCTGTTTATGACAGGAGGTGCTTTCTTTTTGCCCGTTCCCACTTTGTTCCCACTTTCTTATTTTTCATGTCGCGAATCACGGTTTGTCGAATCGATTTTTAGTTTGTCGAACGATTGCACTTAGCAGGGAGTTTCCAGAAGCACTTTTGATATAGAAGAGGGTTTTATAATTTTACGGTGTTTACCTGAGTGGACCTCCCCCCTCTCCTTGACATCATTTCCGTTCCTCTATAAACTTGAAAAGTTGAAATCATTGAATAGTTAGAGGAAGGAGCATGATTCATGCTAAACGAATGGTTATGGATTCCTTCTGCCATCCTTACACTCGGACTACTCGTCCTCAGTTACAAGTTATTCGGACGAGTCGGCTTATATGCTTGGATTGCGATGGCTTCGGTCGTAGCAAACATCCAAGTCACGCAACAGATTGTAATTGGCGGATATATTTTCACGCTCGGTAACATCGTTTACGGTTCGCTCTACTTGGCAACCGATATTTTGAACGAAAAACATGGGCGAGTGGCTGCCCGTAAAGGCGTATGGCTCGGATTTTTCATCTTGATCGTCTCAACGGTACTCATGCAATATGCACTTTTATATGAGCCGTTTGAAGAGGCACTGTTCATGCATGAAAGCTTCGAGGCACTCTTCTCGATGCTGCCATTGATCACACTCGGTAGCCTTGCTGCCTATTTGGTCTCTCAATTGTTCGATGTCTTCGTCTATTCAAAGATCCGTGCAAAAACGGGCGAGAAGAAGCTTTGGCTTCGTACGACAGGTTCGACCGTCTTATCTCAACTGATTGATACATTCACGTTCTGCATCATCGCATTCTGGGGAATGGAATGGGACATTTGGTGGAACATCTTTATCACGACATACGTGGCAAAGTTTGTGATCGCTTGGATGGCGACACCGTTTATGTATTACGCAAAACGAACAAATCCACAAGACGAAACCGAACAGGATGCAGCATAAAGAAAAGCCGTAACTTCAACATGAAGTTACGGCTTTTCTTATGGTCGTTCAATCAGGATACGCACAGCATACGGACGGGCTTCTTCAATCGACGCCGACTCTCGACAGACGGTAATCGCTTTGAATGCATCAATCGCGACCGCCTCGATGGTATGATCGTTCGTTTCGACTTCAAGAATGGTATAAGCAGGTAAGCGCTCGAGTTTAACCCACTCCCCGTTACGTTTTTTTTCATAGATGACTGGTGTTTGAATCGAGTAACGTCGGAGTAAATCATGGACATTCATCTGATCTCCTCCCTATTCAAATCGTACATCCATTATAGAAAGCGCTTTCAAATTTGTAAAGCGAGTACACTATAATTTTATACAATCTTCCACTTCATTTTAAATTCAATTTTGCCGATAAAAGAAGTAAAGAAATGGGGTGAATTGATGCGTTATCGCCGCCAGGAGACGTTCCGCTATATCCTACCGAATCCCCGTACCATCCCTTATCGACTTGTATGGGAAGAAAAAGAACTCTATGATGGGGAAGGATTGCTCCTCAATGTGAGTTCTCATGGATTAAAATTGCGTTCGGACTACCTCTTCCCGCTCTCTGATGATTTACAGGTCCATTTTCTTTTCGACCTCGTTCCGACACTTCAACCGATCGAACTCATGGGACATGTCAGACACCGTGGCCAAACGGGCTCGCTGTATGATTATGGAATCATGCTTGATGTGAAAGCTGACGAAACTCAGCAACTCGTCACGATGATTAAAACGTATGCACGTGAAAATAAATGAGAACATGCGTCAGGCATCTTCTCATTTTTTCGTGTCTCCAAAAGAGGGTATACTACAACTATCAACCATTGACGAGGTGTTCGTATGACAAGAAAATTCTTATTGATTCCTTGGGGACTGGCAATTGCATTCGCCGTCATCGGTCCAAATGTCCCGTTCGACGGACGCTTTCTTCTCGATTTTGTGACTTATAATACCGAGGCGTACGAAGGCTATTCTCTATCGCTCTTTAGTATCTTAGGGGTGTTTCCCCTGGCGATGTTTCCACTTCTTTGGTCAGAAGTGAATCAGCTCAAACCGAATCCACTCATCGCCGCTGTCACCAGTTTTTTCGTTGGGGGATTTCTACTCGCTCCTTATTTGGCTTTTGCGAGACAGTCACCTTATCCGACCCCGGTCAAACCGCTGCCGACCCGTATCCTCGGCGTTGTGCTTTTACTGGTGACAATCGGGTTGTTCATCGCTGCAGCCAATACTGGAAATGTTGCAGAATACTGGTCCTATGTGGAGAACAATCAATTTGTTCGAACGATGACCGTCGATTTCTTTTTGTTGGCATTCATTCAAATTACGTTAATGAATCGGGACGCGAAACGCTATAAGATGAGCTTATGGCCGCTCCCCTATATCCCGTTGTTCGGTCTCATTTTTTGGCTCATGATTCGCCATCAAAAACCGTTCAACGAAGCACCTCCGAAGCGTGAACGTGCTGAAATGAAACATTGAGTACCCGTTTTCATCAGAAACGGCTATACTAGAAGTTAGTTTTTAATGAAGGAGACCATCACATGCGTTATTTCCAAGTCACTTCTTACGTGACTGTCAAGAATGAAGAGCTCGAATTCAATGAATATGTAAAAGTTCCAAACCAAAAAGTCGATCAATTTTTGAAAGACACATTGGAACTAGATTTATACGATGACCAAGTGACATTGCGCGAATGTGTTGTCGAAAAAGGGAAATGGGAATGCCCAGTCGGTGATTTTGTCATCACGGAACATATGAACGAGAAATCATTCAATCGGCTACAAAATAGCCGCTCTGTAAAGTCAACATCATAAACCAACTCAAAAAGATCCTCCTAGCTTATTTCAGCTAGGAGGATCTTTTACCTGTTACACGCTTTATTCGTTCGATTCTTCCTCTGGATCAGGGTCAGGATGCTGTGTCGGAGCCGGTTTTTTCGCCGGGTTCGATTCATCATCCGGTAGCGGATCCGGGTGAACCCCTGGTTGTGATTCGTCACGCTTCATCGTATCCCTCCTTCATGTTTACTCCACTTGTTTAACCTTTTTTCACATGAATGAAACGTATCAGTGTATATTCCGGTTGCCGATGACACGTCTGGAGATCGCCTTCTCAATTTCAACAATGATAAAGACGACGGCACCAAATGCCACTGGATAAATCCAATCTTCCCACGTTAATGGAGCGGTACCGAATAACGTGTGCATAAACGGTACGTACGTGATGAAAAATTGTAGGGCAATGAGTAAGGCCGATACGAGAAACGCAATCTTATTGTCAAAGAAATGTCGGTTGAATGCAGGTGCCAACTCCGTACGGCAGTTGTACAAGTGGAAGAGCTGGGCCATGACGATGGCATTCAAGGTAATCGTTTGTAATTTCTCGGTCGAGTAGTCGAAATCTCCGAGCATATAGTTGATCCATAAACTACCGCCCCCGATAATAATTGAAACGAAGGTGACGCGGAAAATATAGTATCGGCTGAGTAGCGGCACATTGGCCGGACGTGGCGGTCGTTTCATCGTACTCTCTTCGAGTGGTTCGAAAGCGATTGCTAAAGAGAGAGTAATCGCGACAACCATGTTGACCCATAAAATCTGCACAGGACTGAGCGGTGCAGCCGCTCCGAGCAAGATACTCATTGCCACAAGCAACGCTTGACCTCCGTTTGTCGGAAGCAAGAAGAGAATGGTTTTCTTCAGGTTATCGTACACCCGTCGTCCTTCTCGTACGGCGTTATAGATCGTTTTGAAGTTGTCATCGACAAGAACCATCTGAGATGCTTCTTTCGCTACTTCCGTCCCTTTAATCCCCATTGCCACACCAATGTCAGCACGTTTTAAGGCAGGTGCGTCGTTCACACCATCTCCTGTCATCGATGTAATCAGACCGTTCTCTTGCAATCCTTTGACGAGACGAAGCTTGTCGTTAGGGCTGGTCCGTGCGAATACATCGTTATGAACGGAAGCCTCTTTGATTTCTTCATCTGTCATATCTGTCAATTCACGACCTTCGAGGGCGCCTTCCACTTCCATGCCCAGTTCTTTTGCAATCGCGACAGCGGTATCTTTATGGTCTCCCGTGATCATTTTAATTCGAATCCCAGCATCACGACACGCGGCGACCGCATCGATGGCTTCTTGTCGAGGTGGATCGACGATTCCGAACAATCCGAGGAAAGTTAGACCATCTTCAACATCTTCATGGTCGATTGACGCTTTTGAACTGTCGACACGTTTCAAGCCTGCACCGAGAACGCGTTGACCGCGGTCTGCGATCTCTTTTCGTTTTTCATCCCAATAGTCTTGTTTAAAGTCTTCAGACAATGCCATATCAAAGAGTCGGTCCGGGGCACCTTTGACGAAAATCATTCGCTCTCCTTTGTAATCGACGAGCGTCGCCATGTATTTATATTCAGAATCGAACGGGATCTTCGAAATGACTTTTAAACGTTCGATCGGGCGCTCGGCCTTCTCAGCGACGGTCAACAGACAAGCCTCGGTTGGATCACCGTTAATGACCCAGTCCCCGTCTTCTTCATTCAACTGCGCATCGTTACATGTTTTCCCAACGGTTAACAGGTCGATCATCGACTCGTCATCGTCCAAGTCAAACGGTTGACCATTCAATTCGAGATCTCCATTCGGAGCATATCCGCTACCCGAGACTTCGATATCATGGTTCGCTGTCACGATTTGTTTGACGGTCATCTCATTCTTTGTCAATGTACCTGTTTTATCCGTACAAATGACAGATACAGCACCAAGCGTTTCGACAGATGGTAGACTTCGCACAATCGCTTTTTGTTCGGCCATATTTCGTACACCGAGCGCCAAAATGATGGAGATGACGGCAGGCAATCCTTCAGGAATTGCCGCAACGGCAAGACCGATTGTCGTCAGCATCAATTCGACCGGCTCATAATCCCGTAAAAAGTAGCCGAACGCATAAATCACGACGGAGATGATCAAGATGGCGATGGACACCGTTTGACCAAACTTGGTCGTCTGTCGAATCAGAGGGGTTTTGACGGTCTGCACTTCTGAGATTGAAGCGTTGATTTGGCCGAGCTCCGTCCCTTCACCGATGGCTGTCACGATAGCTTTTGCACTTCCCGTCGCGACACTCGTTCCTGAGTACACCATGTTTTTCCGGTCGGCCAACACCGATTCTTCTTTCACGACGTCTGATTTTTTCTCGACAGTCGTCGCCTCTCCCGTTAAGGCCGATTCCTCGACCTTAAACTTTTCGGCTTGCACGACACGGGCATCGGCCGGCACTTTATCACCGGCAGCAAGCACAAGCACATCCCCGACGACCAGGTCACTCGAGTCGATTTCGGATTGCTTGCCGTTTCGAACGACGGTCGCCTTTGTTTCTAACAATTTTTTGATTCCTTCTAGCGCCTCTTCGGCCTTATTCTCTTGAAGATATCCGACGACGCCGATAATCGTGACGACTAAAACGATGACGATCGTATCGATGTACTCCCCTAAGAATCCTGTGACGACGGCAGCCGCTAACAAGACGTACACGAGAACATCATTGAATTGTCTTAGAAATTTTATAATTTCAGGGGTTTTCTCTTTCTCCGGCAATACGTTTTTGCCGAATTCGTCTTGACGACTTGTGACACTTTCTGTTGCAAGACCTGATTCAAGATCAGTCTCCACATGGGTTCGCACCTCATCTACTTCGAGCGCATGCCACGGTCTGTCTTCCTTCTGCATAATTCATCCTCCTCGACCAATACTTTTTGAAAAGTCTTTCCCCTATCTGTTCCCAATCTCATGCGGCTCGACACGTGCAAACTTGTAGAATTGATGTCATTTTTCAAAGAAAACGCTTTCTTGGTTTGGAATTTCTAATTGTAACCGGTATCATTGTTCAATTTTAATTTTTCTTTTGAATATGGCTTTACAGAAGTCTTTCTATGCATGAATATAGAATAAATTATGAATAAATAGAGATAGAAAGAAGGAAGAGTTTATGGTCATTATTCAAGGAATCGCACTTTTACTGCTCATCCTCGCCTTGTTCACATTATTTAGTTATAAGGCGCCTTTTGGAATGAAGGCGATGGGAGCATTGGCCGGTGCTGCAATCGCGAGTTTCCTCGTCGAAGCGTTCAACGCGTATGCAATCGGCGGATTGCTGCCACTTCCTCTTTATGAAGAAGTAGGTCAAGCGGCTGGCGCTTTGTCAGGTCCTGCCGCTGCGGCTCTTGTCGCCATCGCACTTGGAATCAACCCCGTCTATAGTTTGATGATCGGGTTGTCTGTATCGGGATTCGGAATCCTTCCTGGCTTTTTTGCAGGATATCTTTTGGCTTTGGCTGGCACTCGAATCAATCGCTATCTGCCGACCGGCGTCGATATGATTTTCTACGTCATCGTGATGGCACCGCTCGCCCGTCTCGTCGCGACAGGGGTAGACCCACTCGTGACAAACACACTTGAACAGATTGGAGCTGTCATCGAACTGGCAGCAACACAAAATCCGGTCGTCATGGGTCTCGTCTTAGGAGGGATCGTCACGGTCGTATCAACGTCGCCTCTCAGTTCGATGGCCTTGACGGCGATGCTCGGTTTGACCGGGGTCCCGATGGCGATTGCCGCGCTCGCGTTGACCGCGTCCATCTCAATGAATTACTTGTTGTTCCGTCAATTGAAAATCGGAACAAAGAAAGATCAACTCTCTGTCGCCATCGAACCGTTGACGCAAGCTGACCTCATTTCTGCTAACCCGATTCCGATTTACAGTGTCAACTTTGTCGGTGGAGCCATCGCCGGATTGATTGTCGCCATGACCGGTATGATCAACGATGCGCCAGGTTCGGCAGCCGGGATTCCGGGACTTCTAGTCATGTATGGTTTCAACGATTGGCAAACGGTCACCTTCACAGCCGTCGTGCTATTCATCCTTGGGATCGGTTTCGGCTTGATCGGAAGCCGTTTGTTCAAAAATTTCCCGATTGTCCGTCATACGGAAAAAGTCGAATCGACAGAAGAAGATGCGGCCTAATTAAAAAATCGATGCACGCTCGAACGAATTATTCGGTGGCATCGATTTTTTATTATGACTCGTATGATTGTTCTTACAATAGAGAAGTGTCGACACGTTCACAAAGAAATCATCGCACGTTCTTTCCAATTGTGAATTGATCACCGGTTTAGTAAATCAACGAAAAAGCGTGTCAATCTACCGTGATGACTGTTCCTGTCTCACTGGATTTACGAGCAAGTTCAATCAAGTAGGTTGTCAATGTTGCATCTTTTAATGAAACGACGGGTTGCCGTACCTCATAACTATAAGCTAACTGTTGATAATACGCCAAATAACTACCTTTCTCGATTTGAATGGACGAAACCTCTTCTTTGGATAATACGCCAGTCTCTATAAGGTCACTTTCTAACTTTCCTTGCTTCAGAGCATCTTCTTGAGGATCAAGTCCATATTTCAAGAAACTTCCTTGCGTACCATGCACTTCAAACCGAGGTGTTTCTCCGGCGATGAATGGGTTCGAACGAAGGTATACTCGCTTCTCACCGTAATAGAATGTCAGATGAAACCCATCATCGGATTGGCCACCATCTCGTTGAATCATCACATCTGCTTGAATACGATCTGGCTTTCCAAACAAGGCTAGAGTCTGGTCAATCAGATGACTTCCTAAGTCGAATAAAATACCGGAACCTGGTCCTCCATTTTCACGCCACCGGTCACGTACATTCGGACGGAAACGATCAAATCGAGATTCAACGACCTTCCAGTCTCCTAACTCGTTCGAGTTAAGAAACGATTTAACCGTCAAGAAGTCTCCATCATAACGACGATTCTGATAAACGTTGACGATGCCCTTCGATTTCGCTTCAAGTTCCATCAACTCATATCCTTCTTCCGTTGTCAGGAATGCGGGTTTTTCGACGAGCACATCTTTTCCTGCCTCAAGACATGCGACGATCATCTCTTTATGTAAATGCGATGGTGTCGTAATGACATAGAGAGAAGCATCCGATTGAATCGCCTCGTCTAATGTCGCATATACCGTGACACCAGGTAATTCAGCCTGCACTTCTTCCGGGCGCGATGACACGACACCACTCACTTCAAATGAATCGATTGCCTTTAAGAACGGCAAATGGAACGTGTTTGCCGAGAATCCGAATCCCACCAAAATGGTTTTAGTCATATAAAACCCCTCCTTTTCGCTGTTGATAGTATAACAAAAAAAGGGTCAAATGACCCTTATGCACTCATGCTCTCATCCAATCTGTATTCGAACGTATTGTACCCGTTTCGTGAATCGACAAAGACGAAACCGAAACGTGGATAATAATCATTTAGAAATTCATTGTCAGCGACACAATCAAGACGAATTGGTTCATCTTCATCGGCTTCCTCTAAGACATGCTCCATGAGCTGCTGTCCGACGCCTTGCCCTTTTAGCTTTTCGCTGACGACGATTCGATGGATATATTGCCCTCGCTCACTGTCGTCCCATAAGTTATCATCCCACTCATCTGGAGGTAACAATGCGATTGAAGCTAAAATTTGTTCGCCATCTTCAAAGACATATACACTGCCTTCTACAATGTCAGTGCGCACACGCTTTACGAGGTCCTGTTCCAAATATTCGGTCCATTGGTCGCTTCCTTGTTCATTTAGCGCTACGGCTCGTTGTTCGATTAGGTTCGCGATGTGTTGGGCATCGCGCTTCGTCGCGAGTCGAATCATAACGTCCTCCTTTAGTTATACAGTATTTGAAATACAAATATAACGGAGAACCGCATGCCTTTCAACCATCCTGCTCACTCGTGAAAATCAAACGGAGTGACGTCTCCATCGTTCAATTGATAACTATACGTCAACGTCGCATTGAGGCTATGCGATACAGAACAATAACGCTCAACGGACAATTCGATGGCACGCCGAACTCGTTCTTCCGATAACTCGCCTTTCAGGATATACAAGATGTGAATGGCTGTAAAGCGTTTCGGGTGATCGGTCGCCCGCACCCCATCGATTTTCATTTCGAATGCTTCAATTGGCTGGCGCATCTTATGCAGAATCGACACGATATCGATTCCTGTGCAGGATGCGGTCGCGTGAAGCAACATTTCTGTCGGACGAGGTCCTGTATCGAGCCCACCGACATCATCCGCCGCATCAAGGATCACCGTGTGTCCTGATGGCGTATGTGTTTCAAACGCCATCCCTTTCTTCCATACGACTTCCATGTTCATCATCTTCTCCCCCTATTTCATTTGATAGCATCCTATTCCCTCATTTGATGTATGATTAAGCTATGAATCGTTTATAAAGGGGTGTATGTCGTTGGATTGGTCTATGATTTTCAGTTGGGGACTTTATATCGTCCTCGGGTTAAACATGTTGTTCGCACTCGCCGTCATCTTCGCCGAAAGACGTGACGTCGGCGCGACCTGGGCCTGGCTTCTTGTCCTGTTTTTCTTACCAGTGCTCGGCTTCATCGTCTATCTCTTCCTAGGGCGACAACTTAAGAAGGATAACTTCTATAATTTAAGTGTAGAAGAACGTTCCTTCCATTCGCTTCAAGTCGAAGCGCAACTTGAACAAATTCATACGCGCCAAACCCAGCTCGCGCAGCCGCTGTTTGAAAAGTATGACCAACTGCTTCAAATGAACTTACGATCTTCTAAATCGTTGATCAGTGTACATAACCGTTCCCTCATCTTGCACGACGGCGAACAAAAGTTCAAAGCGTTGATGGATGACATTCGCTCGGCCGAAACGGAAATCAATATTCAATATTACATCATCCAGCGTGACGCTCTCGGTCAGGCACTGTTGAAAGAGTTGATCGAGCGTGCGAAAGCCGGTGTCAAAGTTCGACTCCTCTACGATGCGGTCGGCTCACGTAGTCTTCGGAACTCGGACTTTAAAGAGTTGATTGCGAACGATGGCGAGGTGCGTGTCTTCTTCCCACCGACACTCGGGATCATCAACTTCAAGTTGAACAACCGAAATCACCGAAAGGTCGTCATCATCGATGGGAAAATCGGCTATGTCGGTGGATTCAATGTCGGTACCGAGTATTTAGGTTTAGTCGAAAAATTTGGCTATTGGCGTGACACGCACCTGCGTGTCGAAGGAGATGTCGTTTACAATTTACAACACCGATTCATATTGGACTGGAACTATTCTGGTCACCGTAAACATGATCCTGAAAATGCCTTCTGCTTTGCGCGACATGACATTAAAGAAAATTCTCCGATGCAAATCGTCACGAGTGGACCAAACTCGGATACGGAACATTTGAAGAATATGATGATCAAGATGATCATGTCCGCCAAACGACGGGTCGTCATTCAAACGCCATACTTCATTCCAGACACGAGTTTTATGGACGCTTGCAAAATGGCACTCTATTCTGGCGTTCAGATGGATATCATGATCCCTGGAAAACCGGACCATCCATTCGTCATGTGGGCGTCCCTCTCGTTCCTTGGGGAACTCCTCGACTACGGGGCAAACGTCTATCTGTATGATGAAGGGTTTCTCCACGCGAAGACGCTCGTCGTCGATGATGAGATCGCGACCGTCGGGACGACGAACTTGGACGCTCGAAGCTTCCGTCTCAATTTTGAAGTGAACGCACTTATCTATGATGAGCGGGTCGCCCTCGAACTCGTTTCTTTATTCGAGACCGATACGGCGGTCAGTCGCACTTATACGATGGAAGACTATGAAAAGCGGAAATGGACAGTACGTGCTCGGGAGGGTGTCTCACGACTCCTCAGTCCGATTTTATAACGAAAGAAGCAGAGCTCGGCGCTCTGCTTCTTTTTCATTTTACAGTTTGAACCGCGAGACGAGGTCTTGTAACTCCTCGGCCATGGTCGCGAGTGCTTTTGCTGACTGCGATACTTCTTCAATCGATTTCAATTGATCATCGGTCGTTGCCGCCACTTGCTTCGAGACACTCGAATTCTCATCGGCGATGTCGGCGATTTGTGATGCCGTCGCTGCCACTTCCTGAACGTTTGCTGCAATCTCCTCGACGGTTGCGGTCACGTCTTCAATCCGTGGTGTCATCGCGACTGTCCGCTCTTTGATTTTCTCGAAACGGTCTGCTGTCATTTCAGATGACGCCAATCCGGCCTTCGTATGAGTAGATACTTCCTGCATCAACTGTACAGACTGTTCCGTCTCATGCTTGATTCGATCAATCAACGCTGCAATTTGTTTCGTCGACTGTTGCGATTGTTCTGCGAGTTTACGCACCTCGCTCGCAACGACCGCGAACCCTTTTCCGTTCTCACCTGCACGTGCTGCTTCAATGGCAGCGTTCAATGCTAACAGGTTCGTCTGTTCAGCGATTCCATTTATGACCGTGACGATTTCTCCAATCTCGTTAGAGCGATGTGCCAATGAGTGAATGACGCCCTCGAATGTCACGACAGACGCATCGATTGCCTGCATCTGCTTCACATTCTCCTTCACGGTCGTCGAACCGTCTTCCGCTTCATTTGAGGTTTCGCGTGAAAGTTCAGACACGTCCATG
This sequence comes from Exiguobacterium sp. s163, assembly GCF_018617135.1. Taxonomy (GTDB): domain Bacteria; phylum Bacillota; class Bacilli; order Exiguobacteriales; family Exiguobacteriaceae; genus Exiguobacterium; species Exiguobacterium profundum. Next base: position 156,139 of record NZ_JACSJN010000004.1, read on the forward strand.
GAACTTTCTGAGATTCGCATGATTCCTGACGTGATCGCTTGGAGCGATGTCGCATTGTCGTCAAGTTGTCGCTTCGAGCCATCGGCACTGACTGCCATTTGATCAACTGCACGGGCAATCTGTTCTGATGAGGCGGTATTGTGTGCCGAGTTGGCCATCAATTCTTGAGACGAGGCGGCAACTTGACTGATTGAATCATCGAGACGGAGTAATACCATACGAAGTGAATCGCTCATTTCATTAAAACTCTCTGAGACAAGCCCGATTTCGTCGTTCGATAAGACGGTAATCGGCTCCGTTAAATCTCCTGATTTGATTCGTTCTGCTCCTTCTGTCAATAAACGCAACGGACGCAAGATTGAACGGAGAACGAAGTAGAGAAGAATGGCTGCAATCCCGAACATTCCGATGATGACGAATCCAGTCGTCCAAAGAATGCCGACCGTCTCGTCTTGAATCTCACCGTCATATAACGTACCGGCAATCTTCCATCCGGTGATTGGGTTCGTCACGAATGCTTTCTCCACGCCTTCCCCATTCTCCGATACAGACAGAGTCCCTTCTTCCTTGGAAAAGAGCGAATCTGTCCAAGATTCATCAATCTTTTCACCGACAGCCGTCGACGGATGAATGACGACTTGTTCGGCCTGGTCGAAGATGGCAACGTATCCTTCTTTCCCGATTTGAATTGTGGATGCCACTTCAGCGATATCGTTCACATCGACGTCAACGGCGACCACACCACGACCGTCTGAAGTCTTCTTCGAAACCGTGATCATCATTTTTTGAGAAGCGGCATCGACGTACGGATTCGTGATGGCAACCTCTTGTCCACTTGCTTCAGCCGCTTCATACCATGGACGAGTGCGTGGGTCATATCCTTCTGGCAATTCCTGCTCAGGATAGATCGTCATCGCACCTTCTGCTGAAGCGAAGTAAATGTTCGTCACTTTTGGATGTGTCTCCAAATACTCGGTAAACTTCTCTGCTAACGCTTGATTCGCTTCTCCCTCTTCATAAATGGAACTATCAATCCGATTCGCAAAAAACGAGATGTCCGTTTGAATCGGTTCGATGAGGTTCGTGACCTCATTGTTCATCCGGTCTACCCCCGAATTGGCGGACTGGATCATTTGAAACTCGATTTTACCTTTCGCCTGCGAATAGGCGACGATTCCAATCAATGTGGCTGGAATAATCAATAATAGAACGGATAAGACAATCAATTTTTGCTTGATACTAATCGTGCGCTTCTGTTTCATAAAACATCTCCTAACCCGAATAAAATGTTCAAGCGAGTTCGGTGAGTCGAATCCCCCTTGGGTTATTCATCATATCGGTCAAAAGTCATTAGATCTGAAGAATTGATTGAATTATTCGAAAATTATTTTTCGGAAACTGAAATGGAGTTTCACCGTTGTGTTCGATTGAACAAATCATACTATTCGTATTTAGTTAAAATTTGAGTCACCATATCGGAAGAGGGAGTCAAATGATGAATTCATTATTGGAAGAGATCAAATCCTATAAAGATCAGTTCAAACAAAATGCACCTGCCGAGAAGCAACGATTGATGGCTCAGGCGACTCAAGAATTGAAAGATTCAGGCATCGCATCAGGGTTAACAGTTGGAGATCAAGCGCCGTCGTTTGAATTGCCTCACGCGGACGGGACAACCGTCAATTTGAAAACGCTCCTTGAAAATGGACCAGTCATCGTCACATTTTACCGAGGTGGATGGTGCCCATACTGTAACCTCGAGCTCCGCGCTTACCAGCGCGAGTTGGCAACGATTCAAGAAAAAGGCGCGACTCTTGTCGCGATCAGTCCGGAAACGCCGGATTATTCCCTTTCGACGAAAGAAAAGAATGAACTTGATTTTTATGTATTGAGTGATGTTGATAATATTGTCGCACGTCAATTCGACCTCGTCTTTGACATGCCAGGTTATTTGATTGATATTTATAAAGCATCTGGACTAAATGTCGATGCGCATAACGGGAACGAAGATTGGCAGTTGCCGAAACCGGCCACGTTCATCATCCAATCTGATGGAACGATTTCGTTCAGTGATGTGCCTGCTGACTATACAGAACGTGTCGACCCGAAAATGGTTATTGAAAAATTGTAAATTAAAGGAGATGACGCGCATCATCTCCTTTTCTATTCACTTATTTCGTTTATTGTCTTACAAACTCCTCGTGCCATATCGCGTACATCATGCTATCGGTCCATTCATTCTTATTCCAATAGTCTCTAAAGAAATGAGCTTCTTTTCTCATTCCAACCCGTTCGCATAATTTCTGGGAAGCTACATTTCTGGCGTCGAGATTGGCTTGTACCCGATGTAGATTGAGCTTTGTGAACAACTCCCCTAGCAATCCGTTAACTGCCTCCGTCGCATATCCTTTTCCTGAATGTGAATCAGAAAAACAATACCCGATTTCTACCGTATCTTTCATACCTTTGTACCAAACTGTGAGATCCCCAATCACTTCATCTTGATGTACGACTGCTAAATTCAACGTACTAGTCTCGGTAAGAATAGAATTCATTAGTTTTTTATCAAATTCTTTCTTCCTGTTTTCAGACGTCCATGGCTCATGCAAAAGATATCTGCATACTTCTGGTTTTGAATACATTTCGAATGTAGCATGCAAGTCTTTCTCCATAAATGGTCTGATTTCTAGACGTTTAGTGGTAAATTTCACGTCGACTCCTCCCTTACATTTGATCGCGCTCTCCTCATGAAACGCTCCTCCGGTTCACGACCTATGAGGACATGATAAATTGCTCCACTCGCTTGAGAAGAGTTTCAAGTAGCCGGAGTGACTGGTATGTGTTACCTGTGTACTCGAGACTGTGATTCATCTGCTCAATAATCTCGAGTTCAGTCAATGCCAGATGTTCAAGATGCTGGATTCGTTCCAGTACATAATGTTGGTCCGCCGTTCCTATGAGAATCATCTGTTGTCCTTTATGAGACTGGATCGCTTCGTATATGTCGTCTCGTTTCAACAAAGGTGTCAACCAAACCAGTTTGGCATCATGAAACGCGTTTCGGGTGAGTTCACTTGCCATCGCAACCGTACCGAGCGATTTTCCGACGATGATGTATTTTCGAACGGAATCAGTATGTAGGATTTGATCGATGACGAGTCGAACATCATCAACAATCGCCTTATTTACATCGACTGAATCGTACCGCTCGTCGCGATAGTGATAGTTGACTTCGAGAACGTTCAACCCATTCTCTATGCACAATCCAGTCGTATAGCGAAACATTGGAGAATCATTTGTATATCCGTATCCGGGCAACAAAATCACGAGTGTGTCGGATGACGAATCAGGCTGCAGGTACGAATACGGGACGGGTATTCCGTTTTTCCCAATGACGTGATCATCTGTTACTTCATACATGCTGTCTCCTCAATTCTGCAAGAGCTGCGTTTCATGGTGATGAATCATCGTTCCAATTCTCTCTCCTTCGAGAATACGATGAATGGCGTTCCGCTCCTTGAAGTCGAACAAGTGAATCGGCAAACCGTGATCTCTCGCGAGAAGCAATGCCGATTGATCCATCACTTTCAAACCATTCGAAATGACATCGTTATAGTGAAGGGTTTCAAATTGACGAGCGTCCGAATCCAAACGAGGATCGCGGTCATATACGCCGGAGACACCGTTCTTTGCCACGAACAAGGCATCACATCCCACTTCGATGGCACGCTGAACAGCCGGATAGTCTGAAGAAACGAACGGTTGACCGTTACCGCCTGCAAAAATGACGATATATCCTTTTTTCAAATGATTGATGGCTCGAAGTTGAATGTACGGCTCGGCTACGCTCGGCATTGGAATCGATGTCATGACACGCACTTCTCGAGTCGTATCTCGTTTCAAGATTCCACGTAGCATCAATGAGTTCATGACTGTCCCGAGCGTTCCGATACTGTCAGCCTCCACTCGATTAATCCCCCACGCTTCTGCTTGATTCCCGCGAAAGAGATTTCCCCCGCCGACCATGACACACACTTCAACCCCGCTATTTGCGAGTGATAATATTTCTTCTGCAATCAGGCTGAGGCTCATTTCGTCAAAGTTATCCGTTCCATCACCAGCTAGAGCGGCTCCACTTAACTTGATACAAATTTTTCGGTGCTTCAATGTCTCCCAACCCTTCATTTGGAATTTTTTATTCAATTCAGTATAGAAGAGATTGTTTGATTGAACAACAGTATTCCATTTTGATTCAAAGGGACATTTTTTCGTATTCTTTGTAAGTCTCCTCAAACATATAAAGTCCACCGATCTCTTCATCGATAAACGTATACAAAGACATTTCAAAGTCTAAAGGTTGTGCTTCAGTGAAACACTCTTTTACTCTAAGTAAACCTTCTTTTATATACAGCTTTCCCTTTTCGATATTCTCGTTTGAGATATAGTACCGTCCAAGATCAAGATGGTAACTAGGAAATTCTGGGTACTTTGCAATCGCCTTTAACAGATACACTTCATACTGATCTGGACGTTCATAACCATGTAGATTGGCCATCGAATAGTAGAGGATCCCTTTTGATTTAGCATCCATTTTATTCAGCATCGACTTGATCTCTTCGATCTTTGTTTCGTCATATACTGGATAGACGAAAGTTGACTCAAGATATACGCCGAGGGCGAAGAAAATCGAATGCTCGGGAAACTTATCAAATGCTTCGAATAAGTGTTTGGAGGCACTCTCATAGTCTTCTTCCGGCGTATCCATTTCAGCACTAATGAGAGTCGTCCAGGCGATGAATTCGTCTGGGTACTCTCGGACTAATTTTCTGGCGGCACGGATTGCAAGGAACAGCTTCTTTGGCGATTGTGCCATAGTTTGTATCTTTTGGATTTCTTGATCAAAATTTATCATTTCCTCTGCCCCTTTAAAAATTTTCATCTATTAATCATTCTGAGAGGATGATTTGAATACCGTTCGGATCAGTTGAACTGATCGTACAATCACTCATCAGGTTTACATGCGTTAACTGTGTGTGATCCGATTCAGTTGCTACGATTTGCGGGACAAGACAATTGAATAATTGTTGCAATACATCTTCAAGACCTACCGTTTTCGTTTCAATATTCAATCGATGGATACGATTCTCAAAATGTGATTGAATAGCATCGAAATGGTGCTGCAGCTCGATTCGAAATCCGTATGGTGTATGGATGAACGTTCTTCGTTCATTTGACTGAACCGTCAACCCTATTTCCTCTGCTCGTTCTAACACATTCACTTTTTCCTCTTCAGATACTAAAAAACCAATATGATCAAACATCACTTTCTTTCCGTAACCGAAAGTGATATTCGTCGCTCCCCGCTTCATTTCAATGATTCTAAATTGAATGGACTGCTCCCTAAAATCGTCCCAGTCGAGTGGTGGACTAAAGGATTCGAATTCCCCATCCTTCTTTCCGATTCGTAGAGTTACTTGAAAACCGAGATTCGCATAAAATTTCTCCGTTTCTTCTACATGTGGTGTCCATAGATGATAATGAAATAGCATATTCTCTCCCCTTTTTGAATCAGTTATGTACATTCTATATTTTTTTAACCACTCTTCGTACGGAATCACATCAGCAGTTTCATCTGCGTTTGTTCCAATCAACATGATGAGTTCAAGCGAATTGCCGTCCGGGTCCTCAAAGTAGATGGCCGCATGCTCGTATGGAGCATTTGGAAGGACGAGTGGCTGCTGTTCCGGTGTCATCTTGAACGCAGTACGAATTTCAATTCCCTGATTCTCAAGCCATGCTTTGATCGCATCCAAATCCTGCTCCTCGATTCGAAAAGCGATGTGTCGGATTGATGGATGATACGGTAAATCGACTTGACCAGATTTCCATAGCCCAATCCAGCTCTCCCCTTTCATAATCCAAAGGAAAGCCAACTTTTCATTTTAGAATGCCAACTCTAATCCTAATTTCTCATAAAATCGAATTGATTCAGTTAAATCACTCACCGGCAAGTGCGCCTCGTATATTCCTTTTATCATTCATCGTATCCTCATTTCTACATTTATATTCATCCATATTTGTCCTTACTAGACATAGATTTATTGACAAATTACCATTGTAAAATTATTATAGATAATTCCATTATAGAACTAGAGAGGATGGAACGGGAAAAATATCCCGTGGGAATTTACGTTGTTGGCTGCAAAGCTGAATCTATCTTGAATGAAAAAATCGGTTAAAGGCTCATACATTAGACACAAAAAAAGACCGTAGATCATTCTACAGTCTCAAAGCTTAGGCTCCCATGATGGAGTCATGACGGGTCGTTTCCCATCCATACGCCACTTCTCGAAGCATCAATTCACCAAACTCTCGATCTTTCTGGTCGATGACCTGCCCTTGTTTTCGCTCATAAAATGTACGGAACGGATTCATCTCAAGTGCCCAGATCAAGAGCCCTGCCTCACACATCGATTGCACGGCATGTTCAAGGAGAGCGGACCCGATCCCGTTCCCTTGATGGTTCTCTAAAATATAAATAGCATACACTTCATTCGTGTGGTCTGGATACTCTCCTGTCCGCTCTTCTCCGTAAAGAACGAAGCCCACGATTTCGTCCTCGACAATCGCCACAAAGCCGGCTACTTCTTGCCGACGAAGGGCGGTCCGCAAGCGTTCTGCCCATTCGATGGAGCCGGATGATACTTTTAGCAAATACTCAGTCGGTACGATCCCCCGATAGGTCGTACGCCACCCGTTCACACGCACTCTCGCAATCCCATACACATCATCTGGTTTGGCGACTCGAATGTCCAATGTGACCCCCTCCTCACCCGAAGCTTTACAAATAGTTTACCACAAATCCCCAACTTGCAATCCGAGATTATGTGAATTTTGCACGGACATCGACAACAATAAAGACGTCACCTCTGGATAAAGGCGACGTCTCTTCTTACGTTATGCAACTTCTTTAGATTGGACTGGTGTCGATGTTGTTAACGGTTTTTTCAAGAACGAGAGGAGCAATGCTCCGACCACCGCACCTGCCAAGATGGCGAGTGCATAGAGACCCATACTCACAGCGACGTTTCCAGCTCCTTCAAGAAGTGGGAAGACGAAGATCCCACCGTGTGGCGCTGGTAATTGAATCGTGAAGAATGCGGATAATCCTCCTGCAATGGCAGATCCGAGAATCGCTGATGGAAGAACGCGAATCGGGTCCGCAGCCGCGAATGGGATTGCCGCTTCCGTGATGAACGAGGCTCCCATAATATAAGCAGTTTTTCCTGCTTCGCGCTCTTGTTTCGAGAACTTTTGACGAGCGAAGACTGTTGATGCGAGTGCGACGAGGAGTGGTGGTACCATCCCTCCAGCCATGACGGCTGCCATGACTTCTTGGTTACCCGCTGTAAGTGCTGCCGTACCGAAGACGTACGCTGTCTTGTTGATCGGACCACCCATATCGACTGCCATCATCCCACCGACGATGACTCCTAAAAGGATAGCGTTCGCGCCACTCATGCTGTTCAACGTATCCATCAACCATGTCATAAGTGCTGCGATCGGTTCGTTGACGACGAGTAACATGACCATCCCGGAGATGAACGAGCCGAGTAACGGATACAAGAGGACTGGCTTGATTCCTTCAAGTGAAGCAGGCAACTTCGCGAGTGCCTTTTTCAAGAAAAGGACGACATAACCGGCCAAGAAACCGGCGATGAGACCACCGAGGAATCCGGCGTTCCCTTGACTTGCAAGTACCCCTGCCACGAGACCTGGTGCGAGACCTGGGCGATCGGCAATCGACATCGCGATGAAACCGGCGAGAATCGGAACGAGGAAGCCGAATGCAGCTCCACCGATCGTCATCAACTGTGCTGCAAATTCATTGTAAGACGGGTCATCCGGGTTAGCAGAGTTGATGCCCCAGAAGAAGCTGATGGCAATCAAGAGTCCACCTGCGACAACGAGTGGAAGCATCGCAGATACACCGCTCATCAAGTGCTTGTACACGCCTGTACGTTGTTCTTTCGAAGCACCACCTGATGTTTTCGAAGCCTCATATACCGGCGCATCTTGTTTCACCGCACGATTGATGAGTTCTTCAGGTTTCCGAATCCCTTGTGCGACCGGAACTTCGATGACTCGCTTACCAGCGAAACGATCCATTTCAACAGCCTTGTCCGCTGCGACGATGATCGCTGTCGCCCGGTCGATATCCGCGCGCGTCAATTCATTTTTTACGCCAGTCGATCCGTTCGTTTCGACTTTAATATCGACGCCCATCGCTTCGGCTTTTTGCTTCAAGCTATCTGCTGCCATATACGTATGAGCGATTCCTGTCGGGCATGCCGTGACGGCCAAAATGAACGGTGCATCTTCATTCGTCGGTTTCACGACTTCTGGCTTCTCTTCTGCCGCTTCTTTTTCTTCGATGGCACGAATGACATCGCTTTCAGAAGTGGCTGCATAGAGACGCTCTTGGAATGCAGGGTCCATCAAGTAAACTGAAAGTTTAGAGAGTGTTTCAAGGTGTTCATTATTCGCATTTTCTCCTGCCGCAATCATAAAGAAGAGGCGGCTCGGTTGTCCGTCTAACGCTTCGTAGTCGACGCCTTCCGAGCGACCGAATGCGATTGCTGGCGTTTTGACCGCACTCGTTTTCGCATGAGGAATGGCAATCCCTTCTCCGAGGCCGGTCGTGCTCTCGCTTTCACGTTTTAGAATCGCATCGCGATAACCGTTGCGGTTGGATAGTTTACCAGCGCGATCGAGGACATCGACAAGTTCTTCGATGACCTCACGCTTAGAACTCGCGCGTAGATTCAATTGAATCGTGTCGCGTTGGAGCAAGTCCGTGATTTTCATGTTGTTTCCTCCATTCGTTTCAGTGGCGTGAGTTGTACTTGATCGATCAATCGATCGATCTCTTGTTTTGAACATAGGCCGAACGTATAAGCAGATGCGCTTCCTGTCGTGACCGCGTATCGAAATGCTTCTTGTTCACCTTTTTCTTTCACATTCGCGACAAATCCGGCAACGAGTGAATCTCCTGCACCAACCGAGTTCACGAGTTTCCCGACCGGTGTGTTCGCTGTGACGGCTCCGTCCTTGTTAACAAGTAGTGCCCCGTCTCCCGCAAAGGAGATGATGACGTTTTTCGCCCCGCGTTTGACGAGCTGTTCGGCATATGGAAGAGCTTCTTCAAACGTTTCGATCTCGGTATCAAACAATTCACCTAATTCATGGTGGTTCGGTTTGATCATGAGTGGTTCGAGGGCGAGCACCTCGAGCATGGCATCTTTCGTTGTATCGACGACAAAGTCGGCACCTTTTTCGCGAATCGATTCAGCAATGGTCCGATATAGCGAGTCTGGTAGGTTGCTCGGGATACTACCCGCGAGGACGACAATATCGCCTTCTTGAACTTGATCGAACTTGGCCGTCAACAGTTCGAGCTCGCGCTCTGTGATATTCGGTCCGCTCGCATTCAGTTCTGTTTCCTCTTTCGCCCGAATCTTGACATTGATCCGGGTGTTCCCATTCACCTCTACGAAATCGGTGTGTACACCGTGGTCGACGAGTGACTTTTTAATGAAGTCACCGGTCGTCCCACCGATGAAACCAAGCGCCTTCGTCTCTTGTGCATATTCCCGAAGAACGATGGAGACGTTAATTCCTTTACCGCCTGCGCGCTCCGTCGTCTCTTCGATTCGGTTCACTTCTCCTAGATGTACTTCAGGTAATGTTACGTAGTAATCAATAGAAGGGTTGAGTGTTAACGTGTAAATCATTTCGCATTCACCACCTTTGTGATTGTTTGGATGGAACTCATTGACTCACTGCTTGATGTGATCAACTGAGCGGCATCTAACGTCGCGACTCGGCTGAACGTTCGTTTCCCGATCTTCGATGCGTCCGCGAGTACGAACGAGGTTTGTGCCAATTCGATTGCCGTTTTTTTGACAAGCGCTTCTTCTGGGTCCGGGGTCGTGTAACCCGCTTCAAGGTCGATTCCATTCATTCCGAGAAAGGCGAGGTCGACACGATAATTCATCATGCTCTCGCGTGCGTTATACCCAACCAATGCCTGGGTGGAACGCTTTAATTCTCCGCCAATCACAAACGTCTTAATATCAAGATCAAATAATTCATTCGCAATCGGTAGACTGTTTGTGACGACGACAATTTTTTTTCCTTCTAAAAACGGAACCATCGCCTGAGTGGTTGTACCGGCATCTAAATAAATCGACATCCCGTCTTCGATGAACGTTGCGGCCTTCCGTGCAATCGCAACTTTTTCATCTACGAACCGGTCTCGCTTTTCTTCAAATGTCGGTTCCTCATCTGGAGTCGCAATGAGCGTTGCGCCTCCGTGAACCCTTGCCAGATACCCTTCCGCTTCAAGGTCCGTCAAATCTCGACGAATCGTCGACTCGGATGAATCAGTTAAATCAACCAATTCTTTTAATTTGACGACCTTCTGTTCAGATAAGCGTTGCAAAATCAACTGATGTCGTTGTTTCGTTAACATCTTGTTCCCTCCATACGTCTAATATAAAGCGTTTTCATTATAAAAACAACTAAAATCATTCAAAAACATTCATTTCCATTCAACTTGTCACAATTATAACATAAAAAACGGTCAATAGATGACCGTTTTTTGAGTTTATGACTGTATTTTTAACCATTCATCCAATTCTTGAACGAGTTTTGGATGAATCGGCGCATCGATCGCTTCTCGATACTCTTTATGCAACGTGAGAAGCGAATGGGGTGACTCCCGTTTCACGAGCAGATGATTCATATCATCGATGATCGATGAGGTGACCTCCCCTTTTGTTTGAATCATATGGACGTGTTCGGGTGGGACTTGCACATCACGCCCCCCCGTAATCGCAAGAACCGGGACGGTCACATGCTCCAATCGCTCTCGGACGTCATAGGATGCATGTTCTCGAATCCATTTCGCATTTACGACTTGACCTCGATATTTGAAAGACGAGACGTTCGTCCGTAAAGAACGCTCTAACAAATCGTCCTGTCGCTGCCTAACTTTTTTGGCAACGCCCGTCAACCGATAGAAGAGACCTTTTATTCCCTTCACATGTTCGATATCTTTAGCGAGTGCATCTGCTTGGTATAAGAACATCTGCTTGGACGCTTCATGGAAACCGGAAAGTAAGATCAGTCCATCCGCCTTCGTCTCAAGTTGAACGGCAGGAGCAAGGACGGCCCCTTCACTATGACCAAGTAGATATAAGCGATTCACATCGGCCAATTGTCGAATGGTGCGTACGACAAGAATCGCATCGTTAATCAAGTCATGTAATCCGACTTTGTTGAAGTCTCCATCTGACTTCCCGATTCCTTGTTTGTCATATCGGAACACGTTATATCCATGGTCATACAACGCTTCTGCCAGCTTGGCATACGTGTTAAATCCGACACCACCCATATTGCCGTCACGGTCACTCGGCCCACTTCCGCTCAACATGACAATCGTCGTCCGAGGCTCCTCATGGGAAAGAAAAGTTCCTGCAATCGTTCCATATGTTGTCGTAATTGTCATCTCTTGTTTCATCGTATCGCCTCCATTACAATCATACCCGAAACCGACATCTAAAAAAATATGTCGCCGTCTTCTCAGACAGCGACAATGATTAGGTCAGTCAGTTAGCCAATTGTGCATCCAATCGACCGCACCCGTTACTCCATCTTCCGACAGCCGTTCGAACGTATCTTTCTCCGTGAACACATGCCAACTTCCTTCTAATGAATCACTCAACATCAAATAAGGGATTCCTGCTTCATCGTAAGCGTCACCCGGTGAACTTGCTAACGAACGTACTTCTAGTTCAGCGAATGGCGCCCGTTCTAGTACTGGATAGGATTTCATCCCTTTCGTCCGAACGTATAGTGGACCATCACCAGTCCCAAGAATATCGAGCATGACGACCGCTTCCACTTTTTCTTTTTGCTCCCCTAGCCGTTCAAGGAAATCGTCACTCGCTTCTCTAGAGTCGCCGTTTCCATTCAAAAAGACATATCGAATCGTATAGTCTGGCATTTCCTCGTTCATCACCTGCATCAGATGATATAAGACCGTAGACGGACCGACGGCAGACAAATAATGGGCTCCGTGCCAGGAAGAATCGAGTCGTGACATGAGAATGATCTCCCGTTCCGATTTTCCTTGTTGGACAAACTCGACATATGGGATCTCTTCACGATAAGGTTTGACTCGAATCATTTCCCCGTCCTTCAGTTGTTCAGCCGTATCCAAGTCTACCCCTGTACCATCTAACTTCATATAGGATGACGTGAAAACGAAACCCGTCTCATATGGGTCGTCTTCATAAGGGGTGATCAGGTATCCTGCAGCTCCTGCAGATGCGAGCTCTGACAAGTACGCGTTCGCTTCCTGGTCATTCAAAACCTCACCTGCGTAATCGACGGTATACGCATCCTCGATGTTGTCATATGAAAACTTTGTTGTCGGTAAGACGACCACTTTTTCTTTCACATCCGGAATGTCTTGTCCCCACGTCATATGTAGAATCGTACCTTTGAACGGTTGATCAAACGTCATCGATGAAAACCCCTCATACGTTTCGTCCCCCACTTCAATCTCAGTCCAGCCGGTTATCCGTTCTGTGTAAAGGAGGTTTCGATCCATGTCGATAGGTAACTCGGTTCCGAATGATTCAAAAAAGTCGGCACTCTCCCAACTATCCGCATTTCGATCAACTGATGAAATATATTCCGCGGTCTCGAGCGGCGTCGAATAAATTGGATTGAAGAAAAGAACAACTGTCGCGATTGAACGCAACAAACTAAACACGATGATCATGACACGATCTCCATTCATCAATAAATTGCTATGTATACCATTTTTTATTATATACAGCTATTTATGGTCTGACTATTCAATTTTTTATAAATTTAAATATAATTTTAGAAACTGAATGTCATATTCCGACCACAAGAAAAGCCCGTTCGAGTTGAACGGGCCCCTTGTAAATTTTGAAGCTTATACGCCTTCGTATGCTGCGTACATGATCTCTTTCAATTCTTCAACGAGCGGCATTTTCGGGTTGGCCGTCGTACATTGGTCTTCGAATGCGTCGACTGCCATCTTGTCGATCTTCGCATCGAGTTCTGCTTTCTTGATGCCTTGCGCCTTGAACGAAAGTTTGATGTTCAAGCGTTGACCGAGCTCGATGATCGCTTGGACGAGTGACTCGACACCTTCAGCTGTCGTGCTTGCTGGAAGTCCGAGGTAACGCGCGATTTCTGCATAACGTTCGTCTGCGATGAATGACTCATATTTCGGGAACGCCGCAAGTTTCGATGGGCGTGTCGCGTTGTAACGGATGACGTGTGGCATGAGAATCGCGTTCGTACGACCGTGTGGGACGTGGAACTCTCCACCGATTTTGTGAGCGATCGAGTGGTTGATACCGAGGAATGCGTTCGCAAACGCCATACCCGCCATCGTTGAAGCGTTGTGTACTTTCTGACGAGCTTCCGCATCGCTACCGTTTTCATACGCTTTTGGTAGGTAGTCGAAGATCATCTTGATGGCGCGGAGGCAAAGTCCGTCTGTGTAATCATTCGCCATGACGGAAACATATGCTTCGATTGCGTGTGTCATGACGTCCATTCCTGTATCAGCCGTGATTGAAGCTGGAACGGTCATGACGAACTCAGGGTCGACGATGGCGACGTCTGGTGTGATCGCATAGTCAGCAATCGGATATTTCACGTTACGTTTTTTATCTGTGATGACAGTGAACGGTGTCACTTCAGAACCTGTACCAGACGTTGTCGGGATGGCGATAAACATTGACTTGTTACCGAGTGTCGGGAACTTATATGTCCGTTTGCGAATATCCATAAATTTCTGGCGTAGATTCGAGAACTTCTCTTCTGGACGTTCGTAGAAGAGCCACATGCCTTTCGCAGCATCCATCGGTGAACCACCACCAAGTGCGATGATCATGTCTGGTTGGAAGTGACGCATTGCTTCGGCACCGTTCATGACCGTTTCAACAGATGGATCCGGTTCGACTTGGTCGAAGATGCGGTACTCGACACCAGCCGGCAAGTTTTTGATGACTTTGTCAGCGAATCCGAGTTTGACCATCATTTCATCCGTGACGATCATCGCCCGTTTTTTCGTTGTGAGCGATTGAAGATATTGTACTGAGTTTTTCTCGAAATAGATTTTTTCAGGTACTTTGAACCATTGCATATTCACGCGACGTCTCGCCACCTTTTTCACGTTGAGTAGATGTTTCGCCGTCACGTTTTCTGAGACGGAGTTTTTACCGTAAGACCCACAACCGAGCGTAAGGGATGGTGTCATTTCGTTATAAAGGTCACCGATTCCACCGTGTGCTGAAGGTGAGTTGACGATGATGCGGCAAGCTTTCATACGGAGACCGAACTCAAGGATGGCATCGTCATCTGTTGAGTGGATGACAGCCGTATGACCGAGACCACCAATCTCGAGCATTTTTTCAGCGATTGCGAATCCTTCTTCACGTGATTGAACTTTATACGCACCGAGAACCGGGCTTAATTTTTCGTGAGAGAGAAGTTCCGTTGCGCCAACTGTTTCAAGCTCTGCAATCAAGATCTTCGTGTCCGCTGGTACTTTGAGACCTGCCTGTTCAGCGATCCATGCTGCCGGCTTCCCGACGATTTCAGGGTTGACCGCACATGTATCTGTTCGAATGACGAGTGTTTCAAGTTTTGCTTTTTCTTCTGGTGAGCAGAAGTAGCAACCTAGTGCCGTCATCTCTGCTTTCACTTCTTCATATACTTCTTGATCGACGATGATCGCTTGTTCAGACGCACAGATCATTCCGTTGTCGAACGTTTTTGAAAGGATGACGTCTGAGATGGCACGTTTCACTTTCGCAGTCTTATCGATATAGGCTGGTACGTTACCAGGTCCGACACCGAGTGCTGGTTTACCAGTCGAGTAAGCCGATTTGACCATCGCTGCCCCACCCGTCGCAAGGACCATCGCCACGCCAGGGTGGTTCATGAGCGCTTTCGTCGCATCGAGTGACGGAACTTCAACCCATTGAATCAAGTTTTCAGGAGCACCTGCCGCCACTGCTGCGTCACGGAGGACACGAGCCGCTTCGCTTGAACATTGTTGCGCTGATGGATGGAACGCGAAGATAATCGGATTACGTGTCTTGATGGCGATGATCGCTTTGAACATCGTTGTCGATGTTGGGTTTGTGACCGGTGTGACCCCAGCGACGACACCGACTGGTTCCGCGATGTATGTGATTCCGTTTTGAACGTCATCTTCAAGGACGCCTACCGTTTTCTCACCACGGAGTGAGTTATAGATATATTCTGTCGCGAAGATATTTTTGATCATCTTGTCTTCAAAGACACCGCGACCTGTTTCTGTATGTGCTAATTTCGCGAGTGTGACGTGTTGCTCGAGTCCCGCAAGCGCCATCGCCTGTACGATGTGATCAATTTTCTCTTGGTCGAACGTCATCAACGTATCGAGTGCCTTATGCGCACTTGCTACGAGCGTGTCCACCATTTGTTCTGCCGTTGTTTCCACTTTTGCTTTCTCTTTGACTGCCATGTTAGGTTCCTCCTCATAAGTGAGAGCTTTTTATGAACATATTGACTTGATGGAAGCACATTGTGATGACTGTTTTTAGAGATTGTGCTTTCCTTCACATTCATAGAATACAATGTTTTTCAGGTTTTGTGGGTGACAAGAATGTGAACTCTTTCACAATATTTTTTTATCTGTTATTGATAGCTCTTGATTTTTGTATGCGTCCTCAGTAAAATCGAATTCGTTTTCATGAAAATATATCAAACCTTCAATGTAAACGCTTACATATTTTGTGTCGATTCAATCTCTACTATGATGTATCAATCATCACATCAACCCGTTTTTAGGTTCAACTGCACCTAACTCGTGTATAATGAAAATAGAACCTAACTAGGAAGTGAATCTATTATGCCGAAACAAGATGCAGCGGACCAGTTTGTCAAACTGATTCCTTTAATTCGTCGTAAATTGTTACGTCGATCTGATTTTCCTCAAATTCTAAACCTGAACTTCTCTCATTTCCATCTATTGATGTTGATTGAGGACGAGGGGGCTGTCACGAATGGACGAATCAGCGAGACACTCTCCATCGCGCCACCGAACGTTACCCCGCTCATCACGAAATTATTGAACGAGGGGTATATCACGCGGGTGCCAGACGAGCGGGATCGCCGCGTGATTTGGAATCAACTGACCGAGGAAGGTGAACGAATCTTACTTGAGCGCAGAGACTCATTCCGTAGACTATTCGAGGAACGTCTCGCCTTTTTGAATGAGGACGAAACTGATCGACTCATTGAGAGTTTGAAGACACTTACAGAGATTGTCGAGAAGATGGACAAAGGTGACAAGTAAAACTTTTCTCGTCAATTCCCACAACTTCTTATATAATCTGTAATGAATCTACGTACAAATGGAAAGAGAGATGACATGTAATGGGTCGTAAATGGAACAACATTAAAGAGAAGAAGGCGTCAAAAGATGCGAACACGAGTCGCGTCTATGCGAAGTTCGGTCGCGAGATTTATGTGGCCGCTCGTCAAGGGGAACCTGATCCTGAGTTGAACCAGTCATTAAAATTCGTTGTGGAACGTGCGAAGACGTATAACGTGCCCCGGGCGATCATCGATCGTGCCATCGACAAAGCCAAAGGTGGCGATGAGGAAAATTTCGATGAACTTCGATATGAAGGGTTTGGTCCGAATGGTTCGATGGTCATCGTCGATACATTGACGAATAACGTCAACCGTACGGCTTCAGAAGTTCGTGCCGCTTTCGGTAAAAACGGAGGCAACATGGGAGTCAGTGGCTCGGTCGCATATATGTTCGATGCAACTGCCGTCATCGGTGTCAATGAAATGTCGGCAGATGACGTCCTCGAACTCATGATGGAACATGACCTTGATGTGCGTGATGTTATCGAGGAAGACGAGACGGTCATCGTCTATGCAGAGCCAGAAGCGTTCCACGCCGTTCAAACTGCATTCAAGGCTGCCGGTGTAGAAGAGTTTGCCGTTGCGGAATTGACGATGCTCCCGCAGAACGAAGTGTCACTCGATGACGCTTCGCAAGAACAGTTTGAAAAACTAATCGATGTGCTCGAAGACTTGGAAGATGTGCGCCAAGTGTATCATAACGTCGAAATGTAACACGTAAGCGATAACTTTCACGAGTTATCGCTTTTTTTCATATTCGATTTGACAAGGGTCACATCATATGTTAAATTTCAAAAAGTCTTTATCATATTAAAGTGATACCAAGAGAAAGAAAACGCGAAAGGTGTTGGATCGATATGAACGCAGTATTACTTGCAGTCATCGTCTTATTTGCGCTCGCCATCAGCCGAGTGCACATTGTATTATCATTAATCTTAGCGGCGCTTGTCGGAGGGATTGTTGGAGGACTTGGGTTCAACGATACGTTGACCGCCTTCAGTGACGGTCTTGGTGGTG
Source organism: Exiguobacterium sp. s163 (assembly GCF_018617135.1). Classification (GTDB taxonomy): domain Bacteria; phylum Bacillota; class Bacilli; order Exiguobacteriales; family Exiguobacteriaceae; genus Exiguobacterium; species Exiguobacterium profundum. Next base: position 173,695 of record NZ_JACSJN010000004.1, read on the forward strand.
GAGCGAGCATCGCACTCAGCTACGCGCTCCTCGGCGCATTCGCTGTCGGGTTATCGAAGACGGGGCTTCCGGATGTCTTAGCTGAAAAATTGATTGCGATGTCAGGTCGTGACGTGTCAGGCAAGCGTGTGATGTACGTCAAAGCATTCCTGTTGTCACTCATCTTATTGTTATCCATCAGCTCTCAAAACGTGCTTCCGATACACATCGCCTTTATCCCGATTGTGATTCCGCCGTTACTCGTACTGTTCAATGAGTTGAATGTAGACCGTCGTCTCGTAGCGATCATTTTGACGTTCGGTCTTGTGACACCATATATGTTGTTACCTGTCGGGTTTGGTGGGATTTACTTGAATGAGATTCTCATCGCAAACGTTGAAGCAAACGGCTTGACTGTCGGAGACGTCAACATCATCTCGATCATGGGTATCCCGGCATTAGGGATGGTCGTCGGATTGATAGCGGCGTTCATTCACTACCGGAAACCGAGAACGTATGACACGATTGCACTCGGACCAACTGATTATGAAGTACGTCAAATGAGTGGTTTGAAGATGATCATGACACTCGCTGTCGTTCTCATCGTCCTCATCGTTCAATTGCAGACCGAGTCGATGATCGCCTCTGCGGTGACTGGTTTGATCTTGCTTTCAATCTTCCGCCTGATTCCATGGTCTGAGGCAGATGATATCTTCACAAGCGGCATGCGCATGATGGCATTCATCGGGTTTGTCATGATCGCCGCAAGTGGATTCGCTGCCGTCATCCGCGAGACAGGTGCGATCGAACCGCTCGTCAACGGAGCGAGCGATTTGATGGGTGACTCTAAACTCATTGCCGCTCTCCTCATGTTGCTCGTCGGCCTTGTCATCACGCTCGGAATCGGTTCAAGTTTCTCGACCGTTCCAATCATTGCTGCGATTTTCGTCCCGCTCTGTGTACAATACGGGTTCTCAGTCGAGGCGACCATCGCCATCATCGGGACTGCAGGAGCGCTTGGGGACGCAGGTAGCCCAGCGAGTGACTCGACACTCGGACCTACGAGTGGATTGAACGCTGACGGTCAACACGATCACCTACGTGAAACGGTTTGGCCAACGTTCTTACACTACAATATTCCACTCATCATCTTTGGTGTGATTGCCGCGATGGTGCTTTGATCATTTTTTCCGTCGTGAATAAATGGTTCCTAATAAAATGAGGATGAGAATAAACCAGATTCCCGTATACATGAGGATTTCCGTGAACATAAAACTCCTCCTAAACAAAAGATAAGGAGCGACGGCTGTCGCTCCTTTTTATGATGAGGTTTTTAATTCGGTCTTGCAAGTATCGAGATACGCATCGACGACCTCTGCTACTTCTCGTCCTTCCCGAATCGCCCATACAATCAGGCTTTGGCCTCGCTTGGCATCCCCCGCGACAAAGATGTTTTCCGTTGCCGTCTGGAAGTCTATCGTCTTCTCGACACCGATTTTCCGCAACTCGTGCTCTGGTCGTTCAAATCCAATGGCGACGAGGACGAGGTCCGCCGGATACGTCTCTATTGAATCTTCCTCTACGAAGAAGGTTGCCTGACCATCCGGGTTGACGACTTTCGTCATCCGTTCCGTTTCAATCCCTGTGACACGTCCTTCTTTCGTGACGATTTGGTTGGAGCGAATCAAATACGTTCTCGGGTCTTTCTCATAGATCGCGAGTGATTCCGCATACGCATAATCCGTCGTAAGCGTGTCCGGTTGAAGTGGCCAAGGTTTCTCTGGTGCACGAAGCAACCCTTTTGACGGGTGCTTCCCAAACTGAACGACTGATTTTGCACCTTGACGGATTGCTGTCGCCACACAGTCGGCTCCTGTATCTCCACCCCCGATGACGATGACATTTTTGTCTTTGGCGTCATGTTCTGGTGATCGGGTCGTTCCTTTTCGCTCGTACATCGATGCCGTCAAATAATCCATCGCCATTTCAACACCACGTGCATCATCCCCGTCAATCCCGAGCGTGCGCTGTTTCTGAGCGCCTGTCGCGAAAATCACCGCATCGTATTGGTTCCGAAGCGCCTCCACTGTCACATCCGTACCGACCTCAATGTTCGTCTGGATGACAATTCCCTCTTGTTCGAGCAACCGAATGCGACGTCTCACGACATCCTTATCCAGTTTCATGTTCGGGATTCCGTACATGAGTAGCCCTCCCGGTTCATCAGCCTTCTCGATGATGGTGACCGAATGTCCGAGCTGGTTCAGTTGGTCGGCAGCCGCCAATCCAGCCGGCCCACTTCCAATGATGGCGACTGTCATCCCACTTCTTCGATGAACCGGCCTTGGTTTCACCCAACCTTCTTCAAACGCTCGATCGATGATGGTTCGTTCAATCGATTTGATCGCAACCGGATCTTCACTGATTCCGAGTGTACAAGACCCCTCACACGGTGCGGGACAAACTCGACCCGTAAACTCCGGGAAGTTATTTGTCTCCATCAATCGGTGATACGCTCCCATCCAGTCCGATTTGGTCACAAGCTTGTTCCACTCCGGGATATAGTTGTGAATCGGGCACCCAATCGTCTCTTGTCCAATCATATCCCCGACATGACAGAATGGAGTGCCACAGTCCATACAACGTGCAGCCTGCTGTTTGACCGATTCGTCATCCATTCGTGTCGCATATTCTTCATAATCCTTCACTCGCTCATCCACAAGACGCTCAGGTAATGTGGACCGTGCGATGTTTAAAAAGTTATGTTTCATGCGTTACCCCCCTCAGTCACAACCCGGAACAATTCAAGTGCTCGGTCCGCTTCGCTCAATTCCGGTCGATTCGCCTCGATTTGACGCATAACGTCCAATACATTCGCATAATCTCGAGGAACGACCTTTACAAAGTGAGAGCGAGCTTGTTCGAACGACTCTAAAATAGTCCGTGCTTTAACACTGTCTGTATGAAACTGATGCGCTTCGAGAAGTGCATAAATTTGTTCCATATCTTCATCGTTCAATTCTTTTACGACGGAGACGAGCTCCTCGTTGACGAGTCGATCGTACGCTTGATCCCCATAAAGATATGCGACGCCACCTGACATGCCGGCTGCAAAGTTCCGTCCGACATCACCGAGGACGAGAACCGTTCCCCCGGTCATATACTCACATCCATGATCGCCGACTCCTTCGACGACTGCCGTCGCCCCGGAATTTCGAACGGCAAAACGCTCGCCGACGTGACCGTTAAAGAAAGCTTGTCCGCTCGTCGCTCCGTACAAGCAGACGTTTCCGGCAATCATTTGTTTACTTTCATCAAACGGTGCATGTTTTTCAGCGATCAATGCTAATTTCCCACCGCTCAAGCCTTTCCCGATATAATCGTTGGCATCCCCGATGACGGAAATGGTGATCCCTCGTGGTAAAAATGCTCCTAGGCTTTGTCCGGCTGATCCACTGAGGCGAAGCGAAATGGTATCATCCGCTAAACCGACCTGACCGTGAACTTTCGTCACTTCAAACCCCAACTGCGTCCCGACGGCGCGATCGGTGTTTCGGATGCGACCAACGAAGAAGGTCGGTTGCAACGAGTTGATTGACCGTGAGACTGCCGGAATCAATTTTCGGTGATCATAGGAACGGTATGCCGGGTGAGCGACTTCTTCACGCTCAGGAAGTGGTGTCGGCATCGAGAGCATCGGTGCTAAATCTAACCGTTTTGCTTTCGGATGTTTCGTCTTCCATTCACTTTCTTCGAGAAGATCCGTTCGACCAATCACGTCGTCTAATGATGTCACACCGAGTGATGCTAAAATTTCTCGTACTTCTTCTGCCAAGAACGTCATCAGGTTGACGACGTGTTCTGGTTTCCCCATAAATTTCTGACGAAGCACAGGGTCCTGTGTCGCCACACCGACCGGACACGTATCTAAATGGCATGCACGCATCATAATACATCCAAGGACGACGAGTGGCGCTGTCGCAAACGCAAACTCTTCCGCCCCGAAGATGGCAGCTAGGACGATGTCTCGCCCCGTCATGAGCTTTCCATCCGTCTCAAGTGTGACTCTCCCCCGTAACCCGTTCAACGCGAGCGTTTGATGCGTCTCTAAGAGTCCAAGTTCCCAAGGAAGACCTGTGTGCTTGATTGATGTCTTTGGAGAAGCACCGGTTCCACCATCATATCCACTGATGACAATCGTATCGGCATTCGCTTTCGCGACACCGGCTGCAATCGTCCCGACGCCTGACTTCGAGACAAGTTTCACACTGATTTTCGCCTTAGGATTCACATGCTTTAAGTCAAAGATGAGTTGGGCCAAGTCCTCAATCGAATATATATCGTGATGTGGAGGCGGTGAGATGAGTCCAACCCCCGGAACGGATCCACGCACTTCGGCGACCCATGGGTACACCTTATTTCCAGGAAGTTGGCCACCCTCACCCGGTTTTGCCCCTTGCGCCATCTTGATTTGAATTTCATCGGCATGGTAAAGATATTCTGCCGTCACCCCGAATCGTCCGCTCGCGACTTGCTTGATGCGGCTGATGCGTTCGTTTCCAAACTCATCCGGGACGAAGCGGGCCCGGTCTTCCCCGCCTTCTCCAGAGTTACTTTTCGCACCGATCTGATTCATGGCGATAGCGAGCGTTTCATGCGCCTCTTTCGACAAGGACCCAAATGACATCGCGCCTGTCTTAAAACGGCGAACGATCGACGTGACTGGCTCTACTTCTTCGAGCGGGACAGGACGTTGTGTTTTAAATGCAAACAACTGTCGAATGAACTGTCCTGATGATTCATGCAGCTTCACATAAGCATCATAATATTTACGTTCATTCTCACGACAGGCACGTTGCAACAAATGAATCGTCTTCGGATTGAATGCATGTTCTTCTCCGTCTGCACGCCATTGGAAATCACTTCCCGCCTCGAGCGGACGATTCGTCGCATAGGCGGACGTATGGAGTGTTCTCGCTTCGTTTTCAAGTTCTTCAAATCCTATTCCAGACAGTTGGGACGTCGTTCCCCTGAAATGCGTCTCAATCAAATTGCAATCTAATCCGACGGCTTCGAAAATTTGGGCCCCACGGTAGCTTTGAATGGTCGAGATACCCATTTTCGACATGATTTTGACGATGCCTTCGACAACTGCTTTTTGATACGAGCGAATGGCCTCTTCAAATGAATGCGCAATTTGTTTACGTTCGACTAAATCTCTTATCGTCGCATAGGCTACGTAAGGATATACCGCATCTGCCCCATACCCAATCAAGGTCGCTGCCTGATGCACTTCTCGAACTTCACCACTCTCACAAATGAGACTACAGTTCGAGCGCAAGTTCTCTCGAATCAAGTGTTGATGAATCGCACTCAGTACGAGAAGAGACGGCATCGCAATCCGTTTATTACTGACGAGACGGTCAGATAGGACGATCACGTTCGCACCATTTCGTACAATCTGGCTGACCTGTTGCAAAAGGGCTTCAAGCGACGCCTCTAAATCATTTGTAAACGTCGTATCGACTCGTTCGAGCTTGAGCTTCTCGGCAAGTTGCTTGAGGGTTGCCCCATCAATCATCGGATGATTCAACCACACACGTTTCGCGTGACCTCGTCCAGTATGGACCGGATTTCCTTGCGGACCAATCCAAGTAAACGTAGCCGTGACAATTTTCTCCCGTAACGCGTCGATTGGCGGGTTGGTCACTTGCGCGAAGTGTTGTTTGAAATAATGGAACAAGGAACGGGGCCGCGTCGAGAGCACCGCAATTGGTTGGTCATGCCCCATCGAGCCGATTGGATCTTTTTCGTCTTTGATTAACGGAACCATATACTGTTCAATGTCTTCTTTCGTATATCCAAACGCACGTTGCACACGTCCGAGTTCAAGTAGTTCTTCTTCAACGACCTCTCGATCCTCAATGGTCATCATCTGCTTAAGCCATTTGTGATAAGGCTCTGACTTCGCAATCGTCTCTTTGATCTCATGATCAGGAATCAATCGCTTTTCAATCAAGTCAATCAACAACAACTGTCCTGGTCTTAGACGTTGTTTGGATTTGACGTTCTCTGCGTCAACCGGAATGACTCCTGTTTCAGAGGAGAGAATCAATTCCCCGTCCAATGTTTCGACATAACGCATCGGACGCAAGCCGTTACGATCTAAAATAGCTCCGATTTGCCTTCCATCTGTGAAGACGACTCCAGTCGGTCCATCCCACGGCTCCATGATGGATGAATGATACTGATAGAAGTCGCGCTTGAACGGTTCCATCTTTCCTTCGACAAATGGTTCAGGAATCAACATCATCGCCGTGTGGGCGATCGAACGACCTGTTCGTGTGAAGAATTCAAAAGCGTTATCGAGCATGGACGAGTCGCTCCCATCCTCTTGAAGCACAGGGAACAAGTGTTGAACGTCTTCGAATAAGTCTGTTGACGTGACCCCTTCCCGTGCTCGCATCGCATCGATATTTCCACGAAGCGTATTGATTTCCCCGTTATGGACTATCATGCGGTTCGGATGTGCTCGTTCCCAAGAAGGGAACGTATTCGTCGAGAAACGAGAATGGACGATGCCGAACGTGCTTTTATAGTGAGGAGATTGCAAGTCCAAATAAAATGCGGCGATTTGATTTGGCGTCAACATCCCTTTATATACGACCGTTCTCGTTGACAGGCTTGCGATATATAGGCGTAATGATTCGACTTTTTCGATTTTTCGACGAAGTTCATAGAAGACGCGTTCATTCGCATCCTCGTCTAGGAATGGACATGAGATAAACCATTGATAGATGACCGGTTGTGTGACCCGCGCATGTTCCCCGATTTGCATCGGGTCGACAGGTACTTCGCGCCATTCGATCGTCGAACAATCCAGTTCATCCGCCATCCGTTCCATCAACGTGATCTTTTCGTGAAGCTGATTCTCAGACGGCTGAAAAAAAACCATTCCGACAGCGTAACGACCGAGTGACGGAAGGTTCATGGTTTGCGTAAACAATTCGTGTGGAATCTCAGTCATGATACCCGCCCCATCACCAGCATCGATGACACCTTCTCCTCCTCGGTGCTCTAAATTACATAACATGGAGAGCGATTTTTGAACGATTTCATGTTTCTTTAGCCCATGTAGATTGACGTAAAGTCCAATCCCACACGCATCTTTCTCAAATTTTGAGTCATACAAACCAACTCGACTCATATCATCGACCCCTTTCACTCACAGTTTCGTAATTAACATTTTGTTCTAAATATTCTGAAAAATCAAGTGAGTTGCATGCATTTTTGCATAATAGAAATCTCATTTAGTCATATTGAAAGCGTATACATGACTGTTATCAATGGATTTATCGTTTTTAGTTATGTTCAATAAAGAATAAATATCCATAAATATTATTTATTTATAGGTTCTTCAGAACATAAAAAAAGGATATCCTGAAGATACCCTTTTCTTGATTATTGTTCTACTGTTTTACGCGGATGATGTAAAAACGATTTCGGACGTTTCCACAAAATCAATCCGATATACCCAATCGCAAGCAATGCGAGGGCGCTGACAATCACAACATAGAGTGTGCCTTCTTCGATTCTCGCAAATATTCCGATATATGCCCAGACGAATACGAGTGGATAGATGAAATCATGATGCCACCACATAAAGAGAAGGGCAAGAATCACACCGACCATCAGCATAAGAGAGGTCCAGGCGAGTTCATCAAGACCTAACAGCGACGTGATCTGTTCCGTCTTCATCACAACGAACGTGTTGACGATGGTCGCGACTGATACCCAGCCGATGTAGATGGAGAACGGGAACCGATCGAGCCAGCTCGTAGACGTCCGAAAAGCGATATAATACAACCAGCACAGCGTAGCCAGGAACAACACCATGATGACAAGTGAGACGACGAACCATTCGTTCGTGAATGCCAATAGCCATAAACCATTCAGCACGCAAGAGACTAAAAATCCGGCTTTCATCCGCTCGGCTTGACGATTCGCCGTCGTCCCTTTCTTCAACTGGAGCACCAGCCAGACAAGTAACGCGACATAGATGACACCCCAAATCGAGAAGGCGTACCCTGCCGGCTTAAAGTAGATATCGATGCGGTCCGAAACCGCCGCGTTGTCGCCGCTCGCGAAATAGTTGATGACGACGGTCGCTAAAAAAGCAACCCAGTTTACAATCGGCCATTTTGATAAGTCCATAAGCACGATCTTCTAAATGAAGATCAAACACCTCCTTTTGTAACATAATATTAAATACCCGCATCCATGTGACTCTACACGTACAAAGGGGCTCGCATATGCGAACCCCTTCTCCATTAAAAGTCGATTTCGTCTGGATCTGGTCCGAGACGTTCTCCTGTCGCCACTTGATCGATCTTCGCCAAATCGTCCGCATCGAGTGAGAAGTCGAAAACATCAAAGTTCTCACGGATTCGATGTGGTGTCACCGATTTCGGTAGCGCGACATGACCGGATTCAAGGTGCCAACGGAGCACAATCTGAGCCGGTGTCTTCCCATGTTTTTCTGCAATTTCAGAAAAAGCAGGGATGTCTAAAAACTTACCTTGCATGAGTGGACTCCACGCCTCGATCTGAATCCCTTCATCTTGGCAGTAATCCAACAAATCAGGTTGCGGGAGTTGTGGATGAAGTTCAACCTGATTGATGAGTGGCGCCATCAGACCGGCTTCTTTCAATGTTTCTAAATGGTGTTCTTTAAAGTTGGATACACCGATTGCTTTGATTTTTCCGGCTTCATATAAATCGATGAGATCTTTCCACGCATCGACGAACCCATCAACCGGCCAATGCAACAGACAAAGGTCCAAATAATCTGTCTGGAGTCGTTTTAACGAGTCTTCGAATGCCTCTTTCGTTTTGCCTTCACGAATGTCATCATTCCAAATCTTCGACGTGATGAACAATTCAGAGCGGTCTACACCTGAGAGATGAATTCCCTTCGCAACGCCCTCTTCATTTTTATAGATTGCAGCCGTATCGATGTGACGATAGCCTGTTTTGATCGCTTCAACGACAGCAGCTGGCGCCTCGGTTTCATTATCGACCTTCCAGACCCCAAAGCCGATCATCGGAATTTCGACCTTATTTCGTAATGTAGCGTAAAGCATCTCATTCATCCCCTTTTCATTCTAACGAGATGATTGTATCATACCCGACAATTTATTTCGGAAAACTAAATCGTCAAATCTTTTCGGGTGAATCGGAAGAACGAGAGTGCTGAAAAGATAGTCAAGAGACCGAGTAACCAGATGAAATGGATGCCCCAATACTCCTCACGCATGATGGCACCTGCGTCAAAGAGAGAGAAGAATGAGAGGTTTGACATCCAATCGAATTGATCGCTCACTCCTTGGATGATATTCATCACGAGAAAGAACGTGAATATCCCGCCCGTCACCATATAGGATTTACTACTATCATCGAATAGACTCGCAATCACATAAGCGGCCACGCCTAGGACGAGCAACATGAGCGCCCCATTCAATTGAAGCATCCACAGAACCGCATAATCGATTTGTAAATCGAACAGAAGGTCCGCTACCATTAAACTCAATCCATTCAGACCGACAAATAGCCCGACTGCCACAATCAACACAACGAAGCTTGACATCACATACGTGACCCGAGAAATCGGTGCTGCCATATACAACATGATTTCTCCAGAATCGACCGGTTTGGCCAAGAGTTTCGAGGCGAAAGTCAATGCGAATAAAACCGCGAGCACGTAGAAAATCAACCCATAATAGTTGCTCGACAATAGATTGAGAACGTTGTCCATCGCCATCGACGCGTTGATTTGGAAGACGTCGAGAAGCTCAGGTGGCAACGATTCTAATTTCGCCTCAATTAAGCCTGTTTCTTGAATAGATGGGAAGATGGCGGCTAAGAAAAAGAGATATACGCTGGTCCCGATTGAATATCCAAGAATCCAACTGCGATTCTGTTTCAACATGGAGCGAATTAACATGTCATGTCGCCTCCCCGTAATACTGCATGAACAAATGTTCGAGCTCGTCTGTACCGCTTGACAATGATTGAATCTGGAAATCCGCCAACGTTCGAATGAGATGGTTCAACTCTGATGGTGTGGAGATGGTGACCTCGACATGCATGCCGTCCCGTTCACCAGAATCGGCCGCGAATCGAACGGCTTCCGCTTCCGTTGAAAATTCGATTCGATACCGTTTCACGCTATGTTGTCGTAATTGTTCCATATCCTCTTCGATGATGATGCGTCCATCTTTAATCAACGCGGCACGGTCGCACGTCCGCTCCATCTCAGGGAAATGATGAGAACTCATGAGAATCGCTTTCCCTAATTGCTTTTCTTCAATTAACCAATCGACTAGACGCTCTTGCATGAGCGGGTCTAATCCGCTCGTCGGTTCATCCAAAATATAGACGGGCACATCTTTCATGAAGCAGGTGATGATAGCAAGCTTTTGCTTCATCCCTTTTGACATCTTCCGTACTTTCGTCGCCTCATCGAATGAAAACCGTTCACGTAATTGCCGTTCACGATCCGGATTCGTTTTGTGCAGATGGCGCGTCAATCGAATGATTTCTTCCCCTGTCATGTTTTGGGGATAATTAATTTCTCCCGGCAAATAGCCGACGCTCTGCTTCACTTGCTCCGTCTCCTGCCAACAATCGAATCCGTTGATAGTCGCCTTGCCTTCACTCGGCTTCAACAGACCCATCAAATGTCGAATCGTTGTGGATTTCCCAGCGCCGTTCGGTCCGATGAATCCGAAGATTGTTCCTGGTGTCACATGAAGGGATACATCAAAAATGCCATGTGTATCATCAAATCGTTTCGTCAATCGCTGAATCCGAATCATCTCGACCCCTCCTTTTTTGTAATATCTTAACAATATGATTACAAAACTAGTATATCACGTTCTTTTTTGAAATGGAAATGGTATATTGATTACAAAACTAGAGAAAGGAGCGCTTCGATCAATGGATGGATTTGCGAAACGCACCGAAGAAAAACAACAAGCGATCTTACGTGCCGCTTATGACTTGATGACAGAGAAGCAATCCCGATTTAAAATCAGTGAACTAGCGAAACGAGCGCATGTATCCCCTGTATCCATCTATAATTACTTCGGTTCAAAAGACCAGGTCATCGTGGAAATCTTAAAGCAAATGACAGAAGAGCAGATGAGTTGGATTGAACAGGCGATTGAGTCGAACGCTCCCTTCGATGCGTTACTCGTCGAGATCCTAAAACGAAAAATCCAGACGGCGGTTCTCTTTGACGAGACCATCACAGCAATGATTCAACAAGACCCGAACTGGGAACAGCTTGCGACTCGAGGATATACTGCTTTCGCCCGGTTGATTGAATACGGGAAGGCCCAAGGGTCAATCGATTCGACGTTATCCACTTCTTCTTATTTACGCTATGTACAATTCATGCAACAGGCTATCCTGTCCGATCCTCAGTTTTCAATCGAGAATATGAAGGAAACGATGGACGTCTACTTTCATTTCTTTTTGAATGGGGTCATGAAACGGTAAAAGGTGACTGTCTCAAGCAAGCAGACAGTCACCTTTTTTATGTGTGATAGATAAAGTCTTCAATTGGATAGAGCGATAGATCCACTCCCGCGTCTCCTGTCAGAACGAGGTCACTCAACACTTTTCCGATGAACGGGCCGACCGTCAAACCGGATGATCCCAGACCGTTCGCGACCAACAGTTTTTCTGCCCCAGGCACCCTTCCGAGTACGGGAATTGAATTCGGTGTAACCGGACGGAAGCCGACTTTCGTCTCAACGAGTTCTGCCTCAGCAAGTCCAGGTGCCGACTCCAAACCTTTCGTCAGTACTTCGTGTACACCGATTGCAGTCGGACGAACGTCGAACGCTTTTCCTTTCTCATGTGTCGAACCGATGACCACTTTCCCGTCGTCAAATCCGAGTAAATAGCGGCGTCGTGGCGGCATGACGACCGGCCAGTCAGATGCATCTGTATCCTTCAACTGGACGTGGACGAGCTGGGCCTTTTCCCCTTCGACTCGTACCGTATATCCAAGAGGCTGTAACAGCTCCGGTAACCAAGCACCCGTCGCAAGGATGATTTCATCCGCTTCATATCTCACTCCGTCACACTCCACACCAATCTCATCTCCGCTCGTCAACCGTGCTGAACCGTTGACAAATGTGACGCCACGCTTGATAGCGACTCTCTCAAGTGCAGCGCGAAAGCGACCGCCGTCGACTCTAGCCCCTCCTGTCACGAAGAGTGCATCGTATTCATCGGATAACGGTGGGAAACGATGTTGTGCCTCTGCTGCAGTCAATCGTTCGAGTTCACCGATTTCTGGCGCTTCTTCTCGACGAAGCAAAGTTCGCTCCATCATCTGGTCGAGCTTTGTTTCTTCATGGAGCGCAAGCGTCCCGACACGTTTGTATCCGGTGTCCGTCTCCCCTTCAGCCTCCAGCTCTTTGACGACCTTAGGATAATAGCTTGCTCCGCCTTTCGCCAGTGCATACCAAGCTTTGTTGCGTCGCTGCGCAATCCACGGACATACGATTCCAGCCGCGGCATCCGTTGCTCTTCCTTCTTCTTTCCGGTCAATGACCGTTACATCCGCTTTACCAGCTAAATGATAGGCAGCCGAAACACCGACGATCCCTGACCCGATAATCACTATTTTCTTCATCATAAATCTGTCTTGCTCAGACAGATGGACACATCCTTTCGTAAAAAAATCATCGACCCAACGGATCGATGATTGATTCTTATTCTCTCATCGCTAGACGATAAAGTAAATCTAACAACTCGATGTAGAGCCACACGAGCGTGACGATTAATCCGAATGCCGCGACCCATTCCAACTGTTTCGGAGCCCGAGCTTCGACTTGACTTGCGATGAAGTCGAAATCTAAGACGAGAGCGAGTGAAGCGACGATGACAATCACGAATTGAACACCGATCGCAAGTGGGCTTGAACCGGTCATGAATGCCAAGCCTGAACCGAACAAACTCATAACGAGTTGCACAAGATATAACAACATGACTGTGAACATGGCTGCCATGACACCGGCTTTAAACTTCTGTGTCACTTTGACAAGCCCTGTCGTATAGACAAACCACATCGCAAAGGCGACGACAAACGTCGTTAATACGGCACGTCCCACAATACCAGGGACCATCGCTTCAAAGAAATACGAAATCGATCCGACGAAGACACCTTCGATCATCCCGTATAGGGGTGCGACGATCGGAGCCGTATTTGGTTTAAACGTGATGAGCAAAGCAAAGATAAAGCCGAGGATGAGTGACCCGATCATGAGCGGGAACAAGAGCCCTTCTCCGATTGTCGGAACGACAAGCCATGTCGTACCGGCTGCCGCTGTCACGAGTAAAAGCAAGGTGAACACTTTAGACCATGTTCCCGCTTTCGTCATCGGTTCGGCACTGTAAGCTGAGGACTGCATTGATTTACGAAGTAATGGATTCGATTTTAAGTTCAACGTTGAATAGCTCCTTTATGGTTCAGTTACTGTTTTGCGAACACGTCGATGAACGCGCGCATATAATCTGGTAAGTCTGGCGGACGACGACTTGAGACGATATGTCCGTCGACGACGACCGGCTCATCATGCCAAATCGCTCCCGCATTTTCCATGTCATCTTTGATTCCAGGCGTGCTCGTCACGTTCACCCCGTCTAGAATGTTCGCAGAAATCAACACCCAACCGGCGTGACAGATTTGACCGATTGGTCGTTTTTGTTCATCCATATAACGGACGAATCCTTTCACCGAATCGAAACGGCGCAATAAGTCAGGAGACCATCCGCCTGGCACGAGGATCGCATCGAACGATGTAATGTCCACATCATCAAACGCCACGTCAGATTTTGCTGGCACACCGTATTTACCGATATATGCGTGATCGGCCTTCTCCCCAGCGAGGATCACGTGCGCTCCCTCTTCACGAAGGCGATGCACCGGGTACCAAAGCTCTAAATCCTCGAAGTCATTACTGACAAGTTGAAGGACTTTCTTCCCTTGTAGTTTCATCAAACCCCTCCTTTTATTCATTCCCCATTATACCCGAAAGCGACAGTCACGAAAACGAAGAATCATGATTGTTTTTCCAGGATATTGATTGTGGATGATTCTTACCACTATATCTTGTGTTTCCTCCCTACAATTGATACCTTTAGTGGTAGAAGAATGAGAAGGAGGCACATCACCTATGAAGCAATATCATGACTTATGTCGACACATCCTCGACCAAGGTGTCGTAAAGGAAGACCGGACCGGGACCGGGACAACGAGTGTATTTGGTTACCAAATGCGTTTCAATCTGCAAGAAGGGTTCCCCCTGATTACGACGAAAAAATTACATATTCGTTCCATCATTCACGAACTATTATGGTTCATCTCAGGAGAGACAAACGTCCGATACCTTCAAGAAAACGGGGTCCGTATTTGGAATGAATGGGCAGACGAGGAAGGTAATCTGGGTCCGGTGTACGGTTCACAGTGGCGTTCATTCCCACGCCCGGACGGCTCGTCCGTCGATCAACTGGCTCAAGTGATTGAACAAATCAAAACGAATCCAGATTCGAGACGGTTGATCGTGTCGGCATGGAACCCAGGACAGCTTGACGAGATGGCCCTCCCGCCATGTCATCTATTGTTCCAATTCTATGTCGCTGACGGGAAGCTCTCGTGCCAGTTATATCAACGAAGCGCCGACACCTTTTTAGGTGTTCCATTCAACATCGCATCGTATGCACTTTTGACGCACATGGTCGCACACGTGACCGGACTCGAAGTCGGCGACTTTGTCCATACCCTTGGTGATGCACACATCTACCACAACCATCTCGAACAAGTGGAACTTCAGTTGTCGCGTGACCCACGTCCGCTACCAAAACTCAACATTGTCCGAGACGTCCCTTCAATCGAATCATTCCGTTTTGAAGACTTCGAAATTCTAGGATATGATCCACATCCACATATCAAAGGAGAAGTGAGCGTATGATTTCACACGTCGTCGCATATGGATTAGGTCGTGAAATCGGGAAAGACAATGATTTATTATGGCGATTGCCAGATGACTTGAAACACTTTAAATCTATCACGTCTGGTGGCACGGTCGTCATGGGAAGAAAGACGTTTGAGTCCATCGGTAAAGCGTTGCCGAACCGACGCAACATCGTCGTCACATCTGATGTTTCCTTTTCAGCCGATCAAGTCGAAGTGTGGCATGATTTAGAACGTCTCGTCGAAATGAGTCAACAGGAGGAATGGTTTGTCATCGGTGGGGCCACGTTATATGAACAGACGATGCCGATGACGAGCCGGATCTATGCAACGGAGGTCGCTGCATCGTTCGAGGCCGATACGTATTATCCCGAACGGATTGGGGAATGGTCAATTACGAGTACAATCGACCACCCGCAAGACGAAACACATGCATATGCCTTTTCATTCAAACAATACGACAAAACAGACATCGCATCATGATGTCTGTTTTTTAGTCTGGCAATTTTTCCAGCCACTGTTCAATTTTTCTCGTGATGACCTCGTCTTGTTCTCCATCCGCATAATCGTCATAGATCGCTCCGAGTTCAGACGCCGTTCGTTTCGATACAGCAAGAATGTGACTATATTTGCCTCGTTGCTCTTTCACAGCAGACAACGTCCCTTTCGCTTCTTGCGCACGCGCATCATCCAAGACGAACATCTCGATATTGTCATTACAAGAATACGCCTCGTAAGGACGGTATACGACTTCATATCGGCGATGCTCTTTCGGGAGTCGATCAGCAAGCGATGTATAGGTATTGGCAGACATCGTCACATAGGCGATTCGCTTCTCCTCACGAACAGCAGAAGTGTATCGGACGACACGATTTCGACCATCTCGTTTCGCCTTATACAGCGCCTCATCTGCGTAGGCACACCACTCTCCAAGTGTATAGCCAGTCTGGCAGACTCGGGTGTATCCAATCGACACCGTCACCTGATGATCGTATGGAAACTCCATCTCTTCGATGCGAGTTCTGACTCGCTCAAGTACCGATTCGACGATCGCACGGTCTGAAACGTTCAAGAGGATCAAAAATTCTTCGCCTCCGTATCGGATGAGCTCATCACTAGATCGAATGGCATGACGGATTTCTTCAGAAACACGATGAAGCACATCATCCCCATACGAGTGACCGAACGTATCATTCAATTGTTTGAAGTGATCGATATCGAGAAGTGCGACAGCAAAACTCTCACCAGACCGCTCCAATCTCGAGATGAACCGAGAAAAGGTCGCCTTTAAATACTTACGGTTGAAAGCACCCGTTAATTCATCCACGAGTAACGCTTTTGATACGAGACGGGATTTTTCAATATGTAGCCCGAGACGCACCAATCGTTCCTCCATCGGCACCCACGATTCCCAATAATCGTCGAATCCATATGAATAGGCAGCAAGACGATAGTGTTCATTCGTTCCGATGACAATGAGGGGAACGTAGAGTTTTCTCATTTTGCTAACGAACGATTGGATATCTCGCTCTTTAAATTGTGGCCATAATTCAACGTCCATAATGATGGCTTTTGGCACATCCTCATAATCGTATTCCACGGCTTCTTCAAGGGTCTGCAAAAATACCGGACGTGCCCCGAGCTTTTCAACGCGCGACTTGTAACGGCTAAATGTGGAAAAGCTTGCGGATAAGATAAGGACGAGATCTTCGTCCTCTTGTTCAATCCCCAAGACGGTATGGATATAACGTTTCACAGGAGAGATCAAGGTCAAAGCTTCCGCTTGTGTAAGGACGCTTGGCAACTCCTTCGCGTCAGACTCGACACGACTAAAGATTTCTAACAAATGCATCAACCGTCGTTGCCGAACTTCCTTCTTCATCCAATCGAGTAGAAACTCGATATCGCTTTTTGGAATTTGTCTCGACTCCGATATCTTTTTCAAAATCATATGTATACGCTCAGTGAGTTGACCTTGCTCCATTCCCGTCCCCCCTATGTTCGTACTCCCCGAATTCTCTTATGTTTCGATTATGCGACTTCTCAGGATAAAATACAACTATTTCCTTATTTATTTTCTGTTGTTTTACATATAACTAGGACCTACGCCCTAAAAAAGACATACTAAAAGCGGTCTTGCGACCGCTTTGTGTTATTTTTTCACTTTTAAGTTTGGTGACGTCATTTCCTCCGGACGAATCCATTGATCAAATTGCTCTTCCGTTAATAAACCAGTTTCTAAGGCTGCTTCTTTCAAAGAAGTACCGTTTTTATGTGCCAATTTCGCAATTTTTGCCGCATTTTCGTAGCCAATATGCGGGTTAAGTGCTGTAACGAGCATGAGTGACTGTTCCACATTACGTGAGATCACTTCATGATTTGGTTCGATTCCGACAGCGCAATGATCATTGAACGAATGTAAGCTGTCCGTCAATAGACGACAAGTCTGTAGGAAATTATACATGATGACTGGTTTGAAGACGTTCAATTCAAAGTTCCCTTGACTCGCCCCGAAACCGATTGTCGCATCATTTCCGAGTACTTGTGCGGCAACCATTGTGAGCGCCTCACTTTGAGTCGGGTTAACTTTCCCCGGCATGATTGAACTTCCTGGTTCGTTCTCCGGAATGGTGATTTCTCCGATTCCTGCACGTGGTCCAGAAGCCAACCATCGCACATCGTTCGCAATCTTCATCGCGTCCATCGCTAAGGCTTTTAATGCACCATGCGTGAAGACGAGTTGATCGTGACTTGTAAGGGCGTGGAACTTGTTGACGGCTGTTACAAACGGTTTGCCCGTCTCATCTGAGATTTTCTTCGCTACAACTTCACCGAACTCAGGGTGTGCGTTGATCCCTGTTCCGACAGCCGTTCCTCCAAGTGCAAGCTCCGTAAGTGGTTCAATCGTGCGCTCGATCATCTGTTTTGACAATTCAAGCATCCGGACCCACCCACTGATTTCTTGACCGAGTGTGACCGGCGTCGCGTCTTGAAGGTGCGTCCGACCAATTTTGACGATATCCTTAAACGCCTCCGCTTTTTGTGAAAGGGTTTGATAAAGCGAGTCGATTGCTGGAAGGACATCATCTTGTACGGAAAGGATGGCGGCGATGTGCATCGCGGTCGGATACGTATCATTCGAGCTTTGCGATTTGTTGACATCATCATTCGGATGAATCGTGATAGATGCTCCACGAGCCTGTAACTTTTCGTTCGCAAGATGCGCAATGACCTCGTTGACGTTCATGTTTGACTGCGTGCCCGATCCTGTCTGCCAGACGACAAGCGGGAATTCCGCGTCATGCTGCCCTGCTAAAATCTCATCTGCCACCTCTGCGATGATCGTTGCTTTCTCTTCCTCGAGTACACCGAGTTCAGCGTTTGCTAAAGCTGCACCTTTTTTCAAAATGGCAAATGCGTATACGATTTCAAGCGGCATCTTCTCCGCACCAATTTTAAAGTTTTCAAGACTACGTTGCGTTTGTGCTCCCCATTTCGCCGTAGCTGGAACTTTAATTTCCCCCATTGTGTCCCGTTCGATCCGATAATCCATGTATAATTCCCCCTCTATAGTTGACTACGCTTTCATTTTAGCGAAAAACCATCTAAAAAGAAATGACTCCGTCAAAAAAGCGACCAAGAATGATCTCGGTCGCTTAATTCATTCCATTCAATGCGTCGCGTGCAATCACGTCCGCTCGATTCTCCGCTCGTGGGACCCATTTTAAGAACACGGTCGGCAATTCATCGTAGGCAATCAGTGCTTTCAGAAACAGAGGCTTCGCCGAAGCATCTTTCATGAAACGTTGCTCTAGTGCGCGAACAATCACTTCGGCGTCGGAATACAGCATGAATGAGGTTTCACCTTTTAATGCATGCGCTTGTTCCAGTGCATAAGCACATGCAGCCAATTCCGCATGAACGCTTGTCAATCCTTGCATGCGACGTTTAAACGTCGATACGGTACCGTCGGAAGACTTGATCCACACACCGATTCCATTATCTCCAGTCGTCTGATTGGTGGCCGCGTCAAAATAGATGTGAACCAAACCGGTACGCCTCCCAATCTGTATTGACAGGAGCATGGATATCAATCTGTGACAGTCGTTTCGACAAGAGCGCGATTTCTTCATGACCGTCTAGTTTTTTTGCATATTTTTGATGGGGCGCTTCGAGTGTTTCATTTTGAACATGCATATAAAGCGTCTCAATCGTATCGTAATGCTGAATTAAAATCGTCGCCGTCTTCGGACCGATGCCACGTACACCTGGGATGTTATCCGAAGAGTCTCCCTGCAATGCCTTCACGTCGACAAACTGATATGGTTTCACGCCATACATCAATTCAAAAGAAGCTTCATTGACGAGCTGCTCCTCACCTTTTTTCGGCATGATTTGAAACACGTTCGGAGACAACAACTGAAGTAAATCGCGGTCCGAGGAATAGAGATATGATTCACCCGGGAACGCTGTCGCGACGGCGCCCATCAAATCATCCGCTTCATATCCAGTCAACTCGGATTGTAAGATGCCTCGTTCATCCAAAGCGGCTCTCAATTTCAAATAGTCTTCGAAAAGTGGTTCCGGGAGTCCATTACGCGTTGCTTTATATTCAGGATACATCGCATAGCGGTGGGTAGACTCTCGTGTCCCGTCCCAAAAGAAAGCGATATGGGAAAAGTCTGTCGTCCAGGAATCCACCTTTCGAAGTAATCCTTTCACAGTCACTTCCGGATCTTGTGCTCGTCTTCGCTCCGTCGCAAAATAATAACGGGACAACAAATTAAAGCCGTCAACTAGAATAAGCTTCATCTTGCTCCACCTCACATGCTTTTAATCCCCGTGCTAGTGCATCTTGGTCTAGTTCCTTCCCAATCCAAACAAATACGGAACGGTCCCCTTCATGCATCTCATTTGCAAATGTCGCGCCCATCAACTGATTCGTCGCTTGAATGACAAACTTGCACTCCTCATCCTGTAAGCGGACAATCGCCTTCATCCGATACATCGCATCTTCGTAGTGCATCAAGACTTCACGAACGTAACGGGTCACGCGCTCCCGAGACAACGGACGCTCGGCACTCAACGTGATCGCACGAAGGGAGGAGACCGATTCACTCGTCTCTGTCAGTTGACTCAACTTCTGTTCATCGACACGTGACAGTTGGAACGTATTCTCAAGTAATTCGTAATCGCCTTCTGTTTGAATCGTCTCTACAATCCTAACCGTCGGATTGAGTTGTTCGATTCGGCGGCGTGCTTGATCGAGTTCATCCGACGACACTAAATCGATTTTATTTAACAAAATGAGATCGGCATAAGCGATTTGATGAATCCCTTCTTTGAACAGTTCACGGTCCATTTGACTGGCATCCACAACCGTCAAGATGGCGTTCATTTTAAAGTGTTGACGTAAGTACTCGTCATAATAAATCGTCTGAATGATTGGTGCGGGATCGGCGACACCGGTCGTCTCGATGATGACTCGGTTGAATGTTTCTTGCTTTGCCGCGAGTTGATAGAACGTCTTACTCAAATCATTTTGGATGGAACAGCAAATACATCCGTTTGAGAGTTCGATTTGCTCTTGGTCCATCTTGACGATCAATTGTTCATCGATATTTATCGCGCCGAGCTCGTTGACGATCAGACAAATCTTTTCATCCGTCGCCGCGAGTAAGCGGTTCATATACGTTGTCTTGCCTGCTCCTAAAAACCCGGTCACTAATTGTACGGGAATCATGATACCACCCTTTTCTTACAAATCTTCGTGCGCGCGAGCCCATTTCTCATAACGCGCATCCAATAAATCAATCAAGTGAAGCATCCAAGCCTCCGTCGTCATCGGGAGGACACTCGATCCCCACTCACGTTTCCCATGATGTGATAAAATCATGTGCCAGATTCGATGGTGGACATCCAATGGCAGTCGCGTCGACGTCTGGCGTAACGTTTCTTCAAACAATAGCCCACCGTATGTCATATGCCCGATTAGTGTGCCCATCGGGTTGATGGAGATGCCGGTCGTTTCACTTGTGCCCTCAACAGGAGATAACTTCTCAAAACGATTCGGACTAGATAACAGATGACTGTATTCATATATTTTTCCGATGTCGTGGAAGAGGATTCCAAGTGCGAGTTCATCCCAACTCAACGGTTCTTTCCGCTCGGCCATCGCTTCACAGGCGGCATACAGCGATTCAAACGTTCCTTTATATGCCTGTTCGATTTTAACACCGTTCATCGTATTCCAAAGGTCGACTTTGTGCAACTGCTCCGCTTCTTTGATAACACGAAACACCATCGCCAAATAGTCATCTTGCTCTTGAATCCGATAGCCGAGACGAAGCATACACACGGTATGCTTCAATAGACCTCCCGCATAGTTATGATGGTGGTAGAGTGCCGCTGGCGATAGTACGAAATCATCCCAAACGAAATCAAGGAGGCCGTAGGCGATCTGTTGATAGGTCGGTGACAACGTATCAATCAAACTAAACAATTCATCCGCAAACTGCTCCATCGTCTCATCACCTGGCAAGCCTGGTAATAACGAGATTGCCTCATCTTTTGAGATAGGATGGACGCGGTCAATCGTAATCGATTTGGCGCCATCCGGTTTTGGATAGACATCGATTTTCCCGGACAATTCGATGACACCCGATTCATAGATTGGAAGTAGTTCACTCTCATTTCCACGTAGCCAATGCTTCGCACGCATCATCCCGTTCGCCGTCGTAACACTTAGTTGAAGCCATTTCGCACCATTCTTTCCTTCTCTAACCTCGACTGTACTGACGAGCGCTTTTGTTTGGACAGGGGTCCCATCGGCTAACTGGTCTAAACGTTCCTTTGATTTGTCTATTTGCGGTATTTGAAATCGATCACGGTTCATTGATGAACCGATGACTGGATCAATTTGATGATAATAGTTCATAATCATTCCCTCCTCGCATCTTCTGACATTGTATCGTGTTTCCGCTCATTAGGCGAACATACTTTCTAGTAGGGTCATGATTTCACATTCATTATATTGAAAGCGCTTACGATTATTGATACGATAAAGGTAGTTCGATAAAGGGGGAAACGAGAATGATTTCATTAATCGATACGTATGAGCGTTTCATCGCCTCGGGGGAAGCGACACGTTATGCACAAGAGCAACAATCCATTGAACATATTCTAAAAGCGTCAACTTGTCCGGTGGGCATGCAGGACTTAGAACTGTCACTCACGCATCTTTCCGGTAATCCATATGCTAAAGATGCATCACTCGACAAAATTGTCGAACATGAGATGAAAGGGGCCATGGCGGCGCTTGAGCTTTCTGGTTACCCACTTCAGACACCGCTAGCGAAAGCAGTCATCTTGTCTGCGTTCGCTCGAACGAACCGACTCAATATTGATAAGCTAAAAGAACTGAGCCACGCCGATCTTCTCGTCCGAATTCAATCGGCAGAGCGCGCTTGGAAGCGGACATACACATTGTTACACCGTTCGACGCCGACTCAGATTTGTGGTCAAATGGATTCACTCCTCGGTGGATGCGCCATCCAACGCGTTCTTGAGGCAATTAAACAACCGGGAACGACAAAAACAGCATAAGAAAAGGAGCGGTCCCCGGGTCGCTCCTTTTCTTATGCTCATCCTTCTGTTACTTCAACTGCATCCGGCTCATATAGCGTCACGTTACGTGCCGGAGAGAAAGTCGAAATCGCATGTTTATAGATCAATTGTTGACGACCTTCCGACTCGACGATGACGGTAAAGTTATCAAATGACTTGATGACACCTCGAATTTGAAACCCGCTCACTAAAAATACGGTCGTTGGCACCATTTCTTTTCGGAGTTGATTCAAAAAATGGTCTTGGATGTTGTAGCTCGCTTTCATGCTGGATTCCCCCTAGTCTTTATCTCTTTAAAATAATCGGAATTTTCGAAAAAACCCCTCTACATCATCATAAATATTTTTATATGATAGTTCAAATGATTTTCGACCCATATCCACCCAAATTCCATCAAATTGATGACGGAACCAAGTTAATTGCCGTTTTGCGAACTGTCTTGTGTGCTGCTTAAGCAAATCTGTCGCTTTCTCTTTCGAGATGTTTCCATCGATGAATGGAATCACTTCTTTATACCCGATGGCTCGCATCGCCTGCGTCTCACGATATCCTTGTGCCAAAAGTTGTTCGACTTCCTCGACCAGTCCTGCTTCCATCATCGCATCGACGCGTTGATTGATTCGGTCGTATAATATCTCACGATCTGCGTGGAGGACGAACAATCGATAATCATAATGTTCGGATGGCGCACTGTCCGTCGTCTGTGTATCCCCTTGCATCGCTACCTCGAGCGCCCGCACGACGCGACGGACATTATTCGGGTGAATCGTAGCCGCACGCTCTGGGTCAAGTTGAACTAATCTTTGATGTAACGCCTCACGTCCTTCGACTTCTGCCAACCGTTCGAGATCAGCCCGCAACGCCTCATCCACAGGTCGCTCCACGAATTCATAGTCATATAAAATCGAGCGAATGTATAATCCTGTTCCTCCGACAATAATCGGTAATTTGCCACGGGCATAAATATCATCGATGGCGGCACGAGCCAACTGTTGAAAAGCTGCGACACTCATGGCATCATCCGGGTCACAAATATCGATCAAATGATGCGGGATCCCTTCGGCCTCTTCTTTCGTCACTTTTGCTGAACCGATGTCCATGCCCCGGTATACTTGAACCGAGTCACCCGAGACAATCTCGCCGTCGAACGCTTTTGCGAGTTCGATGCCCGTCTTCGTTTTGCCAACAGCGGTCGGACCGACGATGACGACGACAGGTGTTTTTTTCATACTTCTCACTCCTCAATTAAAAACCCGTCTCCTCGCGAGACGGGCCATCAAATTCTTCTTTTTATTCTATCATCAAATACGACGGCAAACAGCATCCAACCACATAAAAGTAATCCGAGTAATAACACGAGACCATCACTCATCTGCTTTCGCCTCCTTTAGCTTCCTCATTCCCACTTTTCACATTTTAGACACAAAAGCAACTGTAAAAAAGCACACTCAACAAAAAGTGCGCATTCCATCATCATCATTCAAAACAAATATTCAATCGTCATCTATTAACCTCTGAACCAATCCCAAAAATGAGCGCCTTGGGCGACAATCAAATAGTCGAACCAGCGTGTATAATCCATCGGAAGTTTTTCGGTGTCATCTGTGTAAGTCAAAAATTCTCCAACCCAAATGTAGTTTTCATGTTCATTGACGACCTCGCAAACAATCCATTCCCCATCTCTCCCGGCTCCGACGGGAATGAATTGTTCAGGACACTCCCATATTTCCCGATACTCGATCATTTCATCTACACTAAAAAGTCGGATTCCTCCACCGTATGTCGGGTGAACAAACAGGTCAGCGCCGTTGTGGGTCTTCAAGAAGTGAATAATGTCGATTGGGATTATTTGCTTCAATCGCTTAATTTCAACTTCCATCGCAGGCTCACTGAATAGAAAGTGTAACGTGTCTACATATCCCTCTTCATTTTGTATTTCAATCTGATTATTGACGAGTCTACTTTTCAACGTTTCAAGTGCAATCATCAACTCAACCCCACTTTTTGAAATTAACGACATTCGTACCGTATCTTTCATTTTCATTTTTCTAAGTATAATATATATCGATCTTTCATCGTTCAATAAAAAAAGGTCGTCAGGCACGACTTGATCGCGCTCGATGACCTCGAATCATTTTCAATTCATCATGAAGCAATTTCAATCGTCTGTTTCGTACGTTTGACAGAAACGATGAAGTACAGGATTGCCGTACCGCTCGCCGCCCACCAAACCATGTCATACCATCCGTTCATCAGTCCAGCCATCCCAACCATCGCCGGGACAATCAGCGTCAACCATGATAATACGAGGGCGACACGTGCTGTGATGGTCTCGTTCGGTTTCCCGAGTCCCATTCCAAAGAAGAACAACGCCCAAAGGAATGACCAGAAGAACCACGTCAATGCCCCCATCGGATCACTTTCTGCAATCGCCATTGCGCCATAAAAAGCAGCTGCAATCGAAACGAATAATGAGAACCAGCCAACGCCACGTCCGTCTAAATTCAAAATAAACGTCACCCCTACATATAAATAAGTGAACGCAAATAGATAGATACTCGCAAGACCGAATTGCTCTTCTGGACTCGCCCCAATCAATAACCATGTGGCGATAAACGTTTGTAAGAGTCCCGTAAACAAACTAAAAAATCCTGCGCTCTTGCTATCCACTTTCCCGAGAAGAACGAGACTATTTAAAAACAGTGCGACGCCACCGAATAGTAAACTTACATTACCCACACTCATTACCCCTTTGTACAGATGTCTGACCTTTAATCTACTGTATCACTTTAGCTTGAATTCGCTTTCAGTGCAAGGGGATTTTTAAGTGTTCACGAGAACGCCACGCCTTACTCGTTCTCAAGGGTTTGGATGGCCTCGTCAATTCGCTCTTGTTCCTCATCCGTGAAAGTCGGATACTGTGGATCAATCCGTTCAAGAACTTCAATCATGACTGACGAAATAATTAAACGACTATACCACTCATCATCTGCCGGCAACACATACCAGGGTGAGACTTCCGTTGATGTGTGCGACAACATCTCGGCAAAGATTCCTTGATATTCTTCCCAATGCTGCCGCTCTTCGATGTCACTGAAGGAGAATTCCCAATTCTTTTTCGGATCCTTTAATCGTTCAAGCAAACGGTCTCGTTGTTTATCTTTAGATACATTGAAAAAGAACTTGATGACTTCGAATCCGTTTTCCTGTAAATAGCGTTCATAATCGTTGATTTGACGATATCGCATCTGCCAGACCTCTTCCTGGTCCATTTCCTCCGGAAGTACTTCGTCCCCCAACAAATCATGGACACGAGGCGCAATGACCTCTTCGTAATGGGATCGGTTTAAAATTCCGACCTGTCCTCTTTCTGGTAACAAATCATGCATTCGCCACAGATAGTCGTGCTTTTTCTCCGTATCGGAAGGTTTTTGAAACGCATTCGTCTTCAGTCCTTGGGCGTTCAAATTTGAAAAGATATAGCTGATCGCCTCATCTTTTCCACCCGCATCAAGCGCCTGCAAGACGACGATAATCCCTTTCTTACTCTCGGCATATAATCGCCAATGTAGTTCTTTCAATCGCTCGACACTGTTCGGAATGAGTTCAGTCGTCAAGGTGTCATCCTCCGGTTTGTCTGAAACAGTCGTTGGAATATCATCTAATTGAATCTTGCTGTTCGGTGACACAATAAATTCCTTCGTGTTCATACTCGTTCTCCTTTTCGCTCGACGTTCAACCTTGATTTACCCAAAAACTGCATAAGAAAATCCCTTCCGAAAATTTCGGAAGAGATGTTGAGAACTTAGTAGATTCCGACAGCGTCAAATGATTTCGCAGCTGATACCGCTTGCGGACTTGTCGCACCGTAAAGGTCTTTCGCAGATTGTACGACCGCTTGACGAAGGCTTGAGAAGTTAGACGTTGGTGTCAAGTAAACATTGAGGGCACGGTAGTAGATATCCCCCATCGCCATGACTCCCACACCTTGTACCGATACGCCGTAGTGCGATCCACCGTTACCTAAGAGGTATGCCGCTTTGTTGACGATACCTGAGTTGATGTGAACCCCACCATTATCTTGTGTGCCTGTGTAACGTTTTGAGTAGTGATCTGGGTCACCGTATGCAGCCGGGTTCGCCATCGAACGAAGTCCGTCGCCTGCTACACCTGGTGTGTAGATGTCTTCTCCTACCAACCAGTCGAAGTTAGTGCCGACGCTATATTCCGCCACTGTACCTAGGATATCCGATACTGCTTCATTGATCGCCCCAGACTCGTTTTGATAGATCAGTCCTGCCGTGTATTCCGTGACCGCGTGAGTCAATTCGTGAGCGACTACGTCAAGTGCACCTGAAAGATACGTGAACGTTTGACCGTCTCCGTCTCCGTATACCATCTTACTTCCGTCCCAGAACGCATTGTTGTAGCTACGGCTGTAGTGAACCGTTGAGTTCAATGCAGCTCCGGCGTTGTCATAGCTGTTCCGTCCGTAAGTGTTTTTGTAGAAATCATATGTCTTTGTCGCGTTGACGTGTGCAGAGACAGCGGCACGGTCATAAGTCGTGTTCAAGACGTTATCCACGTCAGCCCATAGCGAACCTGGGAGTGTCGTACGGTTTTTCGCATCGTACGTATAGATTCCCTTTCCACGCGTTGAATCTTGGAGATAATAGTAAGATCCGCTCTTCGTTGTCTTGAACGTTTGGCTGTAGCCGAGAACATCGATTCCCGTTCCCGTATATGTCGTACCTGTCACACCTTTCGTCGGTCTTGCATGAGCTAACTGGTCAAATTTATTAAGTACCTCACCCGTTCCAGCATCGATGAAGTATGTCCAACGTGACGGCTCTTCCGCTTCAAGGATTGTTCCGGTCACTTGATATGCATAAACCGACTTCTCACCTTTTGGATAAACAATCAATTCCGCTTCCGGTTCGAGCTCGTAGGCCCCTTTATGTCCGACAAGCTTTTTGTAACTCGCGATGGCTTTCTTTTCAGTTAACTTGATCGACTTATGTAGGTTCTTGACCGATTTCGCATCATCCACGACTGTCTTCAATTGACCCGCTTCATCTACGACACCGACTACCACACCACCGAATACTGGCACGCCATCAACTGTCTGTTGGAGCTTAACCACTTTCCCGACTTTGTCTGATTTCGACTCGATCGTCTTGAACTCACCTTTTGATTTGACGTACTCTTTTACAATCGTTGTCGGTGCACTTTCTGATGGTTTCGTCAGAGTGCCTGACTTCAATTCTGCCGCACCGACCAATTGTGGTACGAGCAATACGCCTGCGATTAATGATGTAGAAACAACTTTTTTCATGTGTTTACCTCCTTTGTGATGATTCTTACTTTACACACTTTCCCACAAAGGCTGTATCCATCTTTTTAATTATTTTGATAATTCATAATATTGAGTATTTAGAACCATTCATTCTATTTACGACCTAATTTTATCCAAAAAAAATTCGTGCTCCTTAGGAAAGGAGCACGAATCATTAATACACATCTTTTTGGGTAAAGTGGTAAAACGCATACGCCAAGGCGGCCATCGACCAAATGAGAATGACGAGGAGCGAAAACGGTAACGTCATCCCATCGATTGGGGGAGCCTGTCCTTCCAAATAGGTATGAAGACCGAAGTTGACGTTCACCAGGTATTTCGAGCTATCCCAGTTTGAGCCAAGCGATGTCAAGAGTGGCCCTGAGATGAGGACAGCCATCATGATTCCGATTCCAGTCGCCGTATTTTTCACCAAAACAGAAATCATGAGAGAGATTGTCCCGACCGCAGCCACCACGAGCCATGAAAGCCCCATCGACATAAGCAAGTACTCCCACATCGGCAACGTATGCACAAAGTCGGTCGAGAAGGTTCCGGTCGGCGAAGCTTGGAAACCGGTCAAAATCGGAGCATTCCATCCGTCCCAGCCGAGAACGATGCCGGATATGGCGTAACTGACGACGGCGGTCACAAATATTAAGATCGATGTATAAAGGAGCGTCGTCAGCCATTTGGCGAGTAAGATCTTATATCGCCGGACCGGTCGCGATAACAACGTCTTAATCGTTCCATCGTTATGTTCTCCGCTCACGATATCTGCCATCAATACAATAATGAACAGCGGTAGGACAAGCGTAGTCCCTTGGGAGAAGAAGACACGCATAAACGTCGGAGCTCCCGGATAATTCGGATTGATATCATTATCAAGATAATACTGATTCTGTTGGACTTGGAACTCAAGAATCTGCCGAAACTCGTCTTGGACGTTCGCGGAGGCGAGTCGGTTTTGTGTATCGATGATCTCTTGCTGGAGATCGACACGCCAATCAGTCGTTCCTTGTTCTTCGCGTTGTTTCTCGATTTGACGATAGTTCGCATACGTGAACATCGAAACAAGCACGATCAGGATGATGGAGACGACCATCAATCTGCGTTTCCGATGAATCTTGAGCACTTCATTACGAATGAGACCGAGCATCGATGGATTAGGCAATGTGATCACCGCCTGTCAACGTGATAAAGAGGTCCTCTAACGTTTGGACTCGGCGCTCGAGTCCGAACACCTCGACATCTCTTTCCATCAAATATCGATTCAACTTCGCCGTCTCTTCCACGTTCATGGAAATACGAATCGTTCGCTCGTCCACCACGTCCGCTTGGTCGATTCCTTCGTACCCTTGAACGATCGGTAATACTTCGAAGCTATTCGTTACATGTAAGTCGACCGTTGACGCGAGTTCTTCAATCAAAGCATGGACCGTCCCCACCTTGACAATCTTTCCTCGCGACATGATGGCGACTCGGTCCGCTAGTAGTTCAATCTCGGCCAGGATATGACTCGATACGAGAACACTCAGTCCCGTTTCTTCAACGAGTCGACGAATGAAAAGTCGTAAATCTCGAATCCCCATCGGATCGAGCCCGTTCGTCGGCTCATCCAAGATGAGCACCCGTGGATTGTTTAATAGCGCCTGGGCAATCCCGAGTCGCTGTCGCATCCCGAGAGAGTACGTCTTCACTTTATCATCGATTCGAGCGGTCAAATCGACGAGGTCAATGACTTCTTGGATTCGCTTATCATCGACTCCAGGTAACATGCGTGCGAACGCTTCTAAGTTCTCACGTCCGGATAAAAACTTATACAGCTCTGGATTCTCGACGATTGCGCCGATTTGACTCATCGCTTGGACAAATTGTTTGTCGACACGATACCCACAAATCGATACATTTCCTTTCGTCGGTTTGATCAAGCCAACAATCATTCGAATCGTCGTCGTCTTCCCGGCGCCGTTCGGTCCTAAAAATCCGAAGACCTCACCCGGGTAGACGTCTAACGAAATGTTATCGATAATCGTCTTTTTTCCAATCACTTTTGTAAGTTGATGTAGCTTTAACGTCGGTTCCATTGTCTCACCTCTTTCCTTATTCTATCGGACAAAAGTGAATCTGTCCTATTCGAACATTCACATAGGGCACATCCACACATTTTTGATATGATGTTCATATAGAAAGCGAGGTCAGCCCATGAAACAGTCGAAATGGTATGCATTTTTAAGTGGCGCCGTTCTTTTAACGGGAATCGCCTTATATGGTCTATGGATCGGCTATCAGGATATTGTCAATCCGCCGGAGCGAACACTTTCCGTCTCCGAAGACGAACGCCCTGAACCACAAGGAGACGTCTACGTCGCATTAGGCGATTCGTTGACACGCGGTGTCGGGTCAACATCAGGCGCAGGATATGTACAGCCTGTCAGCACTGCTCTTGAAGAAGAAGGCGTACGTACGCAAAACCTTGCCGTGTCTGGGGCACGAACAGAAGATTTACTCACACAACTCGAGCAACCTGAAGTGCGTCGAACGATTGAGAACGCACGATATATCACGTTGACCATCGGTGGAAACGATTTGTTCAACCGTGGGGAAAACGTCGATAACTTCGAATCCGTCGATATTCAACAAGTGGTCACGGATGCGAAGACGAATTTAGAAACGATTTTCACTGAAATTCGTTCACTCAACGATTCGGCAACCATCGTGTATATCGGTCTATACAATCCGTTTCAAAATGATCAGAATGGACAAGCATTCAATCAGCTCATCCTCGATTGGAACGCATCAGCGAAACAATTGGCGAATGCGCAGAATATCGATGTGATCGACCCGTTCGCCTACATCTCTGACTTATCAAGAGATTTAGCGACCGATCAGTTCCACCCGAGTGACCGTACGTATGAGAAATTCGCGAATGATGTACTCTTCGTTCTCGAATAAACAAAATCCTCGTCAGCTTGACGAGGATTTTTTACTTCTCATATCGAACAATCCACTGTTCCCCTTGTTTCATCATGCCCGTCCCGACCCAACCGGCTTGAAGCAACTCAACTTGTCGCCCACGATTTTCCATCGGTACATCTTGCGCAACTGATGTGGGATGCCACGAACGATGCATCTCTTTGTAAAAGATATAGCGGAGTTTCCCGCCATACTTTTCTTTCAACGCCCCGATTCGGAGTCCAAGCGTGAACTTGTCTTTCATGCTTGGAATATTGAACGGTGCGACAGTCGCACAGACGACATCGAAACGGTTATCCGATTCAACTTGTTTCATTAGTAGTTTGCCCAAATGTGTCTGTAGTCCATATCCACGGAAGTCTGGATGGACGTTCGTCACTTCCTGATACAGGACACGTTCAAGCGAATCCTCCGGCCATCCGATATCTCGCCCTAGATGCTCCGCATCAATCGGTGGGATGAGCATCGCTCGGAACGCGATAATCCGACCATCTGATTTTGCCCCAATCAACGTCTGATCCGTCAACAGTTTCGTGAACTCTTCAACCGATAACGATTGATAGTGCTCCGGTTCAGCCAACGCCTGAATGACCGTATCTTGAACGGTTAACAGTTCCGGTAAATCGGACAAGCCTAGGACGCATACATGAAGTGAAAGGTCTTTGATCTCACCTTGCCACATGCGACTCATCTCCAACCACGTAAGATTCCGTCGTCAATTCACGTAACACGTCCTCATCGACGTCAATACCGAGTCCCGGACGATCGTTCAGCGAGATGATTGGTAAATCATATGATAAGTTTCCTACATCTTTCCCGAACCGGAGCGGACCCGTCAACTCGACCGTCTTCACGATTTTACTCGAGAAAGCGACATGGAATCCTGCACTCGATGCAATGGAGGATTCGACCATAGAACCAATCTGGCATTCGATTCCGGACATCTCCGCCATATGGACCAACTTCTTCGCTGGATAGATGCCACCGCACTTCATCAGCTTGATGTTCGCTTTATGGGCTGCCTGCATCATCGTCAAGCGTCTCATATCGTGAATATCTTTCAACCCTTCATCCATCATGAGCGGGACGGAGATTTTTTGTTTCACTTCGAGCATGCCTTCAAAATCATCCGCCTTGACCGGTTGTTCGACCCAATCGATGCCATACGGTTCGAGTAGACGCATGGCTTGAACCGTATTGGCCGCGTTGATCCATCCCTGGTTAACGTCGACTCGAATCGGCACGTCATTTCCTACCGCTTCCCGTACCGCTTTGACACGCGCCACGTCCGTTTGCACATCGACTCCGACCTTCATCTTCACTGCCGTATAACCTCGTTTCATTTGTTCGAGTGCCTCTTGTGCCATATGGTTCGGCTCTCCGATACTCAAGACGTGCGTGACTGGGAATGACTCATGGTACCGACCGCCAATCCATTCGTAGATTGGTTGATTCAGCTTTTTCCCGATCACATCATGACACGCGATGTCAAGTGCTGCTTTGGCAGCCGGAACACCACGAATCGCACGGTCCATCTCGTCATGAATATGCTCTAGGTGCATCGGATTTTTTCCGATTAAGAGCGGAGCCAATAGATGACGGAGTACACTGACCGTGCTCTCAGCGGACTCACCCGTCACATGCTCATCCGCCACGGCTTCTCCATAACCGACAAGTCCACATGCGGTTGTCATTTTGACGATGACAGAAGGCATATCATCATAACGGTGATAACTGACGATGAATGGTACCTTTAATGGAAAGCGAACCGAGAAAATTTCTATTTTTTGAATATTCATGTTCATCACTCCTTTACTTCAACTGTCCTTTCCTCTATATTGTCGTTATATAGTCGCTAAATTGCAAGGGGGATTTTACATGTCCATCCATATCGCCGTTGTCGGCTCACCATCGTTTTTACAACAGGTACAGAACGGTTCTTCCTTACCCGATGTTCGAATCGAGGGATTTCCTTATGATGACCCGCGAGAAGCGAAAGACATCGCTACAAAACTCCTATTTTTTGACGGAGTGTTCTTCTCCGGTTCATTCCCTTATACGTATGCGATGGAGGAAGCGAACCTTCCATTTGCCCATCACGTCGTTCAAGATGATGTCGTGTTATTGACGTCACTTTTATACGTGACATTGACACAACAGCTCCGAATCGAAGAGCTCTCCATCGATCTCGTTGATGCGTCACGACTTGAATCAATTTTAGCATCGTTTCCAAGCCACATGTCGCCACCGCAAGTGAAAGAACTTAGTCCGTATATGAATTTCGAAGAGTTGATTTCGTTTCATGAGCAACTTCAACGAACTGGGACGACTCGATTCGCCTTGACAAGTGTCGAACGAGTCCATCGACACTTAGTGGAAAATGGTTTTGCTAGTCAGCTCATGATTGAGCCAGAAGAGAGAATTTTCCACCACTTCCATGATTTTATTCAACAGATTCGATTGAACAAATCAGACCAGTCACAACTCGCCGTGCTCTTCTACTCGGATGCCAGTGAAGATACGCTCAACCATGTGACAACACATCATTATTTCGGTGGTAAATTGATGGAGACCACTCAAGACGGTATCGTCCTATTATCGAGTAAAGGAAAGATTGACTCCGCCATGTCAAACGGTTCCATCTTGTCAGAGAACATTTCTGGTCATGTAGGGATCGGGTATGGGTCCGATTATCAACGCGCCGTTGAGCATGCCGAACTTGCCCTTCATACGACAAACAATGCCGCTATACGCATCGTCGACGATTCAAAACGAATGACGTTCACCGACCAACCGGCACCGATTCATTTCCGCGTCACGCAAACGCGTGTCTATGACATGATGAAACAGACGGGTATGAGTCCGACCAATATCGAAAAGCTCATTCATTTTTCAATGGACCATCTCGAGTTTACAGCGAAAGAGTTGACCGACCATTTGAATGTGACACGTCGCACGACAGAGCGACTCATCAAAAAATTGGTTGATGCAAAACTCGTTCATCCGATTGGCGAAGAGATGAGCTACAGCCAAGGTCGTCCGCGCACCGTCTATAAATTTCAATTCCCGGTCGATTGACGACCGGGAATCGTTTTATTGAGCCGCTTGTTCCGCGACAGGTTCTTCCTGTTGAATGACCGCGATGCGCTCAATCGTATATCCCGTGAAGGCATATACAATCGAAATGACCGGTACAATGAAGTTCAAGACGGCATACGGTGCATATTCGAATGCTCCGACCCCGAGTGTGCCGAGGATGAATACCCCACACGTGTTCCACGGGATAAACACGGAAGTCAACGTTCCTCCATCCTCGAGGGCACGAGATAAGTTTTTCGACTGTAATCCCATTTTTTCATACGCTCCAGCAAACATGCGTGACGGGACGACGATTGAGATGTACTGCTCCGAGCACGTCGCATTCGTCGCAACTCCCGCTAAAATCGTTGAAGCGATCAATGAACCTGCCGTTTTCGCCAACTTCAAAATTTGGTTCATAATGGATTGTAGCATCCCCGAATATTCTAAAATCCCACCGAACGTCATCGCGACGATGGTCATCGAGACCGTGTACATCATCGCATCAAGACCACCTCTACTGAAGAGGTTATCGACCAGTTCATTACCCGTATCAATGACATAGCCACTTTGAAGAGCGCCTACGCTGTCTGCAAGCGTTCCGCCTTGAATGAACACTTGAGCCAAGAAACCTAGGGCAATCCCGACGACGAGTGCTGGAATCGCCGGCACCTTCTTTGCGACGAGCAAAATGACGGCGAGTGGAACGAGGAGTAACCATGGTGAG
This sequence comes from Exiguobacterium sp. s163, assembly GCF_018617135.1. Classification (GTDB taxonomy): domain Bacteria; phylum Bacillota; class Bacilli; order Exiguobacteriales; family Exiguobacteriaceae; genus Exiguobacterium; species Exiguobacterium profundum. The sequence goes on from NZ_JACSJN010000004.1 coordinate 208,465, forward strand.
ATGACAAAACTGTCCTCTAAAATCGTCAATGTCTGTGTGATTTCAGACGAGTCTGTCGAAGAATCTGCAAATCGTCTACCGAGCCATGCGTATACCCCGAGTGCAATGATGAGTCCTGGAATTGTCGTATAGAGCATGTGTCGAATATGTACGAATAAATTCGTATGAGTTAATCCTGCCGCCAAGTTTGTCGTGTCTGACAAAGGCGACATCTTATCCCCGAAGTAAGCTCCTGAGATGACCGCCCCCGCTACCATCGGCGCCGGTATCCCCATACTCAGCCCGATGCCCATCCCCGCTACTCCAATCGTCCCCATCGTCGACCATGAACTCCCGATTGAGAGCGCGACGACCGCACAGATGAGACAAATCGTTAACAAAAAGTATGCCGGTGAGATGATCTTCAGTCCGAAATAGATCATCGTGGCAACAATTCCTCCACCGATCCATGCCCCAATCGTCAACCCGACCAAAATGATGATGACGACTGCCGGTAAGGCGAGACGAATCCCTTTATACATCATCTCTTCAATCTCTTTCCACTTGAACCCGTGACGCCAGGCGACGATTGAAGCGACTGCCGTTCCGACGATGAGCGGGATGTGTGGTCCTTGACCGAGCTTAACGATCGAGATGAGCATGACGACGATCATCACCCCGAGTGGCAAGAGCGCCCACCCTAACTTCATGTCTTGCTTGTTCCCCGTTGTTTTCATCTAACTTCCTCCCCTATAGCGAAAATTCAGAATTGTCGTTATATTGTCGCTAATAACGTTATGATAGCGCTTGCAAGGAGTGGATGCAATAAAAAAATGAGTGGACAGACATCTGTCTATCCCACCCATCTTGATTTATGTTGCTGCAATCCGGAGCGCATCCGCGAGCAGGCGTGCCCCATCTTCTAACGCGTCACGGTCAAACGTCATATGCGGATGATGAAGACCTGGACCTAAATCAGCGCCGATGCCAATCATCGTTGCATCAAGTGACGGTTTCTCGACGGTATAAAAATGAAAATCATCGCTACCTGACGTGACGATCCGTTCAACGAGAGCCGACTCACCGAAGCGTTTCTCAATCGCTCGCTTGGCGATTTGGCTAGACTCTTCCCCAACGACGGCTCCCGGTGTAAAGTCTTGCCACTCCCATTCAAGTTTCACACGATGAAGCTGGCCGACCTGGAGTAACATGTCTTCGACACGATTGCGCAGTTCGAGCAATTCTTCATTTTGTTGGGCACGGACGTCAATCGAGAACGTCGCATTTCCTGGAATGATGTTCATGTTGTCACTCCCGGCGTGTACCTTCGTCAACTTGACAGAGTGCGGCTCAAACGGTGACAAGTAAATGCTTTTAAGCATGTGTTGAATCGTGAAGATGACATCGAGTGCGTTTTGTCCTTGATGTGGTCTCGCACCATGCGCATCATCCCCAATGACCTCCCCCTTTAAGAAGAAGGCAGCACCATGTTGAATCGCCGCCGCATATTGTCCCCTTTTCAACTCTTCTTGTGGACGTAAATGGATTCCGAATAGTTGCGTCACGTCCTCTAACGCCCCTCGTTCGATCATGGCGAGCGAACCATTCCCTTGCTCTTCGGCAGGTTGGAAGATGAAACGGATTCGCTTTTGTAACGTTTCGTCTTTCAACTGTTCGAGCGCACCGAGTACCATGCTGATGTTCGCGTCGTGCCCACATGAATGGTTCGCTCGAAACGTACCGTCCACTTGTTGCCATAACGCGTCGATATCGGCGCGGACCGCAATCACTTCTTCTCCCGATCCAATCTCCGCGATTACTCCGGTCACGTCCTCAAACGTTCGATGGGGAATCGACCAGTCTGATAAGATGGATGCGATTGTTCGAGTCGTCTCGACTTCTTTCCAACTGATTTCTGGATGAGCATGGAAATGCTCAAACCACTTGAGTACGCTTGTCATATGTATCTCCACACCTTTATATTTTTTTGACACCTTTGATCAAAACCCATTGAAGCGGGAGTCGTCCCCATGTAATCCATTTCGGAATGACCTTCCCACCGATTCTAGATGGCTTGACGGCCATGTTGATATTTGCCGGGAAGACGGCGATAAAGAATGCCGGTAGCGTCCGTTTCACGAACGATGTTCCCTTGTTGAGTAAGAGCATCGCCCCGAACACGACTTCAACGACTCCGCTTAGTTGCACCATCAGTCGGCGGAACGGCCAAGATTTCGGAATAATCGACATGAACGCCTTCTCTCTTACAAAATGTAAAATTCCTGCCCCGAATAGTAACACCCCATATAAATTTCGTACCATAACTCATCCTCCTTTTGTATAAGCATAGCAAAAAAGGCGGGCATATTGCCCACCTTTTACAATGCAGAACCGTTCGCATTTTGAATCTCGACTTGAACCGTCTCCGTTTTTCCGTCCCGGATATATTCGATGTCGACCGTTCCGTCCGTATCGCGAATTAATTCACTACGGAGGTCGATGAACGAGCTGACGTCTTTGTCATTGATTTTCACGATGACGTCACGTGCCTTAAGACCCGCTTTCGCAGCTGAACTATTTTGTTGCACTTCCACGATGATTGTTCCCCCCGTCACCGATTCAGGCAAGTTGATTTGTTCCGTCAAGTAACCTTGAGGGAACTCTGATACGTCACGAAGTGAGACGCCGAGTGACGGATGATTCACTTCTCCCGTCTGTTCGATTTGATTGATGAGCGGAAGGGCGATGTCGACTGGGATTGAGAATCCGACTCCCTCGACTTCTGCTGTCGCAATTTTCATCGAGTTGATTCCGACGAGTTGTCCTTCTTCGTTGATTAACGCACCACCTGAGTTACCTGGGTTGATGGCCGCATCCGTTTGAATGACCTCGGCATTGAAGTCGGCCTGTCCGTTCTCATCCGTATCGACGGGTACGAGGCGTGACGTCGATGAGACGACACCGCGTGTCACGGAGTTCTCGAATTGTCCAAGCGGATTCCCGATGGCGATGACCGTTTGACCCGGTTTCAACTCGCTCGATTTGCCGATTGAGATGACGGCCGGTACTTTGTCAGCGTCCACTTTCAAGACGGCCAAGTCATACGTCGCGTCACTTCCCATGAGTGTCGCTTCCGCAGTCGTTCCGTCATTAAAGGTGACCGTCAGCTTGTCCGCTCCGTTGACAACGTGATGGTTCGTCGCGATAAATGCCGAGTCACCTTCTTTTTTATAGATGACACCTGATCCGACTCCAGCCTCGACCGCCTCACTCGAGAATCCGCTTTGGGCGAAGTTGTTTACAGTCACGACGGCCGGTTGAGCGGTCGCGACGGCATTTGTGACCGAAGAATCGGATACGTTCGATGACGTTTGGACCGGAGTCCCTTGCGAGGTCACGTTCGTATCACTCACACTCGTAGCCGGTTGGTCGATAAACGGATATGCGATTGCGCCCGTCAACAACGCCCCGATGACTCCACCGACAAGTCCCGGGAACATACGGCTGACGAATGACGGTTTTGTTTGTGTTCGTACCATTGTCTCTTCTCGGTTGGATGAACCGAGTTCTGTATCTAACCAATCTTTTTGTTGCTCTGATTCATGTAATTGATCGCGTTCATTTGATTGATCGTGACGATCCATAATGATTCATCTCCTCTGTGTTATCTTCTACCCTTACTATAACGAAGAGGAACACTCATTTATAAAATGATAAATGAATTACAAGATTCTTCACATTTTACGTCATTTCATTCAGACAATCACATTTCTTAACGTACCGAGACCTTCAATCGTCACTTCGACCGTGTCTCCCGTTTGTAGATACGTCGGTGGCGTCATCCCGTGCCCAACTCCAGCTGGTGTACCCGTCGCGATGACGTCGCCCGCTTCGAGCGTCATGCCTTTCGACAGTGTACGAATGAGTTCATCAATCGGACGAATCATATCGGCTGTCGTCCCATCTTGACGCGTCTCCCCATTGACACTTGTTTTGATTTGGAGAGGGAACTGGAGCTCGTCCGGTGTGACGACGAACGGTCCCATCGGACAAAACGTATCGAACGACTTGCCACGGAAGAATTGGACATGTTCTTTTTGCACGTCTCGAGCCGTCACATCGTTTAGAATGGTGTAACCGAAAATGTGCTCCTCGACCGCTTCGATGTCTCGTCCAGACTTGCCGATGATGACGGCGAGCTCACCTTCATAGTCAAGTTTGTCCGTCAATTCAGGATGACGCTCAATGACCGCTTCCGGACCGACGACCGAGGTCGGTGCTTTCGTGAAGATGACGAGTTTCCCTGCTCCTGCTGTATCCATCTCTTTCACGTGTTCTTCGTAGTTCTTGCCGATACAAATCACGTTTTTCAATGGACGGTACGGGGCGAGTAGTTTCACATCCGTCATTCGGTATGAGGGCGCCACATCCAAATCGATATCTGGTTCGAACTCACGCGCGATCACTTCTAATAAATTTGTCGTATGTACTTGATTGCTGACATCGTAGACGAAATCGCCTTTGACAATCCCCACTCGTTGCTCTTCTTGCATCTCAAAACTGCACCATTTCATTGAAAACTCCCCCTTTTTCAACATTATACAAAAAATCGAGACATCTCTGCCTCGATTATACTTTATTCAAAAAGATGATTCGTTGATTACTCGATCCTCGAAAACGAAGTCCCATATCTCGTAGCGACTGCTCGTAACGACCGTCGACGAGCACATCGGCGTAGTCCAACACGGTTTGAATCGCTTCGTCATGCATCGCTTCCAACTGTTCGAGCGTATAACCAGTATACACCCACACATTTTTACCGAGCGACTTACATGCCGTGACGAGTTTTGCTAACGCTGACGATTGAAGAAACGGTTCGCCTCCAGATATGGTCACCCCGTCCCAACCACTGAGCTTGACGCGCTGAACAAGTTCCTCTACTTCGACATCCTCACCCCCGGTTGGATTCCACGAGGAAGGATTGTGACACCCTTTACAGTGATGCGGACAGCCAGCAGTAAAGATGACCGTCCGAATCCCCGGTCCGTCAACGACGGATTCTTCAACGACGGATAGAATGCGCATCGTGTTTCACCCTCGCCCGCTCTTCTTCTCGCTTCGCCGTATTCCAACGGTCCATCGTCCCGACCAAATAACCGGTGATGCGGCGGATTCGTTCAATGTTTGTATCCTCGCCACACGTCGGACAGGCATCGTCAATCAGTCCTTCTAACCCACAATTTCCGCAACGATCGACCGGATGATTGATGGAACCGTAGCCGATATCATGCTGTCGCATCAAGCGGACAATCGATTCCACCGCTTCCGCATTGTGGGCAAGTGACCCATCGACTTCGACATATGAAATATGTCCCGCGTCACACAATGCGTGATACGGTGCCTCGATTCGGATTTTCTCACGAATTGATACAGACTGATAGACCGGCACGTGGAATGAATTTGTATAAAAGGCACGATTAGTGACACCTTCAATCATCCCAAACGTTTCCTGGTCTCGCGTCACAAATTTACCTGACAATCCTTCTGCCGGTGTCGCGAGCAACGAAAAATTCAAGTCGTACGTTTCGGCTGCCGCACGTATGCGATTGGCCAAGTGCGTGACGATATCGAGACCGAGTCGTTCCGCTTCACGCGACTCAGCATGTGTACCTCCCGTCAACACCTTCAACGTTTCAGCGAGTCCGATGAACCCGAGTGAGAGCGTTCCTTGTTTCAGCACATCTCGGACTTCATCATGAATATGTAACTGCTCACTTCCACGCCAGACCCCTTGTGTGTAGAGGAAACGGAATTCTTCAGCGCGACGCGTACATTGATACTCGAAACGCTCAATCAACTGTTCGATCCCGATGTCGACATAGCGGTTGAGAATGCTGTAAAAATCCGAGATCGACTCCGAGACAAGTGCCATCTTCACCAAGTTGAGTGTGGAAAAGGAAAGATTGCCACGACCGATCGACGTCTCTTCTCCGTGTCGGTTTCCCATGACCCGAGTGCGGCAACCCATATATGCCACTTCAGATGCATGCGTCCCATCATAGTAAGCGGCATTGAACGGGGCATCGATGAAGGAAAAATTCGGAAATAGCCGTTTTCCTGTGACCCGACACGCTTCACGGAAAAGATCGACGTTCGGATCGTCCTCCCGAAAGTTGATTCCTTCCTTCACTTTAAAGATTTGAATAGGAAAAATCGGAGTCTCCCCGTTCCCTAACCCACGTTCCGTGGCACGAAGTAGCTCTCGAATGAGGATACGTCCCCACTTTGATGTGTCCGTTCCATAATTGATCGAAACAAAAGGCACTTGCCCGCCACCTCGTGAGTGCATCGAGTTCGCATTGTGGATGAATGCCTCACACGCCTGATACGTCGCCGAAATCGTCTCTTCTTCCGCGAGTGTCTCCAATTGCGTTTCTTCCCAGTCAACGGGTAAGGATTGAAGTCGGCTCAGTTGACGCTCATATGTCTTCTCGACATACGGTGCCAAGTCGACGTCAAACATTGGGAAGGCCTGCCCCCCATGCTGCATGTTTTGATTCGCTTGAAGGATGATCGACGCGAGTGCCATGGCAGAGCGAATGTCCTTTGGCGACCGGATCGTCCCATGTCCCGTATGGAAGCCGTCTTTCAACAATTGACCGAGTGGAATTTGACAACATGTCGTCGAGCCTGTGATGTAATAGTCGGCATCGTGCACGTATAAAAAGTTATCAGTGACGGCTTGTTTTGACCGTTCCGACATCAAATACGTCTGCGATAGTTCTTTCGACACTTCTGAAGAGAGTCGTGCTAGTTTTCCGAGCGGGGATTTGCCGTCCACATTCGCATTCTCTTGTACCAAGTCTTGGTCTGGTAAGACGCAGACGTCCTCATACAACTGCAGTAATTTCAAAACGCATCACCTCACTATATATGGATTCAAAACATTCATATTCGTTTTAAGAATCCTATATATAGATTATGGCATGTGTTTTTCTCGATGGTCACGAGTCGATATTGTGACAGTTTACGTGTGATCATACGATAAAAAAGAGCCTCGTCTTCGGTAAGACAAGGCTCTACGTTATATGTGACAAACATCATTTATTTAACCGCTTTTACAACTTTTAATTCGACTTCTTCTTCTAATTCTTGTGCTTCACGGAGACCTTTCGAGTTCAACCACGTATAGATGGCTCCCATGAAGAGCGCTCCACCGATGATGTTACCGAACGTCGCAGGAATCAAGTTATGAATCGCACCTGCCATGCTGATCGTCTCAGGGTGTGGGACGACGAGCGTCAAGGCGAACAAGACGAAGTTGGCGATGACGTGGTCGAATCCTGAAGCGAAGAAGACCGCGACAAGGAAAATCATCGAGAAGATTTGAGCGAACTCATTTTTCATTTGTTTCGGTAAGAAAATAGCGAGACAGACCATCCAGTTACAGAAGATGGCGCGGAAGAAAATTTCAACCGTCGTATGATGCATTTTACTTTCAACAACGGAGAACAACCAGTTGTTCATCCCGAGTTCTTGGATGACGCCAGTCGGTGCAAGTAGTAAGGCGAATAGGATTCCCCCGAGTGCGTTCCCGACGAAGCAGAGCAACCAGACGAGCATCGTGTCGCTGAGCGTCGTATAACCACGAAGCGTCGACGTTGTGAAATACATCGTATTTCCCGTGAACAACTCAGCTCCCCCATAGATGATCATGACGAGCGCGATCCCGAACGAGAAGCCTCCGATGAGTGTCGTGAACGGAGATTCCGCTAAATACATACCGTTGACGACTTTCAACGTGAAGATTGAGGCAAAGCCGATAAAGATCCCGGCTAACATTGCCCGTAAAAAGTATTCCATTGGACGATAATGAATCATTTGCGAGGAAGCCTGTGCTTTTTTCCGTAATGATTCGAGTGCATGGATTTCCATTGATGCCATGTCACAAACCCTTCTTTCTGAATAATTAAATAGGAAAGTATCAGTTCGAATATGTGAAATCATTAACAATATAAACTGTACAGTCTCTGTTGGCAATCACCTCTAGAAGGAATTGACAGAGTGTTCACATCGTAATCGTTTACATGTGGCGGATTTGTGACAAACAAAAAAGTGCTCCGATTTCTCGAAGCACTTGTGTAACTCTTATTCTTTATCCTCAGACGATTCTTCAGCTTCTTCCGATGAAGCTTCTGATGCTTCCTCTTGAGTTGAACCTTCTTCCGACTCTTCCTCTTCAACTTCTGCAACCGGCTCATTCACAGAGGCGATGTGCATATCTGGTTCCGAGACAATCGTGTACGATTTGTCTTCTGGAAGATCTGCTACCGTCACCGAATCACCGATTCCAAGCTCTGAGACATCGAGTTCGATGCGTTCTGGGATGTTGGCAGGTGTCGCAGCGACCGTCACTTTATAAAGTGACTGGGCGAGATATCCGCCTTCTTTGACGCCTTTCGCGTCGCCAACAAGGACGATATCCGCTTCAACTTCTGTCTCTTCATCCATCTTCACGGCCATGAATTCGACGTGCTGATAGAAGTTTGTGAACGGATCCGTTTCTGATCCGTGCACGAGCGTATTGATTTTATTTCCATCGTAATGGAGTTCAATCAAGGCATTGTCACCATGGTCTCGGAGAATTTTACGAAGGTCCATCTCGTCAAACACGATTGGTGTGCTGTCTACTTTGTAGCCGTAGACGACGCCTAACGCTTTTCCTTCGTTACGCAACTTCGTGCGTAGTGATCGTGGGCGTAATTCTCGTTTTGATACTTGAAGTTTGTTCGTCATTTTCTTTTCCTCCTACATGGATATACATTTCATGTCGACATCTTGAGGGTGAGGCAGTGAAAAAGCCACCTCTCAACCTCGATGCGTTGAGTGACATGTGTATAGTTTTCCCATGTGGGCTCCTGCATAAACGTTACATCGTGTTAAAACAAGGTAACAAGACGATTACATGACGCGTTTAAATAACTTCTCAAGCTCATACGTGCTCCATTTCACGAGAATCGGTCGCCCGTGCGGACAGGTAAACGGAGACGTCGTACGACTCAAATCATCAATCAATTGTCGCATCATCTCCCTATTGAGTGGATGGTTCGCTTTGATCGATCGTTTACACGCCATGAGGATTGATGCTTCTTCGCGATATTTCGCGATGTCGATTGACCGCTGTTGAATGGCCATCTCCACCAGATCACGAATCGTGCCCTCTAAGTCATGTTGCGGATACCATGTCGGAATCTCACGGACAAGGAACGTGTTACCCCCAAACGGCTCTAACGTGATGCCTGCATCCGCTAGAAGCGGGAGCACTTCTTCGATAGCGAGCGTCTCTTCTTGCGTGAACTCTAACGTCAGCGGAATCAATAGAAGCTGATACTCTTTTTCCGGACGTCCTAACTGCTCATAAAACAACTCATACTTGATGCGTTCCTGAGCGGCATGTTGGTCCATCACGTACATCCCGTCTTCCGCTCCACAGATGATATAACTCGAATGCAGTTGCCCGATGACGTCTAACGCCGGAAGACGCTCCGACTGATGTACAGGCTCTTCGACCTGTTTTGGTTCAATCATCTCTGGTTCCGGTTCATGAACGAGCGGCGCCGGGTTCCACTGGGAAGGAGACGTGAGCGACTCTTTTCGCTCGCGAGGAATCGGATAGTTCCACTCGACCGGATCTGCCTGTTTAGGTTGGGGCTCCATCGAAAAGTCGAGTTTCGACTGTTCAGAAGGTGTCACACGTTTCGGCTTCGGATCTTGTTTCACAGACGGAATGAGACGTTGTTCCCGGAGTGTCAATTGTACGGTCTCTCGGATGAGCTGGCATAGTTCTTTTTCTTTCGACAAACGCACTTCACGTTTCGTCGGATGGACGTTCACGTCAATCAACATCGGGTCCATCTTCACTTCGAGCACGGCAATTGGATAGCGACCGATCGGTAAGAGCGTATGGTAGCCTTCAAGCACGCTTTGGGTCAGTGCAAAGTTCTTGATGCTTCGACCGTTTAAGATGAGAGTCACGTACTGTTTGTTCGAACGGGTCACTTCCGGGCGCACGAGATGGGCGCTCAGCGTATAATCGTTCGTCTTGCTCGACGCCGTGACGATTTGTGCGGCGACTTGGCGACCATAGATGGCAAGCATGACTTGTTTCAAGTCTCCATTCCCGTTCGTACGCAACAATTCTTTCTCTTCATGAAAGACGGTGAATCGAATCTCCGGATGAGACAGCGCTAAACGGTTCAACGTATCCGTAATACTTGCAAGTTCCGTTGCTGACGTCTTCAAATATTTCAGCCGTGCCGGTGTGTTGAAGAAGAGCTGACTGACCGCAATTTCGGTCCCGACGTTCGTCGCCGTCGGATTCGTCGCCTTGACGACTCCACCTTCAAGCGTCATCTCAAAACCATCCTCATCTGCTCGCTTTGACTTCAAGGAGACGTGGCTGACCGACGCAATCGAGGCGAGCGCCTCACCGCGGAAGCCGAGCGTCCGAATCCGAAACAAGTCATGCTCGTCCCGGATCTTACTCGTCGCATGCCGCAAGAAGGCTCGCGCCGCATCTTCTTCATGGAACCCATGCCCGTTATCTCGCACTTTGATTAGACGGATGCCCGCCTCTTGTAAGTCGACGTCTACTTTCGTCGCTCCCGCGTCAATCGCATTTTCGACTAATTCTTTGACGACGGAAGCCGGTCGCTCGACGACCTCCCCGGCTGCGATTCGGTTCGCGAGCTGTTCAGGTAACTCTCGAATGATTCCCATCGACTCACCCTTTCTTTGCGGTCTGTTGCAGTTCGTAGAGCGCCTGCATCGCTTCGATTGGATTCATTGCCAATAGATCGAGTTTGAGCAGCTGTTCTCGAACAGCGTCATGCGACTCGAACAATGACAACTGGCTGACTTCTTCCACTTGAGGTGGAGCAGATTGCTCGTTCAAAGCTGGTTTCGTTGCTTCGGATTCGAGTTCTGACAGAATCGTCCGGGCCCGGTCAATCAATGAATCCGGAAGTTCAGCCAATTCCGCCACATGAATCCCATACGATTTATCGGCACGTCCCGGATGCACTTCGTGGAGGAAGACGACTCGTCCATCCCGCTCAATCGCCCGGACATGAACATTCTCAAGTGTCGGAATCGAATCTTCGAGCACTGTCAGTTCATGATAGTGCGTAGAGAAGAGTGTCTTCGCACCGATTGACGAGGCGATATATTCAACGATTGCCTGTGCGAGCGCCATCCCGTCATACGTCGACGTCCCGCGACCGATTTCATCCAATAGAATCAGACTATTGCTCGTCGCCTCGGTAACGGCTTGGCGCGTCTCGGTCATCTCGACCATGAACGTCGACTGTCCGCTCACCAAATCGTCCGCCGCACCGATTCGTGTGAAGATGCGGTCAAAGAGCGGGAGTTCCGCCGCTTCTGCCGGGACGAATGAACCGATTTGATGAAGGATTGCAATCAAGGCAAATTGACGCATGTACGTCGATTTACCGGACATGTTCGGTCCGGTGATGAGTAACATTTGACGTGTGTCGTCAAGCGTCAAGTCATTGGCGACATATTCGCCTCGCGGCAAGACCGTTTCAATGACAGGGTGACGCCCGCGTTCGATTTGTACATGCTTCGCTGTAATTGGACGCACATACTCCCGTTTCTCGGCTACGACGGCAAGGGCGAGGAGAACATCCAACTCACTGAGTGAGCGAGCCAGCTGCTGAAGGGGCTTCGTATACGTCTTCACTTCTTCGCGAAGTGCGACAAACAAATCATATTCGAGCGTACAGCTCTTCTCTTCCGCTCCTAAGATGAGCGCTTCCTTCTCTTTTAACTCAGGTGTAATGTAACGTTCCGCATTCGTCAATGTCTGCTTCCGCTCATAACGCCCTTCTTCGAGCAACTTCGCATTTGCTTTCGTCACTTCCAAGTAGTAACCGAATACGCGGTTATACCCGACCTTCAACGACTTGATGCCGGTCGCGATGCGTTCCTGTTGCTCGAGGTTGGCAATCCACGATTTCCCGTTCGCTTTCGCTTCTAACAGTTCGTCGAGCTCTTCCGAGTATCCGTGACGAATCATCCCACCTTCTTTCGTCGAGATCGGTGGTGAATCGACGAGGGCAGCCCGAAGCTGTTCACTCAACGTCTCGAACGAGTCGAGATTTTGTTCGATTTGCTGCAAGCGATCCGCTTTCACTGTTTGTAAGAGTGACCGGACAGAAGGCATCCGCTCGAGCGTGTCGCGAAGTTGGACGAGATCTCGCGCATTCGCCGTCCCGTACCCAACTTTAGCGACAAGGCGTTCGATATCGTAGACTCGCTTCAGCTCTTCTTGTAGTTGATCGCGCAACATGAAGTCGTCCACCAAGTTCTCGACGGCATCCTGTCGCTCTCTGATGCCTTGCTCTGTATAAAGTGGCTGTTCGAGCCAACGTTTCAACAATCGACCGCCCATCGCCGTCGTCGTCTCATCAAGGAGTGAAAGGAGTGACCCTTTCCGGTCCCCTGAACGAGCCGAACGGAACAACTCAAGATTTCGGGCCGTGTTGGCGTCAAGTTGCATATGCTGTTCAACCTCATAGGCGACAGCTGGTTGCAAGTGGTCAAGTGAACGTTTCTGTGTTTTCGTGAGATAGGCAAACAGCAACTCAAATGCCGAGCGTTGTGCCTCATCTTTTGCACCTTGTGCGAGTGGACTATTCCGCTTGTCCACTTGAATCGAAAGTGGGATCCCGGTCTGTCGCAATAAATCAGCGAGTCGTTCATCCTCGACGATGACCTCGTTCGGAAGCAATCCTTCGATTTCCCGCAAGACGGTCTCTTCTGACGAGAGTGTCGTCAACCATGATTCCCCCGTCGTGACGTCACCGCGAGCAATTCCGAATCGCCCTGCGACGTCCGAGATGGCGACGAGATATCGGTTTTCTTTTTCACTGAGTGACGCCATATATGTACCCGGCGTGATCACTTGGATGACTTCCCGTTTCACGAGTCCCTTCGTCGCTTTCGGATCCTCCATCTGTTCACAGATGGCGACGTTAAAACCTTTTTCAATCAATTGTTCAATGTAGATTGCTGCGGAATGATGCGGAACGCCACACATCGGAATCGGATGCTCGGCCTGCTTTCCGTTTTTAGAAGTGAGCGTGAGCTCTAACTCTTTTGCAACAATTTGTGCATCTTCAAAAAACAACTCGTAAAAGTCGCCGAGTCGATAGAATAAAAAGGCGTCCGGATAGTCGGCCTTGATAGAGAAATATTGTTTCATCATTGGTGTCTGATGGACTTCTTGCATGTTGATTCACCTCTAGAAAGTACAACAGCTGACCATCGGCCAGCTGTGTCGTTTTAGTATCCGCAGCCGCCGCGTGCTTGTTCAGCCGCCATGCCGCTCCCTGTCTTTCCTGCAAGGACGTCACCGTCCGTCGATTCGATGATGCGGTCCGTCACGGAGTTCGCGAGCGTCACCGTCACGTATTGAAGCAAATCGTTCACTTCGACTTGAGTTTCCTGGAACGCTTGAACGACCGGAATTGAATCGAGTTCTTCCATCGCTTTATCAATCTTTTGCTCGACTTTCGCAAGTGCTTCCGTCTTACCATAGTGCTTACAGTTGACGGCTTCTTTTTGTAAGAACTTGATTCGTTTAATCAAAGTCTGTACGCGGTCACTTCCGTTTACTTTCGCTTCCGCTTCTTTGAAGCGCGCCACTTCTGGTGTTTGTGCTAATACATCTGCCAATTCTCTTGCTTTTGCAATTACTTGTTGATCGGTCACCATTGTAAACCCCTTTATGTCTATAATGTAATCGTGCTCAAAAGCACGTGAATGTTCTTTCTCATTCTAACATGAACGATTCCGAAACGGTACTAGCGGGATTCGTTGATTCACGTAACATATCGACATGTGGAATACTATCTTCTTGATACACATCACTCGTCCGTTTGAAGCCAAACGAGGCATAAAAAGGTTCCACATACGTCTGCGCTTGCAGATATAATGTCTCATGACCGAAGTCCTTGATCGCTGCATCCATCAAGAGGCGGGAATACCCTTTCCCTCGATGCGTCGCTTTCGTGACGACACGTCCAATGGCGACCGGAGATGCTTCCGCCAGCACGCGAAGCGCAGAGACGATCTCTCCATCTTCTTCAATCCAATAATGGATGGCTGCTACGTCCTTACCATCCACCTCTTGGTACGGACAGTTCTGTTCGACCACGAATATCTCAGTTCGTAATGCCAGTAAGCGATACAATTCCATCGTTGTCAGTTCATCAAACGCTTTTTTCTTCATCAGTATCCCCCTAATCAATCGTCACCCCGAGTGCCCGGGCGACATGTAATCCGCTCGTCATCGCGCCAATCGTCCCCGCTCCTGGAAATACGGTATCCCCGCACACAAAAAAGTTCGGCAAGTCGGTGCGATAACTCGCAGCGCGAAAGAGCGCCTGGCTAGGAGTCTGCGCATAACCTCCGACTGCCCCATGCGGTCGCTTCGTATACTTCACCCATGCCCCGGGTCCACCAGGAAGAAGTAGTGACGACTCGCGGTCCCAAGCGGGAAAAGCAGTTGCGACGACGTCGACGAGACGATTGGTCCATTCTTGCTCTAGTTTCTCATATGCCGCCCGGTCTTTCCAATGTTGCCATTCTGATAAATCGATATGTGTGGATACCGTGATGGTCCGTTCCGGTTTTTCTGTGCGCAACACGTCATCCGGCGCGGACATGGAAATGAACGCATGCCCACTCGGTAATCGCTCGTGATAGATTTGTTGAAACAGCGGTTTCTGTCGACACACATCCTCAGGCAAGACGAGATAGAGACTGAACGTGCCCCATTGCGACTGCTTCAACTGTCTGCGGTATTGTCGTTTGAAGCATCGTTGTTCTTGTCCTCTCAGAAGTTCGCTCGTCCGCTCAATCGGGATGGCGGAAACAATGACATCGACTAGTTCAAGTCGTCCTCTTCGATCGGTGATGAGCCATCCATCCGTCACTCGTTCGATGGACTGGACGTCTCTCCCTAATTTCGTCTCCCCACCAAACGT
The DNA here is from genome assembly GCF_018617135.1 of Exiguobacterium sp. s163. Lineage (GTDB taxonomy): Bacteria > Bacillota > Bacilli > Exiguobacteriales > Exiguobacteriaceae > Exiguobacterium > Exiguobacterium profundum. The sequence continues at coordinate 223,515 of NZ_JACSJN010000004.1, forward strand.
CCGTACGGCGCGCTCTAACGCATGAGCCAATTGATACAGTCCACCTTCCACATAGTACGCTCCTTCGTGATAGACTGACAGCGCCACTGCACCGAGTAAATGACTCGCTTCTTTCGCACCGGTCTGCAAACTGTCGAGCAGGACGCCATCGATAAATCGCTCGAACATTGTACCGTTTAATCCATGACGAGCTAACGTGTCACCGAGTGGCCGCTGGAGTTTGAGGAGCGTTGTGATTTGATTCGACCGGAACCCTTTTAGTGCATAGATCATATCCGAGACCGTGCGAAGTGGAAGAGCAGGTAACTGCTGAAACAACGGACGAATCCTCTCAAAATCGTCCCACACTTCACGGTAAAACGCATGGATTGACCCATAATGCTCTGAGAATACGCGACTGAGCTCATCAAGCAGACGCTTGCGGTCGCGATAGTAGGTGACGGTGACGTCAGGCAGTTGAATGTCCATCACCGCGTCCAGTAACGTCACCTCGACCGATTCGCCCAATTTCTGAAGAACCCGCTGATGGACCCCTCCTCGTTCGAACCCCATCCCGAGCGTTGCCCCTGCAGGAAACAAATAGTCACCCCGTTGAAACTTGCCGGCACACCCACCCCACTCACGCGATGCTTCTAATACAATCACATCATGCCCTTTCTGCTGCACGAGCGCAGCTGCAGTCAAACCCGCAACGCCTCCACCTACGACCCCGATTTTCATATACATCCCTCCTCTTTATATCATACCTGCTCATTCAAAAACTTGAAGTAATGAATCGGTTTTGAGATTCCAGCAGTCTTTTGAAGGGAACTGATTCTCTTATGCAGAAATAGTTTACAGTCTGAAAAGGTAAGGTGATGAAAATGCGTAGTCGTGTCATGGTCTATTTGTTGATTCCCATCCTCATCTTTATTGGTATACTGATTACCCCGCCTTCCGAGGAATCGCTCAAACTCGCGACGATGACCGTCGTCAGCATTCAAGAGATGATTCCTTATGAAAAAGAGTATACGGCACAGAAAGTGCTAGAAGAGCGATCGGTGGACGACAAATCAGCCATCATCGAAGAATGGCGTCTCGAGCAAGGAGCGAGAACGTCTTATAGTTATGTGCTCAGACTGAGAGGATTTGACCATGTGACACAGATTGATGCAGGGGCTGCCAACACGAGGTCGGACGGGTATTACGCGATGCAGGCGCATAGTCCTATTTTCGAGACGGACAAACCCGTGTCAACGAACTATCCGATCGTCATGTTCAGTTCGGAACAACGTCTTGTTATCGGACAGATGGATGTCCGGGTCATTTACGAAGAAGACGGTCAATTGAAGAAATGGATTGTATTGGAGGATGAATAAGTTGAAAGATTATGTTCAAACGATGCGAGAACTCATCGGTCACCGTCCTTTCATTATGGTCGGCGCTGCAATAGCTGTACAAAATGAAAATAAAGAATTTTTATTACAACTAAGGAAAGATACAAAGGAATGGGGACTTCCTGGCGGGGCGATGGAACCTGGAGAAACCATCGAACAAACCGCACAACGAGAATTGTATGAAGAAACCGGTCTATCATCCAACCAATTAAGTCTAATCTCAGTCTTCTCTGGACCTGACTTTTTCTTTGAATACCCAAATGGGGATCAAGTACACAATGTTACCCATTTATTTTTCACTGACACTGTGACGGGCACGTTATCTTTAAACGATGATGAAGGAATAGATTTAAAATATTTTTCGCTACAAAATCTACCTTCAAAGATGGATTTGCGGGCAAAGTCAATCTTGTCAAGTCCATCAATGAAAGAAGTGACTATATGAATCGCATCATGATCATCGGTTCTGGTGGTGCGGGGAAATCCACACTCGCCCGTCAACTCGGTGAACGATTACATCTCGATGTCTATCATTTGGATGCCCTCATGTGGAGACCGGGATGGGTGATGGCACCGAGAGAAGAACGAATCGACATCCAACAACAACTCGTGAAGAAAGATCAATGGATCATCGATGGAAACTTCGGGAACACGCTTGATTTACGACTGCAGGCAGCAGATACCGTCATTTTGATTGACCTCCCGCGAATCGTTTGTGTATATCGCGTCCTCAAACGAGTCGTCCGATATCGTGGTACGACGCGACCTGACATGGGCGCATCCTGTGAGGAAAAGCTTGACTTCGCATTCCTCAAATGGGTTTGGAATTTTCCTGACGTTCAAAAACCTGAGATGGTCAAACGAATCAAACAATATTCTCATGAGAAACAGATTATCATCTTAAAATCTCGGAAAGATGTTCAAAACTTTATTAATCAAACGAAAAGGCAGGAGTTTCTATGAACCCTATCCTTCACAAAATCGGTACCATTTTCATTCCGGTAAGTGATATTCAAAAGGCGCGTGACTGGTATTGTGATTTATTCGATCTTTCAACAAAAGAAGAGATTTTATTCGACCATTTATATGTCATTCCATTAGAGGGTACCAACCTCGTTTTAGATAGCAAAATCTACTTAAAAGATAACATCATCCAGACACCGCTGTTTCACTTAAATACGCACGATATTCATCAAGCTTATTCTTATATGGTTCAACACGACATTGATGTCCTCACACCAATTGAGCACGAACATTGGTTCAATTTCAAAGATCTTGATGGAAATGTCATCATGCTATGCAAATGCTAACATCGAATCAAACCTTTAACTAACCCTATCAGGTTATTCAGGTCGATTGTATCGAAGACTATCTTAAGGAAATGAGCCTTTTTAACAAGTAAATCAAGTTGTATGAGTAATAAGATTTGCTCCTACTTCGATGTGAGGTGATCATCTGTTTTTTCTTCAAATGTCTGGAACACCTGGATCAGGAAAATCCACATTGGCTAAGCGTATCATCCAACACGTACACGCAGTCATCATCGATCATGATGTTTCAAAGACCGCCCTACTCCATACGCTTCCTGATGGAAACTTCTCGGATGGAGAAATCGGGAAGATGGCTTATGATGTCGATTGGTCCCTCGTCGAGTATCACCTATCACTTGGCCAAAACGTCATTCTCGACAGTCCTTGTCTCTATGATGAAATACTCGATAAAGGGATAGCGATTTCCACCAAGTACGGAGCGACTTACCGTTATATCGAGTGTCGGCATGAAAATCACGAAGAAATTAACACACGACTTCGAAACCGTGTCAGACGGCCGAGTCAAATTGATCAAGTTTCATATGAGAATTGGTCTAAGATGAATGAACGCTGCAAACGGCCCACTAACCACCCTTACTTACAAATCGATACGATGGACAATCGAGAAATTCCGATTGAGCGAATTATGTCGTATCTGTTGAAAAACCAAGAAGAGAACGCTTTCAGATAGAAAGTGCTTCTCTTTTTTAATAATTTTGTATATTTATTCTTTACAATTAATAATCATACATATACACTTAGTCTCATCTACAACAGGGAGGCATTATACACATATGAAAAAATGGTTATTAGCAGGATCACTTATGATGAGCGCAGTATTACTCGGTGCATGTAGTCAAGAAACAGAAGGTGAAGCGACAGAGCAAAAAACGCTCGTCATGGGGACGAGCGCCGACTATTTCCCATATGAATTTGTCGATACGGCAAATGGGGATGCGATTGTCGGATTCGATATTGAAATCGCAGAGACGATCACAGAACGACTCGGTTACGAACTGAAGATTGAAGATATGGACTTCGGTAGCTTACTCGGAGCCTTGAATAGCGGCCGTGTCGACTTTGTCATGGCTGGGATGACACCAACAGAAGAGCGTAAAGAGAATGCCGACTTCTCAGACATCTACTTGTCTGCGACAAACTTGATTATGACGAAAGATGAGTCCCTTCAGGCAATCGAAGATTTGTCTGGTAAGAAAATCGGTGTCCAAACGGCTTCGATTCAAGAAAACATCGCCAAAGAACAGGCTCCTGACGCTGAATTCGTATCCTTGAACAAGATCCCTGAAATCGTTCAAGAGTTGAACACGGGACGAATCGATGCGATGGTCATCGAAGATACGGTCGCACAAAAATATTTAGACCAAGATGACAGCTTCTATACGTTCGCTTTGAAAGAGGATGGCGAAAAAGGTTCGGCTGCGGCGTTTAAATTAGATGATGCGTTACGCGACCAGTTCAACGAAGAATTGAACAAAATGATGGCGTCTGGCGAAATCGATGAATTGGTGAAAAAATGGTTCTCGATGGAGCCAACTGAATGAGACAAGTCGAGCTACCGATCTATCCCGTCGTATATCCGACGGGACATCGGTTAAACCAAAATGAAAGTCAATTCCCGTTACCTGACCGCATCAAGAATCAGCTTGATTCGTTGACGTATGATGACTTACACGAATATCCGGTCGAACCGATCAATGAATTGTTCGAACAATACGCTGCGTACGTTGGCGTCACACCGAGCAATTACTCGTCGGTTGTGGGAGTGATGAGATGATTCATGTCGTGACGCAAGCATTGCTCGCACCACATGACATCGTCTTGTCTCCGGCACCTGACTTTTCGATGTACCCAATCTTCACGACTATCGCACACGGTCATCATGTTCAAGCCGTTGATTTATCGTATGAAGGAATGGTAAAGGCGATTGAGACGCATCATCCAAAGCTTCTTCTCCTTTCGAATCCGAACAATCCAACCGGGAAGCTTTGGACCGTAGAAGAGTTGACGCATCTCGCCTCACTCGTGCCATATATCGTGGTGGATGAGGCGTACATGGACTTCACACCAGATGCGAGCATGATCCCGTTCATTGCCACCCTTCCGAATCTCATCGTCCTTCGCACGATGTCAAAAGCGTTCGGATTGGCAAACGTACGAATCGGATTCATGGTGACAAACTGCGAACTCGCACACTATTTCCGTCAATTCATCCCGCCATTTAATATCAGCGGAGTGAGTGCTAAAATTTGCAATATCTTCTTAAAAGATGCGAGTTATCTTCAAGAAACAATCGAATGGCATGACGAGATGCGGCAAAAGTGGGCGCAAGCCTTCGAAACCATCGGTCATGTCATCCCTGCCACGACGAACTTTTTGTATGTCGAGCTCGAGCAACCTGAAGTAGTGTGGGCCCATTTTACTGACTTGAACTTACACACGTCGAAACAACCTACGGGGATTCGGGTGACGATCGGAGACGAGTCGGCGCTTCATCTTGTACATACAGCTATTCAGAAATACAAGAAAACAAGTCATGTAAAAAACTCCTGAACCTCGTGTTCAGGAGTTTTTGTCAGTCGATCGTCTTGATCACACGTGCCGGATTTCCTCCGACGACTGTTCGAGGTGGTACATCTTTTGTGACGACGGCACCGGATGCGATGACTGCCTCATCCCCAATCGTCACCCCCGGATTGATGATGGCCCCACCACCAATCCATACTCGGTCCCCGATGGTCACGGGTTTCCCGAACTCATATCCAGAGATGCGCTCAATCGGGTCGATCGGGTGTGTTGCCGTGTAAATATGTACCGCCGGCGCAAGCATGCAGTCATCCCCAAACGTGATGGGACAGATGTCTAGGAAGACACAGTCAAAATTCGCATAGAATCGATCTCCTACGTGGATGTTATACCCATAATCACATTTGAAATTCGGTTCGATATAATACGACCCTTTCGTTGAACCGAGTAACTCACTAAGAATCTCATTTCGTTCTTCCAACTCATCGATCCCTAAACGATTGAATCGTTCAGTCAATCTCCGGGCACGCTTACGGTCTGTAACGAGCGTTTCATCACCAGCTAAATACAGTTCACCACGAATCATCTTCTCTTTTTCTGTCATGTTCATCCCTCCTCACTTGTAGTATAGAGGATTTTTGAACGGTATAGGGAATAGAGATAAGGATGAGCAGAAGGAGGCAGATCATATGAAACGAATACTGGAATGTCGGGCAAGTGATTTTATCACGTTTAATCGTCAAGATTTAGTCGATTCGATTCGAAAAGCAGAAGGTCGAACGGTCATGGCCGAGGTCATCCCAACGGTGCAGCCACTCTATCCAGAAGTGACAAACGCAGAACTCGCGCGAGCGTTCGGTGCCGATTTGATTTTATTGAATATGTTGGATGTGTTTCACCCGTACATCAAAGGACTCGAAAGTCACGCGCTGTTCGGCGACATGCCAGGTGATGAGATGAGCGACCATCCGATTCTAGAACTAAAACGTCTGATCGGATTGCCAATTGGAGTCAACTTGGAACCTGTCGATTTTTCAGAGAAGTCGTCCGAGATGAATGAAGTGAAACGAGGCAGGCTTGCTTCAATCGAAGCGTTCCAAAAAGCATCTGAGCTCGGGATTGACTTCGTCTGTTTGACAGGCAATCCGAATACCGGAGTTACGAATGAAGCCATCGAACAAGCGATCATCCAAGCGCGTCGTGAATTCGCAGGGGTCATCATTGCCGGGAAAATGCATCAGGCTGGTGCCGGCAATGTATTGGACCGCGACGCGTATATCCGCTTCGTCGAAGCCGGCGCAGACATTATCCTACTACCAGCTCCAGGCACCGTACCTGGTGTCCGTGAAGAATCGTTCTACGAACTCGTTCAGGAGTTGCAATCGCTCGGTGCTCTCACGTTAGCGGCGATTGGAACGTCACAAGAAGGTGCAGATGTTGCGACCGTTCGGGAGATTGCGCTCTCTTCAAAACGAGGCGGAGCAGACATCGTGCACATCGGTGACGCCGGACTGTCGGGGATTGCCGTCCCAGAGAACATTCAGGCACTTTCCATTGCCATTCGCGGGCGACGTCATACATACATTCGCATGGCCGCCTCGGTCAATCGGTAATACAAAAGAGGAAGGAGCGCGTCTCCTTCCTCTTTTATTTACCATTCCGTGACGTCGCGACGTGGTTTCGCCGGTGTGGTAGTACCGTGACGCTTGGCGAGTAACGCTTCCACATCCTCTAAGCGCACACCTTTGGCTGCTAACAAGACGAGTAAGTGATACAGAAGGTCGGCTGACTCTTCAACCAAGTCTTCATCCGTCATAGCAGCAATGACGACCTCAAACGCTTCTTCCCCGAACTTTTTCGCGATTTTTTCAACGCCTTGTTCCAATAAATAAGTCGTATACGAACCTTCTTTCGGTTCATTTTTTCTAAATTGAATCAATTGTTCCAATTCATGAATCATACATTCACCTCCGTAAAGAAACAGCTTCGATTACCGGTATGACACGTCGGACCGTTCGCATGAACACGAACGAGAAGCGCATCCTGGTCACAGTCGACGTGGATGCTGACGACGTCCAGTGTATTTCCGCTCGTCTCCCCTTTCATCCAAAGCCGACCTTTTGAACGAGACCAGAACGTGACGACCCGTTCACGAAGCGTCTGTCGGATTGCCTCATCATTCATATATCCGAGCATGAGGACCGCCCCGTCGTCGTCTGAGACGATGATGGCGGGAATCAGTCCATTTTCGTCGAAACGAACCGCATCGGCAAGTTGTGACTCGTGCATACGTGCTTCACCTCTTCTACTGTCGTTTTTCGGTCATGTAAGATGGATGCAAGTAATGCGGCATCGACTTTCTCAAGCGCTTCGACTACGTGCTCGGCATTGCCTGCCCCACCGGATGCGATAATCGGAATGTCGACGACTTCACGAAGTTGTTCTAAAATCGCAAGGTCATAACCGCTCTGCTTTCCATCTTGATTCATGGACGTGACAAGAAGTTCACCCGCACCGAGCGCGGCCACTTGTTTCGCCCATTCGACCGCCAACAGGTCCGTCTTCTGTTTTCCACCATATGTGTACACATAATATTCGCCATCTTCAAACTTTACGTCGATTGCGACGACGATACATTGTGAACCGAAACGATCGGCCGCTTCACGAATGAGACTTGGGGATTCTACAGCGAGCGTGTTCAACGATACTTTGTCCGCCCCTGCTTTTAATAGTGACGAGATATCCTCTAGTGAACGAATCCCACCTCCGACCGTCAGCGGGATGAATACTTTCCGCGCTACCGCACTGACGACATCGAGCATCGTCTGGCGACGCTCCGTACTTGCCGCGATATCGAGAAAGACAAGTTCATCGGCTCCGGACTCATCGTAATATTTCGCGATTTCGACCGGATCACCGATGTCTCGTAATTGTACGAACTCAATCCCTTTGACGACACGACCTTCTTTCACGTCAAGACATGGAATAATTCTGCGTTTAAGCATAACGCGCCTCCCATTCAATCAGTTCTTCGATGCTCACCTTACCGGACAGAAGTGCTTTCCCGACGACAGCCTCATCAATTTTTGCCATCTTCAGTTCCTTCACGTCCTCTTCAGTCGTCACACCGCCTGAGGCAATCAATGTGACGTTGACGATTTGACGTAACGCTTTCATGCGAGAAAAATTCGGTCCATTCAGTTTCCCATCGGATCCGATATCGGTATATAGAATCGTTTCGATCCCCCGTTTGACAAGGTCTTGAGCGACCGAGATGTCATCGAGTTTTGTCGCTTCCTGCCATCCGTTAATGGCGACCTTCCCGTCATAGGCATCGAGTGCCACAGCGATTCGCTTGCCATACTTTTCAATCGCCATGTCTAGAAAGTCAGGATCCGTAAACGCCTTCGTCCCTAAAAGGACGCGATCCGCACCGGTTTCCATGACCGCATCAAGTGCGGCTTCTGAACGAATTCCTCCTCCTGTCTGGACAAGGAACCCTAGAGACTTCGCATAACGGACAACGTCTAAATGACGCGGCTCACCTGCCTTGGCCCCTTCTAAATCAATCAAGTGAATCATCGGGACCTTCCCTTGCCACGCTTTTAATAATTCATACGGATCTCCGTATTGTTCTTCCGTAGAAAAATCACCTTCCGTCAAACGGACGATCTTGCCTCCAATCAAATCAATGGCGGGTAGTAATCTCACGCTCGACCGCCTCCTTCCATTCTTGAAGTAAGCTGAGACCGAACGTCCCGCTCTTTTCCGGGTGGAACTGCATGCCCGTCACGAGCCCTTTTTGAACGATTGCCGGAACTTTCTCACCCATATAATCAGCTGCCGCCACAATGTAGTCGTCCGCCGTCACGGCATGGTAAGAGTGGACAAAATAGACATCCTCATCGCGAAGGATCGAGTTCCATCCGACGTGTGGGAGACGCTTCGCTCGCATCCGTTCGACCGTTCCCGGAATCAACCCGAGACCTTTTGTCGGCATACCTTCCGTGCTCGAATCAAACAAGAGCTGCATCCCAAGACAGATCCCTAAAAATGGCTTTTCCGTCGCCATCTGTTGCAAGAGTGGGATAAGACCCGTCTGTTCGAGCGATTGCATCGCTTGCGGGAAGGCACCGACCCCAGGAAGTAAAACGGCATCCGCCTCTTCAATTTGATTTGCATCGTTCGTGATCACGACGTAGCAACCGATGGCCTGTAACGCACGTTCGACGTTAAATACGTTTCCCATACCATAATCGATGACTGCTACTTTCATCCTTCGATCCATCCTTTCGTAGAAGGGAGACGATTCGTCCCATCGCTCGAGACCGCTTCGGCAAGCGCTCGTCCGAACGCTTTGAACAACCCTTCAATCATGTGATGTGAGTTCGACCCGTACAGGACAGCTAAGTGCAGTGTAAGTCGACCATTCATGGCAACGGCCCGGAAGAATTCCTCAGCGAGCTCGGTATCAAAATCACCAAGCTTCGGATTGCGAATATCCGCTTGATAGACGAGGAAGGGACGCCCAGACACATCAATGACCGCTCGTGCTAGCGTCTCATCCATCGGCATGTAACTCGACCCGTAGCGGCGAATTCCGACTTTATCCCCGAGTGACTTGGCGATAAGCTGACCGAGTGCGATCCCGACATCCTCGACCGTATGGTGGGCATCGACCCACGTATCACCTTCAACTTTCACATGCAAGTCCATCTGACTGTGAAAAGCAAGTAACGTCAACATGTGATCGAAGAAGCCGACCCCTGTTTGGATAGAACTTTCACCTGTTCCGTCTAGATTTAATTGAATATCAATTTTTGTCTCTTTCGTTTCACGCTTTAGTTCAGCTGTTCTCAACAGAATTCACCTCTTCAATCGTTTGTCGGATTAAGGCATACGCCTCGTCTGTCCCTGCACTGACACGTAGTCCATCGGGAAAAGCACGTACATGGACTCCTTTATCAAGGAAGCGGGATGCCCATCCTTCACTATCATCCGTTTTGACATAAATGAAGTTGGCACGGCTCGGTAAAATCTCACCGACTGGTCGTAACAACTCCGTTAACTTCTCACGTTGCGCCGTATGGAACTGAATCGACTCTTGAATATACGTTTCATCTCGTAAGACGACGTTGGCGACAGCGGCACTGAGACCACTGACATTGAATGGCGAACGGAAGCGGTCAATCTGTTCGATGATTTCTTCAGATGCAATCATGAAACCAATCCGGAGGTTTGCTAGACCGAACGCTTTCGATAACGTCCGTAAGATGATGACGTTCGAATATTCGCTCAATCGAGACACAAATGAATCTTTCATTGTGAAATCAATATAGGCTTCATCCACGACCAGATACGGTACACGTGTCGCAATGTCAGACAATTCGTCTAGTGTCCACATCTTTCCGGTCGGGTTATTCGGATTCGAGATCAAGACGAGTTTAGGGTCGGTTGTTCGAATGACCTCAGTCAACGTCTCGTAACGCAAACCCTGTTCGTCCGGTTGTGTGAAATGCCCTCTGGCAATTTGTGTATAGATGCCATACATCGAAAAGTCTGGGGCCGGTGCGACCACACGGTCTTCCGTATCCAAAATCGCCTGACTCAAGATGGCCAATAGCTCATCGCTCCCGCTCCCGACCATGAGTTGCGTCGGCTCGACTCCCGCATAGTCAGCATAGCTTGCTTTTAAAGCGAGCAATTCTTCGACTGGGTAACGGCTGAGTGCCTCGAGTGATACGTCTCGAATAGCTCGTTCGAGACGTTCTGGTAACGGATATTGACTTTCATTTTGATTGAGCGCATATCCCGAAGCGGCATGAGGTACATAGCGTGGGATGTTCTGATAATTTCGTCTCATACGTCCTCCATCCGAACAGCCATCGCACGGGCGTGTCCTTCTAATTGTTCTTGTTTGGCGATTCGAATCGCGGCCTTTGTAATCGTCTCATCCAGTTCTGTCATCTCAAGGAATGTCTGACGGCGATAAAAGTCATCGACCGATAGTCCACTAGAGAAGCGGGCTGTCCCGCTCGTAGGCAAGACGTGGTTCGGTCCAGCGATATAGTCTCCAAATGCTTCGGCCGCCTCATGTCCGAGAAAGAACGAACCACCGTGACGAATCGCACGCATCAACACCTCAGGATCTTTTACGGCCAACTGGACATGCTCCGCTGCCATCGTGTTCGCGTATTCGATTGCATCCTCGATTGTCCGATATAAGACTCCGCCACGTTTCAATGATTCTCTCGCAATGTCCTGGCGTGGTAATTGCGCTAATTGTCGCTCAAGCTCCTGCTCGATTTGATTGCGAAGGGTTTCTGACGTGACGAGCGCGATCGCCGTCGCCTCGACGTCATGTTCCGCTTGTGCGAGCAGGTCGGCGGCAACCCACTTCGGGTTCGCCGTTTCATCGGCAATGATCAACACTTCAGACGGTCCGGCGACGGAGTCGATCCCGACGATGTGTGAGACGAGTGCCTTCGCCGTCGCAACATAAGCATTTCCGGGTCCGACAATCTTATCGACCGGACGAATCGTTTCTGTCCCATATGCGAGTGCGGCAACGGCTTGGGCACCTCCGATTAGAAAACATTCATCGGCACCTGCGATTTTTGCTGCAATCAAAAGGGAAATGTCAATCCCATCTGCTTTTGGTGGGGTGACCATGACGACTCGTTTGACACCGGCCACTTTCGCCGGAATGATATTCATCAGGACGCTCGACGGATAGACGGCTGTCCCACCTGGTACATAAACCCCTACCGAATCCAGCGGCATATAGCGTCTCCCAAGTCGGAACATCGTATCTTCGAACACATCGTCTTGTCGGACTTGGCGCGCGTGAAATGCACGAATCCGTTCTGCTGCTAACGACAGCGCCTCTGTCAATTCAGCATATGCGACTGGCGGATTAAAGCTGGCCAAATCGACCGATTCAATTCGGTCGACCCCGTCGAATTGTTTCGTCCACTCAAGCAGCGCTTCGTCTCCGCGGGCCTCTATCGATTCCACGATCGGTTTCACGGCTTCGGCCCAAGCTTCGCGCCTTGAGCGATTCGTTTCTGTACTCATGCGTTCTCCTCCTGACTCATCTTTCGAATCCAGGCCTTCAATTCGTCAGGCTGTTCCGCTAAAGCTGTCTCACTCGTGATGAATTTTGCATTGATTGAAAAAATCGCCTCGTATTCTTCCAAGTCGTTTGCAGCCAACGTCGCGCCTGTCTCGACGATGTCGACGATGCAATCAGCGAGTCCCGTTAACGGAGCCAGTTCGACTGACCCGTTCAATGCAATGACTTCTACGTTTTGTCGCTTCGATGCAAAGTGTGATATGGCGATATTCGGATATTTACTCGCCACTTTCAATTTCTTTGTGCCGTTGCGTCGAACTTTTGGACCACACACGGCCATTCGACAGCGACCGAACGGTAAATCGACGACTTCAAGTACGCCTGGCGTTTTTTCTCGTAAAATATCACCGCCGACTATGCCAACATCTGCCGCTCCATGCATCACATATTTATAGACGTCGTCCCCTTTGACGAAAATGAATTCATGATTTCCTGCTTGTACCGTCAACTCACGTCCCCGCTTCTCTGGCCATACGGGTAAGTCACGTTCGACAAAAAATTGACGGGCTGCTTTTTCAATCCGACCTTTCGCGACCGCTACTTTCATTTAATCACCTCATCTAACTGTTCTAAATCGAGCGACATTCCGAACGCTCGTCTCGAGTGTCCAAAATGTCCATAGAGTGAATCATATCGTCCTCCTGAAAGGACACGCTTGCCTTCCACACTTCCCGTCACGGTCAATCCTGAGTAGTAATCAAAGTCTCCCGTTTGACCGAAATCGTAAGACACCTCTAAACCGATGGTACGCAAGTGTTTTACTGCCTCGTCGACTTCATCGATGGCTTCCTTTAAAGATTCCGGTGCCTCAGCCCGTAATTCTTCGAGTGCAGAATTCCCGATTAAAAAGGGCAGCTTCGCAATCAACGGATAGCGATACGTCTCTGCTAATTCACGTAATGATTCTAAGTTTCGAAGTGCTAAGATTTTTCGGAATGTTCGTTCCTGAATCCCTGTCTCTTTCGCGATGAGCGAGATGACGGCTGCTGACCCAATTTTGATGGTCAAACGTTCGGTAGGCAGGACCCCTTCCGTCATATCGAGAAAGGACTCAATTAGATGACTGTCCTTCTCTTCGCCATCGACCCATTCGAGTCCAAGCTGTTGCCGTTCATGGGGTTGCCCGGAATGTTTGACCGTCCGACGATAGACGGCACCAGCGTAAGCGACACGCATCGGTTCATGACCGTCTGCTAACTTTCTTGCGATTTGTAGTGTATAGTCAGGGCGCATGACGAGAAGTTCCCCGTCGTTCCCGAACAATCGATAATAGGCTGACTCGTCAAAGAGCGCTAAATTTTGATAATGTGAATAGTATTCGAGAAGCGGTGGATCGATGACTGCGTAGCCGCTCGACTCTGCCTTCTCTAAAAATGACAACATCCATCGTTTTGGACGGATGACATCTCCTGATTGAAGTTCATACCAGCCTTCTGGAATCGAACCTTTTGAATTTGACCAAATCATCATAACCACCCTTTATCTTGTTATCACTTTACCAAACTAAAGTATTGTGTTAAATTTATCAAACAGATAAACACCTGTCAACCAAATGAACTGAAAAGGACGTGTAATCGATGTTTAACTTTACCCACGATGGCCATGTGCATACCCCTTTTTGTCCACACGGTACAAATGACCCGATTGAACACTATATTCAAGTCGGAATCGAAAAAGGCTTGCAAACGATGACGTTCACAGAACATGCGCCTTTCCCCCTATCGTTCACCGACCCGGTCCCGAATCAAGACTCGGCGATGTCGATTGATCTACTTCCAGAATACCTCGATACGTTGCATCAGATGAAACAGCAGTATCAAGCGGTTATCGACATTAAAGTTGGATTAGAAGTCGACTTATTGCCTCATTTAGAGAAAGAGACCATTGCCTTACTCAAGCCTTTCGCACCATTGATTGATGAAGTCATTTTATCGCAACATTTCCTATATAGAGATGGCGCCTATATGCCGATTGATTATTCTGCCGAGACGTTTGATGAACTCATCAAAGCGTTTGGCTCATTCGAGAGCGTCTTGAGAGCTTATTATGAGTCGATTGAACAGGGTCTCTCATTTTCGTGGGAAGACATCCGTGTCGCTCGTATCGGACATCTCGATCTCCCGATAAAGTATCAAAGAAACTATGAATGGGACCGCTCAAAAGTAAAAGAGGAAGAAATACGTCTGTTACAGATGATTGCCGACCGGGGATTCGGACTTGACTTCAACACGGCCGGACTCCGAAAACCGGATTGTGGGGTACCTTACGTCGCCGGACTTGCAAAATCCGCGAACGACCTGCACATCCCGTTCACGATGGGTTCGGATGCGCACCTCGCTCAAGATGTGGCGGCTGGATTCGACTTCATTGAACAAAAAAAAGCCACGTTCCTATGAACGTGGCTTTTTGACAGCGATCTAGCTATCTAGATCCCCATGCTTATGGTTGACAACGATATGGCGTTCCATTTCTTCATCTGTAAACATCATACCATAAGGAATAAAAGATGCAATAAAAAATTGGGTGAAATGGTTCACCCAATTGAGGTCACATTGCCGCATATAATGTTTTCAAGTCGTTTGTCGCTTCCTCGTCCATTTGAATGGCCACGAGTTCAACGTATTGGAGCGCTGGATCTTGATCTTTCGACAATGCGACAATCTCAGCAGCCGCCTTATCTAATGCCAACAAGATTCCTGATACACCAAGCGTCGGATAGTATCGAAGGAGTGCACGAACATGTTTAATCTCTGATACTTCATTTCCGTTAATGGTTAATGATTTGACGGCAAGCTCCTTGTGCATGCCAATCGCAAATTTATCTTCCCACACTTCTTCGAGTGTGATCAACGCCTCTACTTCATATGCACCATCTGTAAAGCGAACGAGTTTTTCCATGTGTAAATTCCCCTCTCTTGAATCTACTTTTATTATATAAGAGATTTTAAAGTGTAGATTGTGAAATATTGAACATTATGTGTAAAGTTTGTCTCACCTCATTTTGAACAAAAAAAAAGCCCCTCCGAGGAGGGACGAATAATGGAAGAGTAAAACACCATTGGCAGTACATTAATAATATATCATCTAATGAAAACGTTTACAATGTATTTTTGTACATTTTTTCAAGTGGCATATGTAACACTTCAATTCCGCTTTCACGCATCAATTCTAACCCATCCCCATGCTCATAACCGACAGCATAAACGACTCGCGCGACGCGTGCCGCAATTAAGGCGAGTGAACAGGCATGACATGGTGAATGCGTGACATACGCCGTCGCACCAAATGCATTCGTTGAATCGGCAGCGAGTTTTCCAATCGCGTTGATTTCTGCATGGATTTCATGTTGCTTCGACCAGTGATGGTGATCATATGGGTCTGTACACTTGATATATGTCACGCCATCTCGGATGAGTCGTGCCGGTTCGTTGATCATATCGAGATCCGTCGATGCAACATAGTCGGCATGCTTATAGAACCCATCTTCTTGCTTGATATAGATTTCATTACAGTTCGTATGACCAGATGGTGTACCATTGAGACCAATTGAAATCGGTTTTTCGTCTTTTACAATGACACAGGCCACACTCTTCGATGCACACTTCGAGTGCCGCTCGGCCATCATATCAGCGAATAATAACCACGTCTCATCCCACAATCGTTGCTTCTCCACTCCAGTCCCTCCTCGTCGAAAAGGAAAGTCTGATTGCTCAGACTTCCCCCTTAGTATCCAGTGTCCTTTGGTAGTTCTTTATTTTTCGAAGCGATTTCGATGACCTTCTCCTTCAATTCGTGCTCCATGCGGTCAAGTTCGCGCTCGGCGTCACGACGTTTTTGCTTCCCTTCTTGCTGGATGCGTAATGTTTCATCCAACGTAGAAAGTAAGTTCTCGTGAGCGACTTTCAGTGATTCAACAGAGACAATCCCTTTTTCATTCTCTTGAGCAATTTCAATCGATGAATCTTTGAGCATCTTCGAGTTCTGCTCAAGCAGTTGATTTGTCGTCTTCGTCACGTCCTGCTGCATACGAAGTGCCGTTTTCTGGCGCGTCAAGCTGAGTGCAAGAACGACTTGGTTTTTCCAAAGCGGAATCGTGTTGACGACCGCTGACTCGATCTTTTCAGCGAGGATTTGGTTATTCTGCTGAATGACCCGAATTTGAGGTGCCATTTGAAGGCTGATGGTACGACTCAATTTTAAGTCGTGCAACTTTTTCTCAAAACGGTCCGCTAATTGAATCATATCGTTCAATTGTTGAAGCTTCGATTGATCTTTAGAAATTTCTACTTCTTGACGTAACGGGGCAATCTCGTGTTCCCGTACATGGTCAAGTTTTGTCTCACCCGCGGCGATATAGACGTTCAACTCTTCGAAATATCGCTTGTTCTTATCATACATTTGATCGAGCATCGTGATGTCTTTCATGAGACCAAACTTCGCACGATCGAGGTTATGGATGACCTCTTCCAAATAGACATTCATTTTTTCGAACTGAAGCTTATAGTTTTCAGCCTTCTTCTTCGCACGACCGATGAGCGGAATGTTATCCATGAAACTCTTTTTTTCCGGTTGAAGCATATCTGGGTCCATCTTACGGACGTTTTGCATCAAGTCAGACAACAGTTTCCCGGCATCGCCGCCATCTTTCATCCGCACTTCCGTCAAAATTTGATCAGAGAATTGGGAAAGTTCGCGCTGGACATTCGACCCGAACAACATAACAGAGTCTGTCTTTTTAATATCAATGGATTCAGCCAATCGTGTGATGCGCTCGCGATGCTCTTGAGGCACGTCTGGTTTCGCTTGAATGGCTGGCACTTCATGTGACTGTGTAACGGATGACCATTCGACAGATGGGTCACTGAACCCCTCCGTCTCCGTTTTTGTTTTCGTATCAGAAGTCAGTTCTTCTTCCGGCCATGACTGCCAGTTCGTTTCATTCGATGAAGTCATGTTTCTTTCTCCCTTCCGGCTGATCAGACAAGACGCGCTCCATCATGATCAGTTCACGTTCAAAGTCTACGGCGTCATCTTCAAGGAGACGTCCGCGTTGTTCTTTAAATTTATCGACAATTAGTCGCATATTTGTGATTAATTGTTCCCGAGTCTCTTCTTGAATGACGACCCGTTTTCCTTCAAGCTCTTTAAATTTCAAGACGACCGAGACGAGGGAATCTAAATAGAATGTGAACAGGTCTCGAACATGCTTTGCGTCTTGTGGATTTTCGAATAATTCTTCGAACAATTCGTGCGCTTCTTTCGAGACGGCCTTCATTTCACGCCTCACCTCTACATCCTTAATATCTGGAAGAACACGGTCGATTTGTTGTAACTTCTCATATCCTTGCTCAATCGTCCGTTGCAAAAATTGAAGCTCTAAATCGTCTGTCGCCTCGAACTGTCGCGTAGGCATCGGCTCTTCGATCGGTTTTAAGATCCTCGATCCAGAAAACGATTCTTCCTCATCGAGTAACAGTTTCTTCTTGGCACGTTTTGCCACCGTTGTCGGTGTTCGTTGACGCTGTTTGCGCTTGTTCGTCGACCACACTTCATTCAAGACGAGCGCCCCTACAATAATGAATAACCAGGAGAAATCGAATACGTTAATGGCAAAGTATATGACTGCCCCTGTCAGGGCCCATTTCATCCATGTTTTCATTCTTTTCACCTCATCTCATGTTACTTCTATTGTACATTACGAAACCACTCAACAAAAGTTTCGTCATCTCTATCATTTTAGCATAATAAAATTCGTCGATACCTCCGTCCACAGGTGTAGAATCAACTACCTATATCGACTACTTTCCCGTTGCGAGACGAAAAAAACCGTAGACTCATAGAGCCTACGGTTCGTTTGTTATGTGGTGATCCATGTAGATACCATGACGATCGCGACAGTTACAGGAATGACATAGCGAATGAGCGCATGCCAGATTGGGTAAAGCTTCACACCAGGTTTGGATGTTTCGATTTCATCCTTTAGGACACGTTGGTCAACGATGTAACCGACAAAGATGGAAGTCAAGAGTGCACCCGTCGGCATTAAAATATAGCTGACGAGATAGTCCATCGTATCGAAGAACGTCCGACCGTTCCAAATCTGTACATCACTCAAGAGTCCGAATGACAGCGCGGATGGTACTCCCACGATGAAGACGAGAAGAGCGGCTGTCACCGTCACTTTCTTTTTCGTCCATGATGATTTCTTTTCATTTAGACGATCGGTCACACCTGCGACGACGACTTCTAACATGGCAATCGACGATGTGATCGATGCGAAAGCAAACAATAAGAAGAACAAGACCATGAAGAATCCACCGAGCGGTACTTGGTTGAAGACTGCCGGTAAAACAACAAAGAGTAACGCTGGACCTTCAGCCGGATCAAGACCTGTTGCAAAGACTGCCGGGAAGATGGCTAGACCTGCTAAAAGTGAAACCGCAATGTTCAACAAGACAATCATGTTAGCCGACCGGTTCAATGTTCCTTTCGTCTTTATATAAGACGCATATGTCAGCATCGCTGCCACCCCTAACGATAAGGAGAAGAACGCCTGTCCGAGGGCAAACAATACCGATTCGCCAGTCAATGCAGAAAAGTCAGGCTGTAAGAAGAAACGAACGCCTTCCATCGCTCCGTCAAGCGTCAACGAGCGGACCACGAGAACTAAGAAACTGATGAACAAGAGTGGCATCAAAATTTTACTCATTCGTTCAATCCCTGCTTCAACGCCACGTAAGACAATTAAGAGTGTGATTAAGAGGAACAAGAATTGTCCGAGTACGGCAATTTCAGGTGTCGATACGACGTTCCCGAACACCTCACCAAATTCGTCAGCCGAACGTCCACTGAGCGTCCCACTTAAACCGAGTCCAATATAGATGAGGACCCATCCCCCAATAACACTATAGAAGGAAAGTAACAAGAAACAAGCAAGGACACCTAAGTAGCCGATAATGGTCCAACGGCCATGCCCTAACTGTTTGAAAGCAAGAAGCGCAGTCTTTTGAGTCGAACGTCCGACAATGAATTCTCCAATCAATAATGGCAGACCAAGTAATAATGTGAACGCCAAAAACATGAGTAAAAAGGCACCGCCCCCGCTCGTTCCGGTGACATATGGAAACTTCCAGATTGCACCTAAACCGATTGCTGACCCTGCGGCAGCTAGTATGAATCCAATTTTTGAGGCGAATGAATTTTGCGCCATGTTTACCCCTACTTCCTCTTTTTCATTTCATTTTCATAATAATAGTGAAATACTAACACGGTTCCAAGATGAGGACAACAAAAAACAGAGAAAAGTCTGAATACTTTTCTCTGTTGATGCTTTATGGCGTTAAAAACGTGAGGGCTCGCTCTCGAATCCGTATCGTCAAGTGATCGGTTTCGAAATGTTCACCATCGATATCAATGATTTGAGGTTCGTTTAACTCGACTTCAACATGTGAAGCCTGAAAGTGATTCCACTCCGCCGATTTTTGATCAAGACCGAGTTGCTGGGCTAACAATTGACGAATCATCGGAAATCCGATTGCCGAGCTGTGTACCACTTCTAGCAATCCATCGGAAAACGATTGTGTCTCAAGTTTGGTCGGGACCGTACCGAGATAACTCCCGTTCCCAACATAGAGAAAACTAACGTCACCTTCATACATTACTTCACTGCCCCGCCGAAGCGTGATGTTGAATGGGTCTGCTTCACGGAATTGACGGATGGTCGCTAAAAAATATCCGATTGAGCCTAATGATTCTTTTTCATCCGGATCGATTTGACGAGATGTATCCGCGATCAAACCGACGCCTACGAAATTGAGCGCATACATCTCATCGACTTGAATGACATCGACATATTGTTCGTGAGAGGAACGAATGATTTGAGCAGCCTGTGTCGGTTGAATTGGCAGTTCAAGCGCTCGTGCGAAGTCATTACATGTTCCTGCTGGAATGATGCCGACTGTCGGCCGTTCCTCGCGCTGTAAGGTCATTAACCCATTCACTACTTCGTTTAGCGTACCGTCCCCGCCAATGACAATCAGATGGTCGAACGATTCACTTGTTTCGGCTAATCGGAGCGCGTCCCCGATTTCCTGTGTCTTTTTGATGATGATTTCTTCATAGAGCGATTCAATCGTTCCGATGACTTCGCCGAGCATCGTTTCGCTCGTACCGGACTTCGGATTCGAAATAATCAAAGCTCTCATAGTAATCCTTCCTGTTCTAAGAAGTCTTTCGCTACATCGTACGCGCGTTCATTTCCGTACGCGACCCGTCGATTCAATTCAGACATTTGTTCGTCTGTGATTTTACCTGCGAGCTGATTGAGCGCATCCTCGATTTCTGGATACTCTTCAAGTGTCTCTTCCTTCATGAGTGGCGCTCCCTGGTATGGTGGGAAGAATTGACGATCGTCTTCTAAGACGACCAGGTCGTTCTCGGCAATATCAGGGTCCGTCGCATAGGCGTCTACTAAATTGACATCTCCTCGTGAGATGGCACGATAACGCAGTTTTTGCTCCATCGAGACGACAGATGGGAAATCAAGCCCATACTCGTTTTGAAGTCCTGGGTATCCGTCTTCACGGTCCGTGAATTCAAGCGTGAAACCGGCCTTGATGTCCGACTCGACATTCCGTAAATCAGAAATGGCCGTAATGCCTTCCGCTTCTGCATAATCACGTGGAATCGCGAGTGCATACGTGTTGTTAAATTTCATCGGTTCGAGCATCACATATCCATCTTCAGCAAGCGCTTCTCTTGCTTGCTCGTACACTTCACCGGCATCGTTTGACTCAGGCGTTTCTTTGACGAGACTCGCGAGTGCGGTCCCAGTGAATTCAGGGTAAATATCGACATCCCCTGATTGGAGGGCCCCCCATACGAATGTTGTTTCCCCAAAGTTCGGTTTCACAGATACAGTCAAATCCGTTTCTTCTTCAATCAATAATTTATACATATTCATTAAAATCTCTGGCTCAGGACCAAGTTTTCCGGCAACGACTAAGTCTGTTTCTTGCGAACGACCGAACGCGAGCGGTGTGACGATGACCAAGGCGAGGACAGTAGAAACAGCAATCAATTTCGCCTTGTTTCGAGTCGCCGTCGCACCTTCCATCTGACGCAACAAGAAGTCAAATAAGAGTGCCAAAATCGCGGCCGGGATGGCCCCGAGTAAAATTAAGTAATTGTCATTCCGGTTAATCCCGAGCAAAATCAGCGTACCGAGTCCACCTGCTCCGACTAAAGCAGCGAGCGTCGCCGTACCGACAATCAGAACCATCGCGGTCCGTATACCAGCCATGATGACCGGTAAAGCAAGCGGAAGTTCAACTTTCATCAAACTTTGATTCGGCTTCATCCCACAAGCTCGAGCGGCTTCAAGCAACGATTTATCCACTTCGTTTAAACCGGTGAACGTGTTTCGTAAAATAGGTAGGAGCGCATATAAGACAAGCGCAATAATGGCAGGTAATGCCCCGATTCCAACGAGCGGAATCATTAATCCGAGTAAGGCAAGCGACGGAATCGTTTGAATAATCGCAGTGACACCAATGGCGGTTTCGGCGATTTTCTTACGGCGCGTCAGCCAGATTCCCAATGGTACGGCAATCAATACGGCAATCAAAAGCGATACGACAGAGAGCTGTAAGTGCTCAATCAGTGCCTCGACAAGCTGTCCTTGTCTATTTTGGAACGTCTCAAGCATCTAGCTCACCTCTTCCGCGTTGTGTAAATTCTAAGACGAATGGGTCTTCACTCGCCAATATCTCCTCAGGCGTACCGATCAACATGAGTTCCCCGTCACGCATCAACGCGATGCGATCACCAAGCTTCATCGCTTCTTGCATGTCGTGTGTGACAAATAAAATGGTTTTCCCGAGCTCATCATTTAATCGTTTAATGTCATCTTGCAATTGACCACGGCTGATCGGATCAAGCGCAGAAAAGGGTTCGTCCATAAGGATGACGTCAGGGTCTGCAGCTAAGGCACGCAATACGCCGACGCGTTGCTGTTGTCCTCCTGATAATTCTGCTGGCTTCTTCGAGCGAAGTTTCGGGTCCAGTCCGGCGATTTTCATTAATTCGGTCACTCGCTCTTTTGTTCGGTCTTTTTTCCACTTTAATAATTCCGGTACGACAGAAATATTTTCTTCCACAGTTAAGTGAGGGAATAATGCAATCTGTTGGAGTACATAACCGATATTACGGCGTAGTTCAAAAATATCGAATTGATAGATTTCTTTTCCATCGATTAAAATTTTCCCATCCGTATGATCGATTAATCGATTCACCATTTTCATCGTCGTGGTCTTGCCACAACCTGAAGGACCGATCAATACAAATATTTCTCCTTTTTCTACAGTTAAACTCAAGTCTTTGACGGCTAACGTCCCGTCTTCATAACGTTTTGATACATCACGAAACTCAATCAACCTGATCCCTCCTCAACTATTTCCAAAATGGAAATTCAAATATTATTTTGCCCGTTTCTCTACTTTGTTAAACAAAAAAAGGCTCTCCTAATTGGAGAACCTGATTTTTAGTATAGCGTTACTTCAATATGTCGACGCCCCCATTGGATCGCGTCCTGTTTTGAATCGACTAATAAATCGACGATATGACCTTTGATTCGGCCACCTGTATCAAGGGCGATCGCATCACCGACACCTTGAATATGGACTTTAGAGCCTAATGGGATGATGGCTGGGTCGACTGCGATAATTCGCATCCCGTTATAATAAATCGAGTCGGTCACATCATGACCCGTGGCCGTTAATACACGACCGCCGTATGCCTTATTATCTGCAACATCATTTGAATAAGCCGTCGATTCGACTGTAATAACCTTTTTAGATGTAGATACCGGTGTCGCACTGACTGTTTGCGTAGCTGAAGTCGACGTTTTTGCAGCTGTTACCTGTTCCGCTGCTTTTCGCTCCTTTTCCGCTTTTCGTTCTGCTTCAAGTTTCGCAAGTCTTGCTTTCTCGGCTTCTTCTTTTGCTTTCTCTTCTGCAAGACGTTCTGCTTCGATCCGCTTCTCTTCTGCGATACGTTTTTCTTCAGCAAGTTTCTTTTGGCGGGCGATTTCTTTTTGTCGTTCTTCTTCAATTGCTTGTCGTTCTAGTTCAAGCGGGTTTTGTACGATTTTCTGTTCTGTCCCGATTCCGATTTGAGCAGCATCTGCCTGATCCATGAATGTGAACAGCCCCATCATCGTAGCTCCAATGACGATCATATATTTTAATAATTTCATCGTAGTAAGGTCATCACCTTTCTCGTTATGTAACGAACAGATGTTAATTTACCACGACAAGTCCCGTCAAAGTAGTGATTTTATCGAAGTGAAACATTCCTGACATATGGCAAAAAAAGTGGTTACAGATTGTAATAATTGAAAAAAACGTTGGTATTCCTTATGTTCACAAAAAAATTACAGATTCGTTACAATCAGCCGTGTAACAAACCTGTAATCTTCCTGTCATGATTAAATCTTATTCATTTGACTCAATTTCATACATTCTGAGCATCCCCCACGGTGCGACATCAACTTGAACCGTGAACGATTGCTTTCCTTTTATGGCATCTATCTCATTTTGAGACACACGATACGAACCCATTTCTTCTATATAAAGAAGTCGATCATAATAGTTTGCCCGAATACCACCAAAAAACGGTTTTGACTCAATTCGATCGATGACAGCATAGCCCTCTTCCCCTTCTTTAAAGGACACATAGACCGTTCCGGTTTCGACATCTTGTCTTCCTTTGAAGGCATCATATTCGAGATAGATGGAATCTCCAAAATAAGGATCATATGGCTCGAACGAAGACCCTTTAAACGTGTACGTCTCTCCGACCCACGAAATAGCATAAACAAGTACCACAAAGACGATTGCAATCAGGACTTGGGCAACCGGGATCACCCAAACAGAAAACCGTTTCATGTCGTCACATCCCCTCTCGTTCGATTACGCCACCATAATGCGAGTGACAACGCAAAGACGATTAACGCACCAATCAAGAAGAAGAGTGAGATATCGAGCCGGTCCCATACGTAGATAAAGTAAATTGTCATTTGAACGATTAAGAAATAGATGAAAGCGAATATTGTCGGTTGTCGTGTCACGTCTTGGCGAATCAAGTACGTAAGTGCAATCACCTCGATGATGACCGCCAGTAAAACTCCTGAATCTTCAAAAAGTGCAAATGGGATGACTGCAAGGAAACTTACCCAGAGAAGGTCGTTTCGTCTGTGAATCAAATAGACGGCAACGAGTGCCACCGACAAAAGTGTCGCTTCAATGACAGAAGGCGGTCTTTGGGAGAGCCAACTTTCTGTCACGTTAATTAAATAACCAATTGATAGAACGGCCGCAGTGAACAGATACGTTGCTTGCCATGCGGCTTGTTTTCGATAGAACAAGAGCAATACATGCAAGATGACGAGTGACCAAAGCGGCCACAGTCTTCCCTCATAATCGATATACTGGCCGAAAATATTGAGAAGGCCATAAAAGGTTAGCCAGGCAAACGTGCGGTCCAACGATTCATCGACGAAATGGAACCACACCCATGTCACGATTAGAGCAATCCCAATCAAAATCAGCCCGATGCTTTCGAAACTATTGGTGATGGCTAAAAATGCAGCGATTGCGGTGATCATAGAGAATATGACATGCTCATACGAGATGCGATGAAGTACTGCCATCGCAAAGATAATCCAGAACAATAGAGTCAATTGGCCAGACAGGTTATACGTCGTGAAAATGACCGCCATGGTCGCGATAAAGAAAACGAACCCTAGTACACGTAACAGCGTGACATATCTTGGGGTTTTTAAGCGAACCCGCTCGGCAAACACATAAAATCCAACCATAAATAAAAGAAACAAACCGATTTTCAAAAGGTCAGGAATCGCTTGCCAGTTGGCTGCGACGAAACTGAAAAGGCTAAGAGCCAACAAAATGGATCCGACAATGACCAAAACGGGCGGCTTGTGATCATGTTGCTCACTAGCCGCCCGTCGTTTATGTTCATAGTCGACTAGTTTTAACCCTGTCGCTTCATCCAATAAACCCGCCTCTTGCCATTCACGTACTTTTTTGTCAATGGACATCTGAATCATCCCTTTCAGAAAAAGGTCAGCTGGCGCGTTCAATCAATTCCAATTCTGATTTTAGTAAAACTTGTTTCTCGAACTCGAGTCCGAGCTGTTGAAACTCTTCCATGATTGAGACGTCACCGATCACAGTATTGGTCAGTACGGCGGTCACTTCAGCGACCCATCCTTCACGAGTCGACTTCACGATATCACCTACGAGGAATTCTTCAGACACACCCATTCACTTCCAATCTAAATTTGTTTCTATCATTATAACGAAATTATAACCGTTTGAATACGTTTTCTTTTATCCGTTTAATAAATTGTGTCAAGAATTTTCCAGTAAGTCCCCAAATGATGTAGTCTTCATGTTCATAAAAAGGTTCTTTCATTTTAATTACCCGTTTCTTGTACGCTTTAGCATTCGCCAATCGATCTAACGGAATATTTTGATCCGGACTCATTGTCCATTCCATCTCTCCGTGGAATGGATCAATCATGAGCAAGGTAGAAATCGGTACGGTAAACAAATGATCGACCTCATCCGTCCCTTCCACACTCGGTACTTCCGATAGAATTCCGACAAACGGATAAATCAATTGACGATGAGGCGTAGCAAGCGGTCGCAATTTGCCTACGACTTCTACTTTATCTGCAGAAATCTCTAACTCTTCGCATGTTTCTCGGATTGCCGCTTCTACGGGTGTTTCTCCTTTTTCAAGGCGTCCCCCTGGAAATGAAATCTCCCCAGGTTGCTGCCGCATCGTGTGGGCGCGTACCTCAAACACGACGTGCCATTCCTGATCGATTTGAACGAGTGGGATTAACACTGCCGCTGTCTGTTCATAATCTTCATCCATTGTAAAACTATCTCGAATTTTTTCTTCTGTGATCCATGGCTGCACAATGCTCACTCACCTTCCATCATCGAATATCATATATCGTTCTATACCCTACTTTTCGTTTAGTCGCTGCCAATGTCGGAAATATCATTATTAATGATAGGAGTTGATCAGCGTGGACGAACAAGTGGATGTATTGATTGTCGGTGCCGGACCAACCGGCCTGACGCTCGGACTCACCTTAGCCAGATATGGCGTATCTTTTCAAATCATTGATCGTAAGACGACCCCGTCGGACAATTCACGAGCCATCGGGATCCAGCCGCGGACCATCGAAGTGTTTTCTCGTTTAGATGTTGCGCAAGAAGTGCTAGAGCGTGCCCGAACAATCGAGCGGGGGAATCTATATTTTTCGGGACAGTGGACAGCAAAGCTTGAGTTCTCCAAACTTGTGACCCCTTATCCGTTCGTGACGTTGTTACGTCAAAATGAAACCGAAGAGATTTTGGAACGTGCCCTACGAAACCATGGACATGTTGTGAAGCGTGGGGAAACCTTGTCATCCATTACCCAATATCCATCCCGTACCATCGCACATTTGACCGCGACTGATGGGGTGACTCGTGCCGTTGAAGCGAAATATGTTGTCGCCGCCGATGGAGCAAACAGCTCGGTTCGTCGGATGCTCGCCCTTCCGTTTAGCGGTAAATCATTTAAAGAGGCTTGGGTGTTAGCCGATTTAAAGGCGGATTGGCCGATATCCCGGGAAGAGGTTCATATCTTTTTTTCGGATCGAGGAGTGCTTGAAGTCTTCCCGCTCACGGATGAAACAATTCGTATCACGGGAAACTTGAGAACGGATGAATCATTCCAAGAATCGGAACTTCAAGAATTGGTGGAGCAACGCAGTCATATGCCGGTCCATATTCACGATGTTGAATGGTTCTCTTTATTCCGTGTGCACAATCGCATGGTCGATACGTTCATCCATAATCGCATCATTCTCATGGGGGATGCGGCACATATTAACTCCCCGGTCGGCGGACAAGGGATGAACACCGGGATAGCGGATGCCTTCAACTTAGGTTGGAAACTGTGGTTACATCTCAAAACTGGCGCTCCCCATCACGTCGTGTCCACCTATCGGGACGAGCGCGAACATGTTGCCCGCAATGTGCTACAGACGACGAATATCGCAACGGAGATGTTGCAGACGACCCTCCCGATGCTTTTGCCGTTCCAAGCAATCGGTGCGGATGTCTTCACTCGCGTCAATCTCGTCAACCAAAAAATCACCGAACGGATTTCTCAGCTCCATTTATCGTATCCGAATGCGCTTCGGTTACCGTTTCGTCGCGTCGCGGAAGGAAAGATCTTTCCGGAGACTGAGATTTTACGAACGGATGACGGGTTTCGGACAAAAATATCCGAAATCGCGGACGGACGGTTTCAAGTGCTCGTATTTGACGACGGGAAACGTGATTTGACGTCCATTTATGACTATTTGAACAAGAACCAGCCGTTCATTCAAACGATTACCTTAACTAGGACGAGTCGCCCGTTTTTCGATCAAGGAAACGAACTAGCCAAATCACTTTTTATGAAACGTGGCATATTAGTCATTCGTCCAGACGGTTATTTGTTGCATAAGCAACATCATGTTCGCTTAAAGCCGTTACAGGACAAGTTGGCCGTCTGGCTGCCTTCCTCTTAAAGGTGTATAAATGGAGAGCCTCACCGAATGGGTGAAGCTCTCCATGTCATGACTATTCAACGTTTACATATAGAATACCTGGTTTCGAGAGCGTCAAATCGTAAAACGCTTCAAACGCCTCGATATCTTCTAATTTTCGGAAATCGATTTGATCTGTCTCTTCATTTGGAATGGCCACGATGATACCTTCCTCTGTCGATTTGATCATACCCGTTTGTCCGTTATGAATTCGAATATAGAGTACTTGCTGATTTTCTAGGAGTGAGATCGCCTCTCGTCTCGATTGAATCGGTTTTTTCATTTCATCCCCTCTTTTCCATTTCAGTATACCGTTCGCTCCATATTGCTTTCAACTCGCCACACCATTAAACTTGTGTAAAGAAGGGGTTGAAGGCATTGGAAACATTATTGATCATCGTACTCGCCATTTTGTTTGTCATTTTGGTCTCGATTCGGACAATTCGCAACTTAAAGTGGGTTCGTTTCGGTGAAGCATTCGGGAAACAAGGTGAAGAACTATTAGGTGATTATCATTATTTGACCGAGCAGGGCATCACCTGTCGTGTGGAACAAGGACTACCGACCGGTAAACTATTAAAGCCGCTCGCAAAAAACTTGGACGATCGCGTTGCACTGTTCGTTCACCGAGATGATGCGGCAAAAGCAAGAGAACTTTTAAAATAAGATGAAGGCCGAATACAATCATTCGGCCTTCATCTTATTTATGTACTTGTCGCTCAGAACAATAATAAGCGATTTGTTTGACGAGCGGCTCTGTCAACGTCTCAAGGTTCTTTTTATTGATCACTTGATCCACTAGAGCGAATGAATCTCCACAATTCGCCTTAATTCGTTCTAACTTCAATCGTTCCGTTTCCGGGAAAATTAAAAACGAATAGACGGGAATTGCTTGATTACACTCTTTTTTTAATCGTGACCGCACCTGTTTGGTCATCCGTTCTAATTCCGTGACAGGATGAGGATAAACCTGTTTCCACCCCATCGAGGTCTCGGTTCGACATTCACGGTTCGTCATATGGACGGGGGCTGGAGTTCGATTTAATTGAATCAAGAATACGCCTTTAGGTCCGACGAGCACGTAATGAACGAGATCATCCCCTAATTTGACTTGTTCAATCATCATCCAATCAAATCGGCATGTTTGTCTGATGTTTTCGACGAGACGATCTGTATAGCAGGTTGGTGCTTTCATCACTTCTTCTTTCACACGAAACAGCTTTTTTGTCTGTTGTTTGACTGGTTGTTTCTCCGTGGCCGTTAACACTTGCAACATGGACTCCACCCCCTATTCGTTATTCGCTTGGACCGACTTGCTTTCCAAAGACCGCTTTTTCAAGATTTGAAATTCGGCGTAACATGTCATAATTTGAAGCAACCGGCTGTGCTGGTTTAGCCGGTTCCGATACAGGCGCAGGTTCCCGTCGCAACGAGTCGTTTTCTTTTTGAAGACGCTCGATTTCTTTCGCCATTTTTTCATAATCGCGAATGACGACATCTAAAAATTGATCGACTTCTTCTTGTGAATAACCACGTAACGCGGTCTTGAATTCTTGTTTATAAATCGCTTCTGCTGTTAATTCCGTTTGCATCATATCACTCCCATTGTTGTTCCCATTGTTTTTCTTCTTCAATGACTCGTAAGTCTTCTTGTGTGATCAAGAAAACTTCCATGTTCGGCTTTCGCCGAGCCCCATCGACTAGAAACCGGGGACTTCCTTCCGTTTCTTCGTCATACAAGGTGATCAATCCTTCTGCTTTATCTAAAAAGAACGCTGTTTTTGCCCGTAGCTGACTCGGGTCTTCGTATGGACGCTGTGTCAGCGGCTCAAAAAAGTCTGCCTCGAGTTGCAGTTGCACAAATAGTTCTTGTTCGAATGGTTTATAGCGCTCATCCATGTTTAAGAACGGCGGAAATACGGCGATTTTAATCGGATATGTTTCTCTTAACTCTAACAATACTTGTCCGGCCCACAATTCACAACCATTCGTTCCACTAAATATGAACCATTCAGCACCTAATTCGATGACTTCAAGTATCTTTTTCCGGTAAGCTTCTTGAATGATTTCAATACCCGGATGATCCGCTTTGAAGATACCGAGTTCATGAGGACGATATCCTGTGACGGCTACTACTTTCATGTTCGCTTCCTTTCTAGGCGAGCACGGCGATGTTCTAACGCATCTTTCTCGCGTTGCATCGTTTGACGTAACACCGTCCGCTTTTGATCAAGAATCTCTAACGCTCGCTCCGTGTAATCCATCGCTAAAGCCACGTCCTTTTGTTTATGCTCTGCATATTTGGCAAGTTCGACGTACCCTTCAATCGTATGAATCGATTCAAACAGCGGAATGGCCTCCTCGAATCGTCCAGCTCGTTTTAATAACATCGCTTGCCGCATGATGGCACGCTTCGATGGACTCGGGAGTTGCTCAAACTCCCTCAGCGCTTGATCTTGTTCGCCAAGGTCATGTAGCCAGTGGGCACGTTCCTCTCCGAAATCAGTTACCGGGGTCGTGACAAGCTGACTGAGACGCGTATACAACGAGACGAGGCTTAAACAGTCCGCATGATGGTGCTCAAGGACCGGCAGCAATATTTCTGGATTCCGCTCTTTGACGTATTGAAAATAGTGCATCGGTGCCAAGAAGCCAGGAAGGTCATCCCTTCGTTCATGACCAAAGTATGCTTCGACCGCTTTTAATGATACTGATTCTAGCCTCGGTTTTAACAATCGTCTTGCAGCGTGAAGTAAATCGACATGACCCACTGAAGGTAATTGTTTCACCCGTGATTTGACGAACGTGTGTCTCGTCTTGATTTGAGGCCAATCAAATGACTTCCCGTTATAGGTGACGAATCGTACCTCATCTCCGATGTCTTGCAAGAAATGATAGTAAAAGGCGGTTTCAAACGCCGGATGAGGTAACACGTATTGAATCATTTCAAGTTGTTCCGCACGAATCCGTGCAAACCCGATTAAAAAAATCGACGTTCCAGACCCACGTAAACCGGTCGTCTCCGTATCCATGAACAGGACTTGGTCGGGGTCTAAGTCGACGGCGAAAAACGGATGCTCGGTTCGAGCCATCATCTGTCCTGCTTCTCCAAACTCGAAGTCGTGATACACCTCATCAAGGGGATATGTCTTCCGGATCCGGACGCACCATTCCCCCTCAAACGTTAAAATCTCGCCCCCATGATCCTTCCACTTTTGTTGCTCCACTTCGTCAGGGGTCGCAACACTAGCTTTTGGGGCAGGTTCGTTCGTTTTGATTAATCTAGATAGTTTAGCTTTCATATCGTTCCTTTCAATCCTTGCAACTGGCGAATGACTTGCTGCTTGAAGTCACCGTATCCAACCATGCCGACACAACGGGGACATCCGCTCTCACACGGACAGTCGGATACCGTCCGTTCTGCCGCTTCAAGCACCATGTCTGCATCTTTAAAGAGCGCCTCGCTGAGCCCGATTCCTCCAGGATAGCGGTCATACAGATAGACGGTCGGCTTACTCGTATGTGTCGACTTCATCTGAATCGTTGTGAATAAATCAAGCGTGTCACACATGAGATAGAGTGGTGCAAGCCGTCTCATCAAATCACTGACCGCTTCAAGTTGATCTTCGAGGTCCGCCTCCGAGTAGGCGAATCGCTCATCCAACGTGAACCATGTCGCTGTCGTATGCAGCTCTCGCTCCGGTAGATGAATCGGGCCCGACCCGATGTTCTCATGCGTCCCAAATTTTATTTTCTTGAACAAAGTGGCCATCGCGATGACCGATACCTCACCAAACGTCTTCGCTCCATCTGTCTTATTCTCTTCAAGCACCTTCAGTTCAACGGCTAAATTCGCATCTGTGTAGTAGTCGACGTCAACTCGGCGAACATACGCTTTCTTCTCCTCAAAATCGAGTTTTTCGACCTGATATTGCTCGGCTCCATGTAAGTATATCGCTTCATCATGTAACAACGTCATGGCACTGAACGTGTCCATTTCACCGATGACTTGATGTTTTGCCGTCTGATCAACGATGACGACATTTTCTTGATCACTCGTCCGAAGCGAGATGTCATGAGCCGGAAATGAATCCGTCATCCAATAATATCTATCAGCCCGTTCATGCAAGACGTGAGCATCCGTCAAAAACTCTAATATATCTTCCGTATCGACCGTTCCGAATCGCTCTCCTTTTTGAAAAGGCAACTCGAATGCGGCGCATTTCATATGGTCCACTAAAATAATCAAGTTATTCGGGTCAAGCCGGGCCGCTTCCGGTGAACGTTCTAAAATCATGTCCGGCTGTTCGACGACGAGTTGATCGAGTGATGACGAGGATGCGACAAATACAACGAGTGATTCTGAATGGCGGCGTCCGGCCCGACCAGCCTGCTGCCATAAGGAAGCGACCGTTCCAGGATACCCATTTAAGACACACGCTTGCAGTTGGCCGATATCGACACCGAGCTCCAACGCGTTTGTCGAGACGACCGCCTTGATTTCCCCGTTCCGTAACCGCCGTTCGATTTCTCTACGTTCAGATGGAAGATAGCCGCCACGGTAACCGACAATAGACTTTGGTCCGAGCTCCCGACGTGTCAATTCCTGCAAATAGGTCAATAGCACCTCGACACGTACGCGCGACCGCGCAAATACAATCGTTTGAATGTTCGCTTCCACGAGCCTCGAGGCGATTCGTTTCGTCTCGAGCGTCGCGCTTCGACGAATTCCGAGTGCTTCGTTGACGACAGGCGGGTTGTAGAACACAAGATGTTTCTTCCCTTGAGGTGCCCCGTTCCGATCGATTAAAACGACTTCTTCTTCCGTCAATAGCTCGGCAAGTTCAAGCGGGTTCGCGATGGTCGCTGAGGTCATGATCCATTTCGGATGACTGCCATAATAGGCACAGATTCGCTTCAAGCGTCGAAACACGTTCGCCACATGACTTCCAAATACGCCACGATACGTATGGAGTTCGTCGACGACGATATATTCTAAGTTCTCAAAAAGACGAATCCATTTCGTATGATGAGGTAAGATCCCGGAATGTAGCATATCCGGATTCGTGATGACGATATTCCCCGCATCGCGGATTTTTGTTCGTGCCGCAGGTGAAGTGTCTCCATCATACGTGAAGCATCGTAAATTCCCTTCAAGGGCTTCGACCATCTCCATCAAGTCACTGTTTTGATCTTGCGCGAGTGCTTTTGTCGGGTAAAGATAAAGCGCACGGGCTGTAGGTTTTTCAATCATCTTCGATAGGACGGGCAAGTTGTAACAAAGCGTTTTTCCTGAAGCCGTCGGTGTCACGATGACCGTCGAATGACCACCCGCCGTTTGTTTCACAGCCTCGGCTTGATGCGTGTACAGCTGCTCGATTCCTCGATTCTTAAGTACATTCGCCAATTGTTCAGGCACTTGTTCTGGAATTGGGGCATATTGTGCCGGACGAGCGTCGACCGTGTGCCAATGACGTACGTGGTTTGAAAAACCTGGATCGTCTTTTAGTTGTTTGATCATTTCTTCGACAGAGCGAGATTTTCGCATCCAGTCACCTTCTTTCATTACGCATTCGAAGGGGCAAGATCCGCTACGACTTGTCGGATTTGATGAATCCGTTCATCTCGTACCACTCTCGATACGGCGGGCATCTGAAAGATGGCCATCTCGTTAAATGTAGCAGCGACATGCTCATTCTCTTCTTCGAGGCGGATGAGCGCATCTGAAAACAGACGTTGCGTCGACCGTCCGAACAAGACGATGGTATGTAGTTTCGTACATTTTGAATGAACCGCTAAAAGATGTTTGACGTAGCGTTGCACCGTTTTATAATAATCTTCGTTTGTTGAGCTGAGTTGACGGTTGCCACGAAGAAGTTCCGGATAATAGGATTCTTCGCCCGTGAACATGGTCTCGACTCCGATTCGTTTCAAGTAAGCATGTCCGATCGCTTCGGCGACGGTTTGGTCCTGGATGAGACGCCCAAACGGTATCGACTCTTTTAAGAGCACATGTGAAAGCTTTAACCCGAGATGTCCACCGAGAGGCACGCCGAAATCATCGTCTTGCAGTCGATCTATGACAAGTAGTACTTTCATCTTGCGTTTTAAAGAGAGTTGAACCATGTGTCACCATCCTGTTCCCTTTCTTTTCATTATAGCAAAGTCAAACGAAAAACAGGGCGAACAATGTCGCCCTGCTTTCCTTAGTTATTCCCATTGTTTGAATTGCCATTTCCACGATTCGTGTCAGACGATTCACCATTGGATTGTCCCTCTAACGGAGTTCCTGAATCATCTCCGTCAGTTGGTTCGTCTGTTCCTTCGCCAGAACCTTCATCCGTTGCCGGTTCATCAGGAGTTTGTTCGCCGGTGGTATCTTCTCCGTTTCCGTCTCCGTTACCATTTCCGTTTTCATTCCCGTTCCCGTTATTTTCGTCTGATGGTTCATCTTCGGAATTTTCCTCGTCAGAAGGGTTTTCCTCTTCTTCCTTTGGCTCTTCTTTCGGTTCGATTGAGTAGCTCGCTTGCGCCGGTGCCGATTGCTGCTCACCCGTCAACGGGTTCGTTGCATTCGCGACAATGGTAAACGTTGTGTCTCCTTCGGCCAAGTTTGCAATATTTACACTCGTCTCCCCGGTCGTTCCGACGACTTGCTCACTTCCGTCAGCTGACTTCTGTGTCACTGTGAACGTGACATCCGTATAGCCATCTGCTTGCGCACCATCGAAATCGTATGACCATGAGACAGAACCAGTTTGGGCTTCTTCGTCATAGTTGACACTTGCCCCAGTCGGAGCAACCAACTTCTCAGGTTGAAGATCTTTTGGTTTTGTCCCTTTTACATAGAGTTCATTGCCAAGTGACAAGACTGAGTCCGGACGTTGGAATCGATCCGGTTGTCCCGTCGCATTCGTCACTTGTTGCATCATGTACTCGAAATAGTATTGGGCGTAGTTCGGTTTATTAGCAGTCTCACTAGCACCGCTCACTTTACCCGTCCAAACGGAAATCGAGTAGTCCGTCGTATATCCAGTAAACCACTTGTCTTGCTCATCGTTGGTCGTTCCCGTCTTACCTGCCACGTCCCAAGGGAAGGCACCGGGTTCATACGTCCCGTTCGCACCGCTCACGACATCACGAAGCATGTCCGTCAACATGTATGCCGTATAGTCTTCCATTGCCTGCTTCGCTTTGATTGGCGAATTGATGCTTGAACCGTCATTGAATTCAATTTTTTGAATCAAATGCGGTTTTGTATACATTCCATTCGTCCCAAAGGCAGCATATGCCGCTGCCATTTGAGTCGTGCTCGCTTCAGCGGCACCGAGGGCGTTCGCTTCTAATACTTCCTCTCCGGCGTACATCGGTTCAACGCCGAGGTTTTTTGCAAAGGACTCGATGGCCCCTTGACCAAATTCATCACGAACTTCTTGGAAAGCTCGAACAGCAGGTGTGTTCCCTGAAATCGTTAAGAAATACCGCATCGTGTTTTGACCACGATATTCTTGATAATAGTTGTTTGGTTTATAGGACCCCTCGAGCGGTGCATCGAGTAAGATCTTCCCTGTCGACCATTGTCCGTTCTCGATTCCTGGACCGTAATCAAAGATCGGTTTGGCCGTCGAACCGATTTGACGTTTTTCATTCGAATAATCACGATACGATTTGTCACCTTGTTTTGCCTGTTGACTATCGATGATCGCGACAATTTCACCAGTCTTCGTATTCAATACCGTTGCACCCATGCGGAGTTCGTCGGCCGGGAAGCTTCCGCCTGGAATGTTCACGTTATCCGATTTAATGTCACTATTGAATTTTGTATGCAACTCTTTGTTGATAGACGTATAGACTTTTAAACCTGTTCCATAAATGTCTGACTGTTCTAGACCGTAATCTTCTTCAAGCTCGGCTTGGACTCGTGAATAAATCGCACGTGTGAACGCTTCTTCTTCCGTCTCTTCACCAGGTGAGATGACGTCAGCAATGGCGACATCAAGTGCCTCATTGTACTGTTCCTCAGAAATATGTCCGTCACGTTTCATCGCAGACAGGACTTGCTCTTGACGGTAGCGGGTCAACTCCTGATCACCATTGATTGGATCATAGGCACTTGGACGTTGTGGGAGACCGGCAAGAATCGCGGCCTCTTGATAATTGACCTCAGAGACCGGCTTGTTGAAGTAACGTTTCGATGCAGTTTGCACACCATATCCACCACTACCGTAATAGTTTTTGTTCAAGTACATCTCTAAAATCTGTTCTTTCGTATACTCACGCTCGAGTTTGAGTGCGAGCCATTGTTCTTGCAGCTTACGTTTCAACTTCTTATCTGTCGAAAGGAATGACTGCTTGACCAATTGTTGCGTGATGGTCGATCCACCTTCCGCACCGAAACCGTCTGTCAAGTTGGCAACGACGGCTCCGCCGATTCGACGTAAGTCAATCCCATTATGCTCATAGAAACGACGGTCTTCGATTGACACGACCGCTTGTTGCATCACTTCAGAAATGTCGTCGATTGAGACATACTCGCGAATCTGACCTGCCCCTTCGAGCGGTTCTCCTTCAGCCGAAATCAACTGAATCGGGTACGTATCGACAAGCTTTTCTTCATCTAGCTCTGGTGCCGTCGCAATGGCATATACCGTATAGGCGCCGAATGCGATTACCGCAGCAATAAATAACATGAAGCCTAATAAAAAGATGCGTTTCCACATCGGTTTCTTACTTTTCGTCTTTGGTTGTTTCCCAGTTTTTTTGCGTTTATTCGTCGTCGAATCTTGTCGACGTGCGACCCTACTTCGCTCCATTCATGGTTCACTCCTTCTATTCAATCGAGCCATTGATCGAGCACCGTCAAATAATCAATCGACGGTAAGGCTCTCGTCGGAACTTCAATCGCTTCCTTTTCGATAAAGCTGAGCGGAATCGATTTTCGCCCCGTTAATCGTTGTTCCCACCACCGAACAAGTTGCTCGGTGGTCAATACATATTGCGTATTATAGCGACTAAAGCGGATGATGACAAAACAAATCCCTCCATGACGTTCACACTCACGCATGTGGGCGATTTGGTGGTCATGAAAATTGCCGAGTGGAAACGACGTCTTATTATTCGTTTCTTTCGCTTCAAAGTCAATGTACCTGCCACGATAAACACCGTTGTAATCGGTCGTAGATGCCTGTTTGAAATAGGCTTCCGTTACTTTGGCGGCACTTCGCTTCGGGTAGTCGACTTTGACGATTTGGAGAGGGGTTGGTTTTTTGTGGATGACGGCTCGTTGATGAATCCGATAAAATTCATTCGTTTCATTTAATAGCGTCTCCAAGTTCATTCCGCGATTCGCATAGGTTTGAGAATTCGATGATTGCTTCGAAATTCCTTCCCCCTTTGTTGTCTTTGTCACGTTTGCCTTTTTACCGTTTGGATAATGGAACAATGTCGTCACCCCATACATACATATTAACAGGTCGGTCCACTCGTTCCTTCCGTCTCAGGTCTGATTGTCGACTTCTGTCGGTCGACACTTGTGTGGATTTACCGCAACACATATCGTACCAAACTCCCGTATGTTAAACTAGTATGTAAGCGATTGTGTATCCAAATTGAAAAGCTCTCGTTATGTATATCCCGATTGTTTTTCTATGATAATAGCACCCTTAGTGTTTATCCAAGATGACACACCGATAAACCTAATTGATGTCATTCTCGAAAAAAATGTGCAATACCTGTGCAATAGATTGACCAAATCACCATTTGGAAATAAAATAGGATGCTTAAAGACGTTACTGTTAATCCGTTTTGGAGGGATTGGATGGAAAGTGGAAAGAAGTATGTCATGTTCGTCGACGAGACAGGTACGCCGAAGGGGAACACGCAATTTAACTTGACGGGCGTGCTGATGGAATATAAGTATTCAATCGATGCAGACGAAACTGGACTACCGTGTGAATTGAAACGACGTCTTCAGGCGTTCAAACGAGATGTGTTCAAAACGGAGCATATCCCACTTCATTTAAAAGAAATTTTAAAAGCGGAACATCCTTACGGAAAAGAAGATGGGGTCACGATTGATATGTTGCGCGACTTTTGGGATAAACTCCCTGAATTTTTGCGAGGAATCGACTGTACAATCGTCAGTGTCGAGGTCGATAAACAGAAGCTTCATGACTTTTATTCGACGCCCAAAGATCCGTATGTCGTCGCATTCGCTCACCTGATGAAGTCATTCTATGCGTTTTTAGAAGAAACAGAGGCAGTAAGTGCCCGTGTCGTCCTGGAATCCCGAGACGATTATCAGAACTTACTGATTCAAAAAGCATTCTTTGATATTTTCAACTCAGGTACCGTTCATTTAGACGTTGAAAAGAGCCGTCAAAAAATCAAAGGCTTCATCTTCTCTGAGAAGCAGAACACGATGTATCAATCTGGGTTAGAAATCGCGGACCTTGTCTGTCTGCCACTTTCTCGCGTTCGTCGTGGCGTGATTGAAGTGAAACCACGGTTCGTCCATTATGGGGACGAGAACCGAATCTTTAAGGCCATTAAGGACAAAATTTACATCCGTAAAGAAAGTCCGGACCAAGATTTCCGAAACTGGGGCTTCAAAAAAGTGCCGATCACGAAAAAACGTCGCGAATGGAGCGACCATCCTTGGAATCATTAAGCAAAAACGCATCGACACCTTGCGTGTCGATGCGTTTTTTATGTGGTGACTTTCTGTGACTTCATTCGTTTCTTTCCTTCACGGCACATATGCAAGAGTGGGCATGCCTCACAGCCTGGGCGTTGTGCCTTGCAATGATATCGTCCGAAGAAGATGAATTGATGATGAAGTTGTGACCATTCCTCGCGTGGAAACTTTTTCATTAATGTATCCTCGACTTGGCGGACATTGTCTTTCCAGCGACAAATACCGAGACGTTTGGATACTCGTTCCACATGCGTGTCAACCGCAAACGCCGGTTCATGGAATGCAACAGAAAGGACGACATTGGCTGTCTTACGACCGACTCCAGGGAGCGCCTCCAACGATGCTCGGTCAGAAGGGACAATTCCACCATGCTCGTTCACAATTTTTTCTGAGAGTGCTTTTACATTCTTCGCTTTGTTACGGTACAGACCAATCCGTTTAATCAATGCCTCAATCTCAGACACGTCAGCCGCTGCCATCGCCTCGACAGTCGGAAACGCTTCAAACAATCCTGGTGTCACCTTGTTGACGAGCGCATCCGTCGCTTGTGCGGAGAGCGCGACGGCGACGACCAATTCGAATGGATTTTGATGCGTCAACTCGCAATGAGCATCCGGGAACATCTGCTTCATCGTATCTGACACTTCCTGTAATTGTGCTCGCGTCAACATCACTTATTCCTCCGTTGATATTCCACGACATCCTCGAGCGATTCGACATGATGATCTTGCCAAACACGCAGGATTTTGTCCATGTATTTGAAGTTTCGCACGTTTCGAAGTTTCGCTTCCCGAAGCGCGGCCATGATGAGTTCCTCGCTAAAGCCATCTTCCGTCATCCAGCCGACGATTTGTTCAATCTCGAACGGGGTGATCGTTCCGAATTCCCGCTCAAACGTATGAATGATATTCTCATTCAGTGTCTGCTGGGGCGCAACTTTCTCTTCCCCTTGTAACGCTTCGAAAAGTGGCAATAGGCTATATCGCTCACCATCACTTGAAGCGTCAATGGCGATCAACTCTTTTTGCAATAGACCGAGGAGTACTGATCGCGCCTCATTCTCCGAAA
This sequence comes from Exiguobacterium sp. s163, assembly GCF_018617135.1. Classification (GTDB taxonomy): domain Bacteria; phylum Bacillota; class Bacilli; order Exiguobacteriales; family Exiguobacteriaceae; genus Exiguobacterium; species Exiguobacterium profundum. Next base: position 263,320 of record NZ_JACSJN010000004.1, read on the forward strand.
CATTCAAGCGTTTCCCTAACTCGCTCGGGAGCGGCATGACGATGCCTTCCCCAGCCATTTCAAGAAGATGGACAATCAGACTGAACTCGACGGGTGACAAGTCGAGGCGTCTCGCATCGGTGAACAGCTTTCGTGGAATGACGACCGGACTTTGTTCGAATAATTGAATCAATTGATGTGCATCCATGTCGCACTTCCTTTCTAAGACACATCAATCGGGGAGGACATGACGTCTTCCCCGATTAATCGTTAAGGGTGAATTCGGTTTAATAAACGTGGGAATGGAATCGCTTCACGGATATGTTCGATTCCACTGATCCATGCGACTGTACGCTCGAGACCAAGTCCGAAACCAGAGTGTGGGACCGAACCGTATTGACGAAGTTCAAGGTACCAATCATACGCATCCGTTTCGTCGAGACCTTCTTTGATGATTTCTTCTTTTAGACGATCGTAGTCGTCCTCACGTTGAGATCCCCCGATGATTTCACCATATCCTTCTGGAGCAATCAAGTCTGCGCACAGAACGAGTTCTGGGTTCTCAGGGTCTACTTTCATATAGAACGGTTTGATTTCTTTTGGCCAATGCGTGATGAATACCGGCTGATCATGTGCGTTGGCAATCGCCGTCTCGTGCGGTGCACCGAAATCATCCCCGTATTCAATGTCATCGAATCCTTCTGCCTTCAAGAACTTGATGGCATCTTCGTAACGAACGCGTGGGAACGGCGCTTGTACTTGTGCCAATTTCTCAAGGTCACGTCCGAGTAGTTCCAATTCATTTTTACAGTTCGCAAGTGCCGACTGTGCAATGTATGAGACGTACTGCTCTTGAATCTCGAGGTTCATGTCATGATCGACAAATGCCATCTCCGGCTCGATCATCCAGAACTCAATCAAGTGACGACGTGTTTTTGATTTCTCCGCACGGAACGTTGGACCGAATGAGAATACTTTTCCGAGGGCCATCGCCGCGGCTTCCATGTACAATTGCCCCGTCTGAGAAAGGTAGGCCGACTGACCGAAATAGTCTGTCTCGAACAATTCTGTCGTCCCTTCCGGTGCACTGCTCGTAAGGATTGGCGGATCGATTTTGACGAATCCTTCTTTATTAAAGAATTCATACGTCGCACGGATGATTTCGTTACGAACTTTCATAATCGCGTGTTGGCGACGTGAACGGAGCCATAAGTGACGGTTGTCCATCAAGAATTCCGTTCCGTGTTCTTTCGGTGTGATTGGATAATCAACCGATTCCGCAATCACTTCTAAATCTGTCACTTCCAATTCAAATCCGAGTGGTGTACGTCCACCATCAGATTTGACATTCCCTGTGACCCAAACCGACGTTTCTTGCGTGATCCCTTTGGCAAGTGTAAATAACTCTTCCGCCACATCAGCTTTTACAACGACCGCTTGAGCAAAACCGCTACCGTCACGTAATTGAAGGAAAGCAATCTTTCCACTTGAACGTTTGTTGGCAATCCACGCGCCTACACGGACAGATTGGCCTTCATAGTCTTTAAATTGGTTAATCGAAATAGTTGTCATGTTCATTTCCATCCTTTCGCTTATCGAGCGCGCTTCGTAACGAAGTCTTCCACTCGATCGAGCGCTTCTAATACGCGTTTTAATTCAGTTGCATAGGATAATCGTACGTAATCGTCTTGTCCGAAGCCAGAACCAGGCACGAGTGCCACATTTGCTTCTTCAAGAACAGCTTCACACCAAGCATCGACAGTGTCATAGCCACTCTCTGTGGCCGCGACCTTCGCGTTGGCATATAAGTAAAATGCACCTTGCGGCTTCAAACACGTGATGCCAGGAATTTTGACGAGACGGTCGTAGACGATTTCAAGTCGTTCCTCGAACGATTGACGCATCATTTCCACATCTTCTTGTGGTCCATTGTATGCCTCTACCGCAGCCGCTTGTGCGACAGATGTCGGGTTGGATGTCGAGTGTGAGGCCAAGTTCGTCATCGCCCCGATGATTTTTGCGTCCCCAACGGCATATCCGATTCGCCAACCTGTCATCGCGTGAGATTTCGAGACACCATTGATAATGATGGTGCGTTCACGCATATTCGGAAGGGTCGCAATCGATACGAACGACGCATCACCGTAAATCAACTTTTCGTAAATCTCATCACTGACGACGAGAAGATTGTGGCGAAGAACGACATCGGCGAGTGCCTGTAGCTCTTCTTTCGTATAAATCATTCCCGTCGGATTGGATGGGCTGTTCAAGATGACTGCCTTCGTACGAGCAGTGATCGCACTCTCGAGTTGCGTTGGCGTCAATTTAAATGACGTCTCTTCATTCGTGTCGACCAAGACAGGTGCCCCGTCCGCCAATTTGATTTGTTCCGGGTAACTGACCCAGTATGGGGCTGGGACAATCACTTCGTCCCCTTCATCTAGAATAGCTTGGAACAAAGCGTAAAGGGCATGTTTCGCACCTGAAGCCACCATCACCTCGTTGCGTTCGAACGACAATCCACTATCGCGTTTCGTCTTTTCAATGATGGCATCTTTCAACGCGACTGTCCCGCCAGATGGCGTGTATTTTGTGTCTCCATCTCGAGCGGCTTGACAAGCAGCATCGATGATTCGTTCTGGTGTGTTGAAATCAGGTTCACCCGCGCCGAGACCAATGACATCTTTGCCTGAAGCTTTCAGTGCCTTCGCCTTAGCTGTGATCGCCAAGGTAGTCGATGGCGTGAGTTGTTTTACACGTTTCGCTAATAGATGTTCCATCATAATCCCCCTCTAATTCATTACATTTGATCGGTCAATTGGACCCGTCGAATAAATTCTCCGGTCTGAAGCGTATAGTACGAATACGTATAAGACGCATCCGCTTTCGTGACCACTTCGATGAGTGCCCGTTCGTCAAAACCAATCTTACAGCTGACCAGTTGTCCGCCTGTCTCCTCAACAGACTTCGAACAGACGTCAGTAGCGTCCACTTCACCGATTTCTCGTTGCTCGATCTCCAGCTTTTTATCCAATGGGACAAACCAAATGGACTTTCCGTCTACTTCTGGGAAGACGACATATGCCTCTGTCCCATTGAACAGTTCTCCCTGACCCACTCTCGCGTCTGGAGATTCTTCAGCCAATCGTGCCATCGCCGTTTCGACGAGCTTTTCTTTTTGATTCTCTGTATGACCGATGGTGAATCGATACATCACGCTAAAGACAAGGACGACACCAATCAGTGCCGCCAGTAATGAGACGATCCATTTTGCCTTTCTGGTCATTCTGTACGATAGATGGTGAAGACCATCTCTTCCTTCTTCGGATCATTCACTTTCTTCTCAAGTGACAAACCGAACATTAAATCCTGACTCTTTAAGGTCCGATTCAATAAGTCGACAATTTTGTAGACGTCCGCAGTCGGTTCGATGCGCACGCTCGCCAGCGTCTCAATATTCGAGTTCATATTGACTCCTCCTCCAAAAACACTATACGTATCATTATAAAACGATAATATCGTGATGCCTAGCGTTATCTGTCATTTCGTGCCACAGACTTTTCCTTCTCGTCTAAGAACAACTCTAACTCGGATAACGACGTTTCAAGCGTTCCTTCAATCCGGTCAACTTTAGGCAAGCTGTTGATGAACTGTTTGCCGTAACGCGTCGTCTCCACACGCCGGTCGAACACGAAGACGGCACCATAATCCCCTTTCGATCGAATCAATCGACCGACACCTTGTTTGAAGCGAATGACCGCTTGGGGCAAGGATAACTCAAAGAACGGTGATTTCCCCATCGCTTCAATTTTCTCAGAACGAGCTTGCATGATCGGCTGGTCGGGCGGTGCGAAGGGAAGTCTTACAATGACAAGGCATGTCAACGCCTCCCCCGGAATATCGACACCTTCCCAAAAGCTAGCTGTTCCAAAGAGAATCGACTGCTCCATCCGTTTGAACTGTTTCGTCAAGCGGCTACGTGAGCCACCGCTCACACCTTGTGCGAGAAGTGTATAAGACGGATCAAGGTGATCTTTCACTTGTTCATAAGTGAGTCGAAGCAATTCGTTTGAAGTGAACAAGACGAGCATCCTTCCTTTCGTCACGTTCGCGATTTGGACAATCGACTGGGCCGTCTGATCGACGAACTGAGGGAGCGGCACTTCATTGATCAACGGGAAGTCCGACGGTACAAACAGTTTGGACTGTTCTTTGAAGTTGAATGGCGACGGTAAGACGACTCTTCGAACCGGTTCTCCTTCTAATCCGAGGCGTCGTTCCATAAAGCTGAACTTCCCTGAGACCGTCATCGTCGCTGATGTTAAGATTGTCGGTCGCTTCTTAAACAGACGTTCATGCAACAGCGGTCCGATTTCGACCGGTTGGGTGTACACCGAGGTTAATTTCCGATTTCCTAAATTCAGTTCGACCCAGCTGACCGCATCATCGTCACGCGTCAGCATCGTCTCATAGATGACACTCTCGAGTTCGCGCACGTCTCCAATCAACGTTTTTAAATCACCGAGAAGGGCGCGCTGTTTGAACGTCATATGTTCTTTACGTTCATCGAGCAGGCGATGAAGATGTCGGAGTGACGTCCGCAACGTCCGTAGTTTGTCCTCGAGTCGATTGGCCACTTCTCGAATTGGTCTAAACGTTGCGCCTTCCCGCTCGAAACGAACCGTTTGTCGAGGCTCTTTTTTCTTACCTAACGATTGAAGAGACGTCAGAAGATCTTCGAGTTCTTCCTCGACCCGAGCAAGGGCCGAATCGATCTGTTGACTGAATGCCTCTGCCTCTTCGGTTACAGATGTCAAATCGGCTAGCTGGATAATGCGAGAATGGAATTTGCCATCCGCTCCGTAGCCGAACCATTTGAAGAGACGGTCAAATTGAATCGCATCAAATGTCACACCGAAATGATGAGAGGCCACTTCTTCGACTTGATGGGCCTCATCTAATACGAGAGGCGTGTCCGTCGGTAAAATGCCTGCCTGATGCTGTAAGTCCGAGAACAGTAAGGCATGATTGGTCACAATCAGGTCCGCTTCTTTCGAGCGCAACACGGCTTTCGTGAAAAAGTCACGGCTATACCACGGATCGAACCGTCCAAAATCACTTGAAGCATCTGCTTGAATCAAACGCTTGAACGAAGCGGGTCCTTGTGTCGCTGAGCCCGGAAATGAAAGTTCCTCTAAGTCCCCGGTCTCGGTCTCAGTGAGCCAGACGAGCACCATCGCTTTACACATCGATGCCAAAAGACCATCATTCGATTCGTCGAGCACCATCTCGAACTTGCGTAAATCGATATAATTGCGTCTTCCTTTCAACAACGTGAATTCAATCTCAGGAAAAATCTGACGAAGAACAGGCAAGTCTCGATTTAACAACTGTTCTTGCAATTGAATGGTATGCGTACTAATGACGACCGGGCGTTTCGTCTCGAGGGCATGGTGGGCACTCGGAATCAAGTACGCAAGCGTCTTACCCGTTCCCGTACCCGCCTCGACTAACAATGTTTCCTCATCGTCTAACGCTTTATAGACGTGACGCATCATTTCGAATTGACTCTGTCTCGGTTCAAACTGATCAAACAGTGAAGGGAGCGTCTCTTCAATCGTCCGCAAAAGGAACGGCTCGAACGGTTCACGTTCTGTCGCCGGGACGAACGCATCTACCGGTCGTCGTAACGCAATTTTGCGGTGGATATCAAAACGGGTTTCGTCGTCTGGACGAATCCCAACCTCAAGGATGATCTCATCGAGTAACGGTTCGATATGACTCGTCCATGATTCTGATAACTCTCGAAGTCGTTTCAGCGTCACCATCGGTAAATCGCGCAAACGGTCGAGCATCCGGATGAAGAGCTCTGCCGTCGCCTCTGCATCACTGAGTGCCCGATGTGCGTCTGTATGTACGAGGTCAAACGTATCCGATAGCGCTTCTAACGCATGGCTCTCTAAAGTCGGATACAGGATACGGGCCAATTCGACTGTATCAATAGCTCTCCCTTGAAACGCAAGGTAACCCGCTTGTTCAAGACTCTCGTTTAGAAAAGTTAAATCAAATGCGACGTTATGCGCGACAAATACCCGTCCATCCAGCATTTTCCAAATGTCGGGAATCACATCTTCAAATGTAGGTGCGTCACTTACATCTTCGTCACTAATCGTTGTCAATTGCGTAATAAAAGGTGGGATTGGTCGACTCGGTCGAATCAAGGTGCTGTAGCGTTCAATCACTTCGCCCTCTTGTACGACGACCGCCGCAAACTCAATCAATTCATCTCCGGACTTAACGGAATGACCCGTTGTCTCTAAATCCACAATCACATACGTGTCCATAACATCCATCCCATCTTTGGCACGCTCGTGCTTTCTGTCTGTCTCATCTTACCATAGAACGAATAACGAAAAAACGGGGATGCCTCTGTCGACACCCCCGAATCCTTCACAAAATTGTATGAGCAATCTCTTCGTAAAGAAGTTGATCGACCTCATTTTGTTCGTTCAACACGGCTACTTTTGGACGATGCGTTTTCGCCTCTTCCGCTGTCATTTGACCGTACGCCATGATGATGACCACATCACCGACCTGGAAATGACGTGCTGCCGCACCGTTCAAACAAATCACGCCTGACCCACGTTCCCCTTTGATGACATACGTCTCGATGCGAGCACCATTATGGTTGTTCGTAATGTGTACATGTTCATTCTCCATGATGCCGACCGCATCCATCAAATCCTCATCGATTGTAATCGAACCGACGTAGTGTAAGTTTGCTTCTGTCACTGTTGCTTTATGAAGCTTTGCGTGCATAAATGTACGAATCATTGGATTCATCCCTTCTTCCAAATCACATTATCAATCAATCGGGCCCGTTCAAACTGAATGGCCACCGCTAACAAGAGTTCAGTCGAGTCGCTCGAGACGGCACCGAGCGTCGGGTAATCGACAAGCTCGACGTAATCGATTTGACTGTTCGGAATCTCGTTCAAACGTTCAGTCAGCTGTCGTTTTACTTCATCAACTTGTTGACCTGCATCGAGTGCCTCTCGCGCCATCGTCAATGCGCTGAAGATCCGACTCGCCTCTACCGTTTCGACATCTGACAAGTAGACGTTTCGAGAAGATTTGGCTAGTCCTGTCTCCTCACGAATAATCGGGCAGCGTCGAATCTCTACCGGTACGAAATAATCTCGGACATATCCTTCAATCAATGCCACTTGTTGGGCATCCTTTAGACCGAAATAAGCGCGTGTCGGTTGAACAAGGTTAAATAATTTCGAGACGATTGTCAACACACCATCAAAATGGCCGGGACGACTCGCCCCACATAATACGTCCGCCCCGTGACGAACGGTCACTCGCGCCATATCAAGGGGATACATTGTCTCCGTCGTCGGATAGAACAGTACATCGACTCCCGCTTCACGTGCCAACTTCTCATCCCGTTCAAAGTCGCGGGGATAACGGTCGAGATCTTCATTCGGTCCGAACTGTGTCGGATTGACAAAAATACTCATGACGACGACGTCATTTTCCCGTCGCGCGTTTTCAACGAGGCTCATATGTCCTTCATGCAAATATCCCATCGTCGGCACGAACCCAATCGTTTGATTCGTTGGTAAAGCACTGCGTAATTCTTCGACGGTCGATACAATTCTCATCATTTTCCTCCATACAACGAGTCGAGCAACGACTCATCCATTGTGAACGTATGACGTTCTTGTGGGAAGTGACCGTTCTTCGTCTCTTCGACATAAGAGCGGATGGCATCCGTCGCCACTTCATTCACGTCTGCATACGCTTGGACAAATTTAGGGAGACGGTCCACCCCATATTTCAATACGTCATGATAGACGAGCACTTGGCCGTCGACATCTGCACCTGCACCGATTCCGATGACCGGAATCGTCAGCTCTTCTGCGATCCGTTTTGCCAATTGATGAGGGACACACTCAAGGACGAGCATCTTCGCGCCAGCACGCTCCGCAGCCAAGCTGTCTTGAAGGAGTGTCTCGGCAGCCTCAAGGGATTTCCCTTGTACTTTATATCCTTCTAGGACGCCAACCGATTGAGGGGTCAACCCTAAATGGGCGACACATGGCATGCCGACTTGTGTCAAACGCTCAATCGTCTGAAGCACGTCACCGGCCCCTTCTAGTTTAATGGCGTCCGCACGACCTTCTTGGAATAAGAGCGATGCTGCCTGTAACGTTCGATCGAAGTCTCCGTGATATGACGCAAACGGCATATCCACCACAACGAACGTATGTTGTGCTCCTCGGCGTACGGCTTTCGAATGATGAAGCATGTCCTCCATCGTCACTGGAATCGTCGAATCATAACCAAGGACGACCATTCCGAGTGAATCACCTACTAAAATCAAATCGACCCCTGCCGATTCGGCAAGTTTGGCTGACGGATAATCATACGCCGTCAACATGACGAGCTTTTCCTGCTCGTTCATCTTTTTTAACAATGTAGTCATCGTGTGCATCTGTTTCTCCTCCTAAACGTGGAGACAGGAAAGAATAAACGCCCTCTTACACAGATGGCAAGAAGGCGCACGAAAAACAAATTCATGGTTTTCATGAGTTAGTGTCCTTCTGTCCCTGTCATAATGATCAAGGCAGACAACTGAATGTGACAGTCTGCAAGCGCGGTACACTTCAAAAATTGATAGCGTCCGACACATTAAGTATAGTCGATGGTCTCGCTTTCATCAATCATTCCACACTGCAATCTCAGCAGAATAGACCGGTTCGACCGTTCCATCCACTTCGAGTAGCAACGCCCCCTCGTCCGAGATGCCACGCATGACACCTGTTCGCGACGTCCGGGACCCACTCAAGGTGACCGACTCATTTAAATAGGCGGCATGTTTCATCCAGTTCAAGCGAACGGGCGCAAATCCCACGTCAAGGAACCGATCGTATTCGGTCTCGAGTTCTGCCAACAGTTCTGCCAATAACTCACTGCGATGATACCGCGTCCCGGTCTCTAAATACAGGGAGGTCGCCCGGTGCGCCAACTCCGTCGGAATGTCATCGCCGTTGACATTCATTCCAAACCCTAAAATGACGGCTTGGATGCGGTCACCTTCCGTTTGCATTTCTGTCAGAACGCCTCCGATTTTCTTGCCATTTAGCAGTAAATCGTTTGGCCATTTGATGGTCACGTCAAGGTCACGTGCATTCAACGCTTTCGCAAACGCACTCGCCGCCATCAAGGTAAGCTTTGATGCGTCGCGAATGGGCAACTCCGGCCTTAAAATCACACTTGCCGCGATATTGACGTGCTTCGGATTGTACCAATTTCGACCGAGTTGTCCGCGCCCTGCCGTCTGTTCCTCGCTCATGACGAGCGTCCCCTCTGGCACGTGTTGTTGCGCCAGCTCATGGGCGATTCGTTGTGTCGTGTCGATTTGGTCAAACGCATGGACGATTTGACCGAACCGTCCCTTCCGATATGACGCAAACGCCGGTTCATCGAATCGGTCACTTTGCTCAAGCAATTGGTATCCTTTTCTTGGGATCGTATGAATCGCATAACCGTCTTGCTTAAGCGTTTCGATATGTTTCCAAATAGCGGTACGTGAAATATTTAATTGACGGGCCAACTCTTGGCCACTCCATACTTCACCATCTTGTAATAGCGTCAGAACACGCCCGCGCGTTGAAGCCATCGTTTCGCCTCCTCTTTCAATACTGTCTCATGGTTCGGTAACTCGTTTAAGATGACGCGTCGTTCGAGGTCGGCTAACAGATGCTTGATCGCTTCCCCTCGTGCCCCGAGCGCTAAGGCGTCCCGGCCGTTAAACTTTAACTCTTTCCGTGACGTCATCGGGAGCGACTGTTTCAGTTCACGGCTTCGGTCTCTCTCCCCGTTCATTCGGAAATAAGTGGAGAGCGTCTGTTCATCCGTCGCATAAATCGTCATCCGGTCAAGCCCTGTCTCACAGAGCTGTGCAAGTGTGCGTGCCTCCCGTTTGATGGCGTTCGACCGTTTCCATGGCGATAGCCAGCCGTCATCCTGTGCATGATAGAGAAAGAGTGCCCACCCGCTGACCGCGTTCACAGGGGTCCGATTGTCCTCTTGGACACGCTGCATCAGTTCGGTCGTCACGTTTGGTAAATGACGATGAATGCCGAGCTCGACCATCTCACCTAGTGCTTTCTTATACGCAGGTCCCGTCAACAGTTTCTCGAATTCGATTGCGATACGCTCCATCGCAATCTGTTCGAGCTTATGACCGAGCCCGCTCGCCGCTTCCCGCAATTCGTCATGTAAGGTGAAGTCGAGCTGTGACATGAAGCGAAGCGCGCGCATGATGCGAAGCGCGTCCTCTCCGAACCGTTCAAACGGACTGCCGACTGTTCGGATGATTCGTTCCTCTAAATCATGTTGGCCACCGAATAAATCGACCACTCGCCCATCATGGAACGCCATCGCGTTCATCGTAAAGTCCCTTCGTAATAAATCCTCTTCAAGCGACACCCCGAGTGCGACATGGTCCGGTCGTCTCGAATCCGAATATGACCCTTCTGAACGGAATGTCGTCACTTCGAACGGATGGTGGTCGAGAATGACCGTGACGGTCCCATGTTCAATACCGGTCGGAACCGACTTCGGGAACAGCGCCATCACCTCCTCCGGGAAGAGGGACGTCGCCAAATCGATATCATCGGGCAGACTCCCGAGCACGTAATCCCGAACAGCACCACCGACGATATACGCCTCGCCCCCATGCTGTTCGATGGTGTCGATGATTTGTTTTGCGTATTCCCATTCTGTCATGATGTCACCACCTGTTCATACAAGCGCTCATATTCGGTCACGATGTCATGTGAGGCGAAACGCCGGGATTTCACCAATCCATTTTGTCGGAACCGTTCTCGTAGCGAACGATTGGTCAAGAGCCGCTCCATCGCAGAGGCGGCCTGGCTTGCATCCCCTTTTGGAACGACGAAACCGTCCTCACCGTCCGTGATCACTTCAGGTAGCCCGCCCGCATCGCTCACGACAGAGGGCACACCTGTCGCCATTGCCTCGAGCGCTACGAGACCGAACGCCTCCTTGTCTGATAACAGGACGTGAACGTCACTGATTGCCAGAAGTGCGGCGACTTGTTCTTGTTTCCCGGCAAAAATGACCTGCTCTTCAAGCCCCATTTCCGTCACGAGTCGACGCATCGCACCCATGAGCGGACCGTCTCCGACGAGCAATAGTTTCTTATTCGGAACATCCATCTGATCGAACGCCTCAAGGACGAGGTCGACGCGTTTGACAGGACGGAAGTTTGAAATGTGGATGGCGACCCGGTCCTCATCCGACAAGCCGTACCGTTCCCGGAGTGTCGGGTCGAGTTGAGGCGTATACACCGATTCATCGATGAAGTTATGGATGACTTGGATCGGTAAATCACTGGCAATCCGCTCTTCTGTCTCTCGTTTCAAACTATGCGAGACCGCCGTGATCGCGTTCGATTGGCGCAATCCATAAAGAATGGCCGGTTTCAGTTCCTCGTCCTCACCGAGCACGGTAATATCGGTCCCGTGTAACGTCGACACGATCGGAGTCTTCACTCCCGCCATCTCGCGACCAAGCGCGGCACAAACGGCATGCGGTACGGCATAGTGTGCATGGATGACATCAAGCCCGAACGATTGGATGACGCTCGCGATTTTCGCTGAGAGCGTCATGTCGTACGGCGGATACCGAAAGACCGAATATTGATTGATTTCGACTTGATGGAACGTGATATTCGGGTGATAGGCGTTCAAACGAAACGGCATGCTGCTCGTAATGAAATGAACGTCATGTCCTCGGTCCGCAAGCTTCATGCCGAGCTCTGTCGCCAATATCCCAGAGCCTCCGACCGATGGATAACACAGAATCCCAATCCGATATGTCATGCGAGCTCACCTGCCTGTTTTACGACATACGGTCGAACGCGCTTCAAGCCTTCCGCATAAGCGACGCCAATCAAGCTCCCAAAATGGCGTTCACGGGCGATGACCCGTTCCACGTACGCATCGGTGAGCGGTGTCTTCACCCCATCGACGGGGGTGAACTGACTCGCGTAACATTGAAGCGCCCGTGTCTTCACTTCGATCGTGTCACTAATATCCACGCACACATCCGGTTCGACGTGAGCATTGATCATATATTGGTACACACTTTCCGGACGATATGCCTCGAGTTCGGGTAAGTACTTCCGAATCCCGGCATTAAACAGCGCCTCTGTCACGAGATGGGCGCAGGCCGCATGGTCCGGATGGCGGTCGACCTCATATGGATAGAGCAAGTGGGTTGGGCGCTCACGGCGAATCAAGGAAACGATTGCCTCGAGCTGCTCTTCTCCCCCGTCAATCCCCCGGTCTTTAAATCCTAGATTGATTCGACGGACACCAAGCACGTCATCAGCCGCACTTGCCTCCTGTCGTCTCGTTTCTACATCACCATTTGAAGAAAGTTCCGCTCTCGTCAAATCGACGTACACAACCTCAGTCTTCTCTTTCGTCCATTGGGCGGTCATGCCGGCGATCCCGATTTCGATATCGTCCGGATGTGCCCCGATGGCTACTACTTTCATCTACATCACCTCTTCTTTGAAAAGTATAGCCGACTCGTTTCTGAATGTCATATGTTCAGGGTAGTCAATCGAACTGTTTTTCGAGTACTCTATCTAAGGGGAGGTGAACCTGATGACGGTACAATTACCGATTCGTGTTCGAAATATTATTTTTATCTTAATAGGTTCTTTTATTTTTGCATTCGGCGTTTATCACTTCAACGTCCAAAACAATTTGGCCGAGGGTGGGTTCACCGGGATCACATTGATTCTCCGCGGACTATTTGATATCTCACCTTCTGTCACGAACTTGGCACTAAACATCCCGCTCTTTTTCATGAGTTACAAGTTGTTAGGTCGAACGACTTTCGTTTATACACTAATCGGGACGTTCTCCTTTTCACTTTGGTACGCACTCATCGCCAAGTATTCGACGCTCGTCATCGACTTGAAGGATGACATGGTGCTCGCCAGTTTGTTCGCCGGTCTCTTCATCGGAGTCGGTCTTGGAATCATCTTTAACAATGGCGGGACGACGGGCGGCGTCGATATCATCGCGCGACTCGTACAACGCTATATCGGCTGGTCGATTGGGAAGACGTTTCTCATCTTTGACTTCTTTGTCATCGTCCTCAGTTTGACATACCTCGACATTCGTGAGGCGATGTACACACTCCTCGCCGTCTATATCGGGGCACGCGTCATCGACTCGATGCAAGAAGGAACGTATGCCGGTAAAGCGGCGATGATCATCAGTGACCACCGCACTGCTATCGCCGACGGTATTCATGCGACGATGAACCGGGGCACGACCCGACTGCTCGCAAAAGGCGGTTATTCGAACCGAGAACTCGAGGTCTTATATGTCGTCGTCGGCCGTAACGAAGTGAACCGTTTGAAGACAATCGTCAAACAGATCGACCCGCATGCGTTCGTCACGTTCCATCACGTGTATGAAGTCGGGGGCGAAGGGTTTACGTTCGATGAAAATCGGATGCCTTTGAAATAAGCAAAAAAATCGCCTCGTTCACAGGGATGAACGGGCGATTTTTTATGATTCGATGTGGAGCACCTCGACTTGAATCGTACCTCCTGGCGTTTCCACTTGAATCATTTGCCCCATTGTCGCCCCCATCAAACGACGACCGAGTGGCGATGTCACGGAGATGCTTCCTCGGTCTAGATCTGCTTCTGCCTCACTCACGATTCGATAGCGCTCGGTCTCTTCTTGTTGCACTTCCCGAATCACGACCTGATTTCCGAACGTCACGACTTCCGACTGAACGGATTCGACGATGGTCGCGTCGTCAAGGAGGCGATTCAGTTCTAATACATCCGCCTCGATCCGCTCATATTGACGTACCGCTTCAGTGTAGGTGACGTCTTCGCGGAAATCACAAAACTTTCGAGCTGTCCGCAACCGTTCACGCGCATCCGTCCGCTCTCTTCTTAGCATCGCAAGTCGATTTGTCAATTGGTGATGACCCGTCTCGGTCAGCTTCGGTTTCATTGACAACATTTCCTTTCAACAAAAAATAAAAAAATCCCGCCTACCGACGGGATTCCATTCAATCCTATTCCTCACGTGGCATAAAGACGATGAGTGCCAAACGAATAAGTTCGGCAACCGCAACGAGCGTTGCAGCGACGTAAGTCCAAGCCGCGGCATTCAACACTTTACGTGCACCAGTCTCTTCTGTCGCCGTCACGATTCCGTGAGACGTCAATTGCGCCATCGCTCGTTTCGATGCATCGAACTCGACCGGTAACGTGATCAACTGGAACACGACCGCCCCGAGCATCATGATGACACCGAGTTGAGCCAACCCGAGTGCCCCGAATAAGAAACCACCGAGCAACAATGGGAAAGACAAGTTCGACGTGATGTTGACGACCGGAACAAGACTATGGCGGACGCGCATCATCTTATAGTCTGTCGCATCTTGAATGACGTGACCGATCTCGTGCGCAGCGATCGCGGCAGACGAGATTGTCGACCCTTGATACACTTCGCGAGACAAACGAACGACTTTATTGACCGGGTCATAGTGGTCGCTCATGAGTCCATCGACCATTTCGATTCTCACGTTGTGCACACCGTTTTGTTTCATGATGAAATCAGCGACCTGTGCACCTGTGACACCGCTTTGGAGCGGTTGTTTCAAAAACTGCTTATACGTACTTTTCACTCGCATCTGGGCCCATAAGGGGATGAGCATGATCAGTGCAAGATAGAAAATATAGCCACCTAATGACATTTTCTATTTCACCTCTGCATGTATTTGATAATTTGATTTTACATTCTTATGACCTTATTTTCAAGCGATGGGCGTAGTACGAACGCATATCCCATAAAAAAACATAATCCGGTCAACCAGAAAGAGCCGTAGCCGATCCACATGATATGTTCCGCGAGTGACGGATAGCGCGGCCATTGACCGAGCACATAATCGACGACGTCATTATGAATTACCCAAATCAATGAACAGACAAACGAAGTAATGGTCCATTTCATGAATGGTGCGTAGATGAGTGCTTGAAGCGCCATCGCACCATGAGAGACCATCAACATGACAGCCATCAAGATGGTCAAGGTCGGCGCATCCGGTGGTAACGTACCGAGATACATGATGTTCATGATTACGGCCCAGACCCCGTATTTGACCAACGTGATGAAGGCGAGTGTCTCGAACAACGGGGAGCGCTTGTTAGCTAACCAAAGTCCGAGAACAATCGTAAAGAAAAATGATGCCGTCGGACTATCCGGTACGAACAGCCAATAGATGTACGGTGTGTCACGCAATTGAGGCTCATACCAGATATATCCGTAAATCGTCCCTCCCAAGTTGATGATCAATAAAACAGTCAGTACAATCCGATGCATCAAGAACGGTTTTAAAAACATGGGGTTCATTATCTCAATCCTTTTTCTTCAGTTTATCGTATGCGTCGTGCAGAAGTAAAAAAGTGTAGCCCGATATCCAGGCTACACTTGAAGACTTACTTGTTATTTTCGCCGCCTTCACCGTATGAAGCGATGAACTCAGACATGGCTTGGAGATCTTCATCTGAACCGTCCCACTGACCAGCTGGCATCGTACCGACACCGTTGACCGCGATTTCCGCGATCTCTTCGGCCGTATACTGCGTTCCGACGAGTGCTGGAGCCGCTGCTCCACCTTCTAGGTTTTGACCGTGACAGTTGACGCAAGATTGAGCCGAATAAATCTCATATCCTGGAGCCGCTGTATCGATTTCAGGACCTTCACCTGGAATTTGAAGCTCACCTTGTGCATGGACTTGATCCCAGTGTGTCGTTTGAACAGATTCCCAAGTCAAGTAGAAGACCGAGAGAATTCCAAGTAACATGAAACTGATCGCGACTGGTCGTTTCGCCGGTCGACGCTCAAGACCTTGGTCAAGCCATGGTGCAACGAGAAGTGCCGTGAACGCCAAACCTGGAATAATGACTGTGCCGAGTAAGATCCAGTCCCCAGCAGCGAATTGATATTTGAGTAATTGATACAAGAACAAGAAATACCAGTCCGGCAACGGAATGTATGACGTGTTCGTTGGATCGGCGATATTTTGAAGCGGTGGTGCCTCGACAATTGTCAAAGCGATGAATCCGATCAAGAAGACCGACCCTACCATCCACTCTTTAAGCAAGAAGTTCGGCCAGAACGCCTCTGTGCGTCCTGGGTATTCTGAATAGTCTTTTGCAATGTTTTGTTTCCGATTCGAGATTCCTACTCGAGAGTCGGTTACAAATTTCATCCCTTTACCGCGATGCATATCGTTTCTCCTCCTTTTTCTCCTCGAATCGGCTTATAGCGGTCCAGAAACCCCTTGTTTACGAATCATCAAGAAGTGGGCTCCCAACAGTCCGAACAATGCCGCCGGTAAGAAGAAGACGTGAATTGCGAAGAATCGTGCGAGTGTGCTCGCCCCGACAATCTCACCACCAGCGAGAAGTGTCTTCGCAATACCACCGATAACCGGTACACTTTCAGCGATTTGAAGCGTAACTTTTGTTGCGAACAATGCCTTCATGTCCCATGGAAGCAAGTATCCTGTGAGTCCGAGCGCCAAGACGACGAAGAACAAGAGAACACCGACGACCCAGTTGAGCTCACGCGGCTTCTTATACGATCCTGTGAAGAACACGCGGAGCGTATGTAAGAATAACATGACGATGGCTACAGATGCGCCCCAGTGGTGCATCCCACGAACGATTTGTCCGTGTGCGATCTCATTTTGCAAATAATACACCGACGCGTGCGCGTTGATGATATCTGGTACGTAATACATCGTCAAGAACATCCCTGAAAGGATCTGGATGACGATTGTAAAGAACGTCAAACCGCCAAAACAATAGACAAATGCAGAGAAGTGATGAGCAGGGTTGACGTGTTCCGGTACTTCATGGTCTGCGATATCGCGCCAGAGCGGTGTGATGTCTACGCGTTCATCGACCCAGTCATAAATTTTTTGTAACATCGGCTAGTTCCCCCTCTCATTACTGAGCGACTGGACTACCTAAATATAGGAAGCCGTCTTTTTCTTCTTTTTCATAACGTGCAAGTGGTGCTGTCGGTGGTGTACCTGGGATGTTCGTTCCATCTTTTTCATAACGTCCCAAGTGACATGGACAGAAGAATTCTGTTGGACGAGTCGGGTCACCAGCGTAGGCTACCTGACAACCTAGGTGTGTACAAATCGGAGAAAGCGCGACAATCTCGCCACTATCTGTTTTGTAAACCCATGCTGAAAGCGTTTCTTCAAATTCATACCAAGCATCTTGTGTTTGTTTCTTAAAGTCGACACGTTGCGGCTCAGTCGTGATGTCATCAAGACTCATTACTTTTACTTTGTCGCCTGCACCGGATTTTTTCAAAACCGGATCGATCGCAAAGTTGACCATCGGACTGATCAATGTTGCCGCCATAAAGCCACCTACTCCAGTCAGTGTGTACGTTAAGAACTGACGGCGCGTGACTTTTGACCCATTTTGAGCCATTTCGTTCCCCCCTCATTCGTGTGCATAACCCCATAATTCTTTATGCATTCTTCACAAAAATTTCTCACTCAACAAAATAGTATATCAATAAAACCTCTACGTCAACCGCTTCATGTCGCCATCCAACGGCTCGAAAGTTCCGTGATGACTTGCGTCGCAAAATTCTGGACCATCGTGTGCGCCTGATCGCTTGACATCGATCCAAGCGCGAGCGGCGGTACGAACAAAACCGGCAAATCAAATGCTTTGAAACGGACGTCTGACGCGATAAACAATACGTGAGAAAATCCGGATGAATTTGCTTTCGCCACCACATCCTGCGCCAACTTCACACCAGCTTCCACATCGGTGTAACTGATGGTCGGGCTGAGCATCGTTCGACCAGATAATTGACGTTCTGTCTCAGCCGTGACGGCATGAATCACTTCATAGCTTTCGGCTTTACGAACCATATCTTCACCAAACGCCAATTCTGCGAGCGGAACGATGAGCGTATCGACGTATTGTCGTTCGGCAATCGAGCGGAGTGCCCCTTGACTATCGAACCTCATCTTTTCCCTCCTCTCCTTCATATCTCATCATGTCTATTGTAGCGTACATGACTTCGCTCACCTTTCAAAGTTATGAACGAACTGTGAAATAAATGTGTATTCCTACGTAATTAATATACCAAAAAACAAGCGCCTACCGGAACGGAAGCGCTTGTTTTTTTCAAAATAATTTAGATGCTCGCACTTGATGAAGTTGAGTCGTCAGATTGCGGAATAAATTCTCGTCTCGTCGGTCGAGCGCTTTATCGATTTCAATCAGCAATCGCTCTTCTTCAAATTGAGCAACCGATGCTTGAATGACCGTTTGAGCAGAGGAAGAGACTTCGTCTCTCACTTCTGCCACTGGTTCAAACGGATTCTGTTCGACGATGTCGACCCAGTTCTCATCGATCATCATGCCTTGAAAATTTAACTCTACATAGATTGGCCCATCGTGTAGACGGATGTCATGATAAGCCTTCTCAGGATTCATGGTCACAAGGTCTCCCCGTCGGTATCGAAACGGTTCACCGTCAAACCCGTACGCTGTCATCACGAGACTTCGTGGTGAGACTGAAGCGTTTGTCACGAAATGAACGTTGCCAAGCTTTTCAGGATGTCTTAACCAATAGTCAAGAATCCACTTTGCTTCACGTTTCCGAAGCGTATGATGAGCGACGAATCGCTTCAAAAAATTACGTTTCCGCTCGACCATCTGACCTCATTCCCTTCCCTTATTCATTCTACGTCATCAGACAATTGTTCGAGCTGTTCTTCGAGCAATTGGCGATCATCGAGATCGACCACCAATGCAAGCGATTGCTCGACCACACGTCGCGCATCTTGTCTACGACCTTCCTCTATCAACAGTGTAGCCCATTCCGTCACAAATGACACGTCCTCTTTCATGATCGGCTCAATTGAGGCATACAGACTGACCGCTTCGTCATACGCTTCGAGCTCATATTTCGCCTTCGCCTTGTACCATGTCATGAGCGGCGACGTCGTATGATCTTCGAGTGCATCGATGGTTTCGAGAACGTCATCGAATTCTCCTGCTTCAAATAAAATCGACAAGAGCAATTCTGTCGCTTGTAACGATTCTGGATTTAACACGAGCGCCTCACGCAGTTCTTTAATGGCACCGTCCCGATTTCCGAGTTTGAGAAGCAGCCTTGCTTTGACGTGCCGCAGTTCATCATTATAATCGTCGCGCGTAATGCCTTGATCGACGATCTCGATGGCCTCTTCCGTTTGCCCGATTGCATCGAGTGCCTCGGTATAAGGCAAGTAGAGCGACGTGAAGTCTGGGTCCATCGCCTGAAGCTCTTTGAACTGCTTGATCGCAACTTCCTCACGTCCGATCCGATGAGCCGTCATCGCATGACCGAAGACGGTGTTCAAATCGCGATGTGTGGCCCGCTCGTATTCCTCGAGCGCCTCTTCAAACGACCCGACCATCGTGAGGGCCTCCGCGTAATCCGCTTGATAGTCGATTTCAGCCGGCAACTTCATCTTCGGAAGACGCGCATAAAGTGGAATGGCTTGTTCAAATGAACCGGTCGAGGCATACAATTCAGCCAATCCATAGATGAGTAAAGGTTCATCCGGATTTTTCTCGAGCGCCTCCATCAGTTTCTTCACTGCCACTTCATCCAATCCTTGCGATTGATACAGGTCAGCGAGGAGGACGAGGCTCCTCACTTGCGTATCTGCGTCATCCGATTTGATTTTTTCAAGCACGGCAATCGCTTCCTCTTCACGGTCACTATCCAAATACGCTTCCGCTAGCGATAAGGCGACATTCGAGTCTCCCTCATAGTCGACGTATAGCTTTGAGAGAACGGCTGTCGCTCGGTCGGCAAGACCTAACTCTAAATAGAGGTCAGCGATAGCTAAACGGTCATCATCCGACCCTTCCTTCTCAAGTTCTTCTAAATGCATGAGTGCATGTTCCGTCTCACCTGACTCAAGCATCTCGATTATATGTGTTAAAGCTGATTCATCTAGCATGGTTCGTCCTCCTGGGCTTCGGTTTGTCGTTATTCTATCTTACGTTGAACCCGTTGTAAATCTTCACGGAATCGAGGATAGCTGACATCGGATGCCTCGATCCCCTCGATGTGAACGGCTTCATCGGTCACGAGTGACGCAATCTGTAACATCATGGACAAGCGATGGTCTCCGTAAGTCGAGACATCCCCTCCGTGAAGGCGACTCGGCTGGACGATGAATCCGTCCTCGGTGCCGACGATGTCCACACCTAATTTGCGTAGTTCTGAGACGACCACGTCAATCCGGTCGGTTTCTTTCACGCGCAGTTCCGCTGCATCTTTTACGATGGACGGTGAATTCGCCTGAGAGGCGACGAGAGCGAACAGGGGTAATTCATCAATCTGTGAAGGAATGAAATCCTTTTCGACGACCGTGCCGGATAACTCACTCGTCGTGACCGTGACGTCCCCGACTCGTTCTTCACCGACCGATCGTTCGTTCGAAATGACGACATTCGCGCCCATCCGTTCGAGCGTACGTAAAAATCCGATCCGCGTCTCATTCAAACAGACGTCCGTCGTCGTAACCGAACTATTTGCCACCATGGCCGCCCCTGCCCAGAAAAATGCAGCCGATGACGGGTCTGCCGGTACGTCGACCGTACATCCGGTCAATGTCGAGGGTTCGACACGGATGACGCGTAACCCTTCTTCGTTTACAATCGACAGCTTCGCACCGAATAGGGGCAACATGCGCTCGGTATGGTCTCGTGACAACATCGGTTCTCGAACAACCGTCGTACCCGAGGCATGTAAGCCGGCAAGTAGGACGGCCGACTTCACTTGGGCGCTCGCGACCGGTAACGTATAGTCAATCGATTGAAGCCCCGTCCCTTCGATGACGAGAGGCGCCATATCCCCGGTCACATGTGCACCCATGTTTCGTAAAGGCTCGGTAACGCGGCGCATCGGACGTCTAGATAACGATTCATCGCCTACGAGCTCAAACGACCCGTCATAGCCGGACAAGAGTCCGATCAGAAGGCGCATCGTCGTACCTGAATTCCCACAGTCAAGCCGTGCCGAGCGGGGAGACTCGATGCCTTTAATGACTAGTTCGTCTTGCTGTTCTGTCACATCGGCTCCAAGTGATCGAATCGCCTCGATTGTCGAACGACAATCGGCACCGAGGAGCGGATTCCGCACGTGCGTCGTCCCGTTCGCCATCATCCCGAATAATAATGCCCGATGTGTGATGGATTTATCACTCGGTACACGGATAGAACCGTTTAAACTCATCGTTCCCACCATCCTTTCATCTGTTCAAACGTCTGTTGAAGATGTTCGAGCTGTACCGACTCAACGGTGATCGTTTCACGAAGTAACACAAAACGAATTGCACCGTGACGGTTCTTTTTATCCCGAATCATTTTTTCCACGTAGCGGTCGAATGGTTGCCAATCGATTGGCGTGACGTCATTTGAACGCATCCAATCGAACAACCGCATCGCTCGAACTTCATCTCCTGACACGAGGAAAGCGAACACCATCCCATGTAAAACTGCTTCCCCATGTGGGATCCGATAGGCTTCCACCGACTCAAGGGCATGACCGAACGTATGCCCAAAGTTGAGCCAAGCACGAATGCCCTGTTCTCGCTCGTCCGTCTCGACAATGGCTTGTTTCACTCGAATCCCACGAGCAAGCCACGACACCCAATCCAATGGTTCGTTCTCGTTCAAGTCTAAAAACAAGTCGTCCTCGAAAGAGGATTCGAGGACGTAACGTGATAAGTACGCATGTTTCAATAACTCACCGAGACCGCTTCGCACTTCCTGGACGGGCAAGGTGTTCAGTCGAGTGACGTTGTAATAGACGCCTGATGGCTGATAGAACGAACCAATCGCATTTTTCGCAAGGGGGTGATTGACTGCCACTTTGCCTCCGACAGCCGAATCGTGAGCCAAAATCGTCGTCGGCACTTGTATGTATGGAACGCCTCGCATGTAGACACTTGCTAAAAAGCCAGCCAAGTCGCCGATCATCCCACCACCAAAGGCGACAATCAACGTCTGGCGGTCACATCCATGGCGCAATCCTTCTGCGACAAGCTGCTCGAGCTGAGATAGCGATTTCGACGCATCACCCGCTTCGACGACGGACGAGACGACGTGAGGATGGGTCAGTTTCAACGTAGAACGGAACGACTCTCCGTAAAGAGACTCGACATGTTTATCCGTGACGACCCATAGCATCGAATACCTTGACCAATCAACCGAATCGATCCAACAATCCTGATTGTCCAAGACGACGTCGTATGGGGTCGATGCTGAGATTGGAATCGTTACCATACTCGTAACTCCTCCCGATACTCATCGACTCGATGTTTGATTCGTTCCATCGTGTCGTGCCCGAACGTCTCACACATTTCCTTCGCGATTTCAAATGCGATGACTGCCTCAACGACGAGTGACGCGGCAGGCACGGCGCACGAGTCGCTCCGCTCGATTTGAGCCAAAAATGCCTCTTTCGTATCAATATCGACCGATTGTAAGGGTTTATAGAGGGTGGGAATGGGCTTCATGACGGCTGAACAAAGGATCGGCATCCCCGTTGTCATGCCCCCTTCAAATCCACCGAGATGGTTACTCAGTCGCGTATATCCATCATCCCCGTATGCGATCGGGTCCATCACTTCAGAACCCGGACGATACGCCATTTCGAACCCTTCACCGAATTCAACACCTTTAAACGCGTTGACACTCATGACCGCTTGTGCGATTTTCGCATCCAGTTTACGGTCATACTGCACATATGATCCAAGTCCCGGTACAACACCATGTACTTCTGTACACACGATCCCACCGATCGAGTCTCCATTTGCCTTGGCCTCATCGATGCGATGCATCATTCGCAACGCGGCCGCTTCATCTAACGTACGCACCGGTGACGCATCGACGACTGCTTGTGCTTCTTGAAGCGAATCGAATGTACACGACTCCGCACGTTCCCCACCAATCACTTTGACATAACTAAAGAGGGACACCCCGACTTGTTGAAGGAGTTGCTTACAGAAAGCTCCGACCGCGACACGAGCCGCTGTTTCCCTTGCGCTCGAGCGCTCCAACACGTCACGTAAGTCTCGATGGTCATACTTCATCCCACCGACCAGGTCAGCATGTCCAGGTCTCGGCCGAGAGACGCGGCGCTTCACTTCGATGTCGCTTTCAATCGGTTCCGCCTGCATGACGTGTTTCCAATGCGTATGGTCTTTATTCTCAATCCAAAAAGTGATGGGTGCACCCGTGGTCACGCCATGCCGTATTCCCGAACGAACTTCTACTTGGTCTGACTCGATTTGCATGCGGCGCCCTCTACCGTAACCAGATTGACGTTTTTTTAACTCCGCATTGATTTGCGCAATATCGATCGCGAGTCCGGCTGGGGCCCCTTCAATGATGACCGTCAGACCGGGACCATGTGATTCACCAGCTGTCAAATAACGCATCCGATCACCTCATCCATCTATTTTTTCATAAAAGAAACTTTGCTTCATTGCGTAGCCATAACGCTTCGGTTGGAAAATTTGTTCCGTTCCACCGACAAATAGCATCCCACCTGGACGTAACGCCCGTTGGAATGATGTATATACCTTCTCTTTCGCTTCTTCAGTGAAGTAGATCAAGACATTTCGACAGACGAT
Organism: Exiguobacterium sp. s163; assembly: GCF_018617135.1. Taxonomy (GTDB): domain Bacteria; phylum Bacillota; class Bacilli; order Exiguobacteriales; family Exiguobacteriaceae; genus Exiguobacterium; species Exiguobacterium profundum. Next base: position 287,126 of record NZ_JACSJN010000004.1, read on the forward strand.
CAAATCAAAGTTACGTTCGTACACATCCGCTAACAAGTTATGCTTCTTAAATGTCACGAGTTGCTTGATCTCATCTGAAATATAATAGTCGTCGCCACGACGGGTAAAGTAGCGCTTCTGAAACTCCTCCGGCAAATCGATGAGCGCCCGCTCATGGTACTTTCCTTGCTTCGCTTTTTCGATGACGACATCATCTAAGTCCGTGGCCATGATTGAAAATTGAGATGGGGCCAGATGTTTCGACAACAACATGGCAAGTGAGTATGGCTCTTCTCCTGTTGAACAGGCAGCACTCCATACGCGAAGTTTCCCTTGACTCGAGCGAATCAGATGCGGGAGGATGTCCTCTTCAAGCTGTTGCCAACGAATCGGGTTGCGATAAAATTCACTCACATTGATTGTCATCCGGTCGAGAAACTCCTCGTAAAGTTGACGATCTGTATCCATCGCCTTCAAATACTCCAAAAACGATGCATACCCCTTCTTTTCGCGTAGTGCGACCATACGGCGCTTCATCTGCGCCTCTTTATATAAGTTCAAGTCAATACCCGACTTGATATAAAACTTTTTTACAAAGATGGCATAATCATTCATCACCAATTTCAACCTCAATTCTTTCTCATTTCCGCATTCTTCTGATCTCAGGCAACTCAAAGGGAATCAAAAAGGGACAGGTTTCCCCGTCCCTCGAAAAGTCATGAAACGTGTGAAGCCACTTCAGCGAACCAAAGTGAGAGTTCACGTTCCGCGCTGTCCACACTATCAGAACCATGAATCACGTTTTGTGACATCGTCGATGCAAAATCGCCGCGAATCGTTCCTGGTTGAGCATCCACTGGCTTCGTCTTCCCGATCATTAAACGAGAGACGGCCACGATGTCTTCCCCTTCCCATTCCATCGCAACAACAGGACCAGAAGTCAAAAACTCAACCAATTCACCAAAGAACGGCTTTTCTTTATGCTCTGCGTAGTGTGCCTCTGCGACCTCAACTGACGGTGTCACCATTTCGAGACGGTTCAACGTATATCCTTTGTTTTCGAAGCGTGAGATGATTTCCCCAATCAATCCACGTTTTACCCCATCAGGTTTAACCATTAAAAATGTCTTTTCCATTCCCCAAATCCCCCTAAGTCTATAAATGTGTACGATGTACGTATTTAGTGTACACGGTCCGACACATTTTTGAAAGGGGTTACATGGGCATTCACCATTTGCGTTTCCCAATATATTGCGCAATTTCAATTAACGATCGCTTGTCCGGAACATCCGGCAACCCGTCTAGTCGGCGGATGGCACGGTTGACGTAACGATCGATCGTCCGTTGACTGCGTTCTAACGTTCCGTTTCGTTGCACTTCTCGGACGAGAGATTTCGTCACTTCCACATCCGTCGAGGCGTTCACTTGACGGAGACGTTCATAAAAGTCAGGGTCCTCAGATGAATACAGGAGCGGTAACGTTTTATGACCGTGCTTCAAATCTTCCCCGACCGGCTTACCGAGCTGAAAACTCTTAGCGGTAAAATCGAGCAAGTCATCCGTCATTTGAAAAGCCATGCCGATATCATATCCAAACAGACTTAATTGCCTCACGATTTGTGGAGACGCTCCAGAGATGACAGCTCCTGCCGCACAACTCGTTTCAATCAACAGAGCGGTCTTTCGCGCAATCCGATCTAAATAGCGCTTCGGTGATTGCCCCCACTCAAATTGATCTTGGATTTGATTGATTTCACCGACACAGATTCGTTCCATCGTATCTGCCATGATGCGCATCACTTCTGGTGAATCAATTTCGGATACGAGACGAATCGCTTCCCCGAATAACGTATTCCCTGTATACATCGCTACTGTTTCATCATATCGTTCCATCACGGTCGGTTTGCCACGACGGAGCATCGCGTCATCGATGACATCGTCATGCACGAGTGATGCCATATGAATCAACTCAAGACTTGAGGCAACTTTCGTCAAACGGATATCTTTCGTCTCACCGAACCCGGCGCTCAGTAAAACGAAGGCGGGTCGGATGCGCTTGCCACCGGCATCGAGTAATTGGCGCGATGCCGATTCAATGACAGGGTGGTCCGTCCTGACTCGAGTAGATAAGAATTGATCGATTTGATCAATCTCTCGGTTCATATGACGATAAAGTCGCTTCAAAGACATGGTTCACCACTTCTTTCCTAGATGCATGGCACATGCACCTCCGGAGAATGTCTTCACTTCGACTTGTTCAAACCCGGCATCTTCGAACATCCGCTTGAGCGTCAAACGGTCTGGGAACTGATCGGTCGACTCCTGCAACCACTTATACTGATCGTATGAACCGGCAAAGACCTTACCGAAAAGCGGCATGACCGTTCCAAAGTAGAAACGATACAACTCTTTAAAAAGCGGTGCTGTCGGTTGGCTCGTTTCAAGACAAACGACCGTCCCACCTGGTTTCAAGACACGGTGCATTTCACGCAAGACCGTCATGTAGTCTGGAACGTTTCGGAGTCCAAATCCGATTGTGACATAGTCAAAGGAGTTGTCACCAAACGGAAGAGCCATCGCATTTCCATGAAGCAATTCGATGTTCGGCCAAGATTTGACCTTTTCCTCTCCCACTTTTAACATGTTCTCTGAAAAATCGAGTCCTTTCACAACACCCGTGTTTCCAGCAGCATCTGCCAATTGAATCGTCCAGTCAGCCGTCCCGCAACAAACGTCTAAACATTTAGCCCCCGGAAAGACGTTCATTTTTTTCATCGTTGTCCGTCGCCACCATTTATGAAGTCGGAAGCTGATAATCGAGTTCATCGTATCGTAGCTCGGAGAAATGGACTGAAATACTTCGTATACTTTTTGCTCTTTTTCTATCGGTTGCAACGCGTAACATCCTTTCCGTTCTAAGCGACCGCATGCGCGAGCAACGTCGTGAGTTGCTCTTTTTGGTCTTGTCTAAGCGCTGTCGCTTTCTTTTCAATCATTCGTTTCCCGCTCGTTGTCAAATAAGGTTGTTCAATCAGTTCGGAAAGTGTTTGAATCAATCCGACGTTCGCTTCGAGCCAAACGTTCATTGAAACGTTCTTCTCAAGCAATAAGGTGCACTTCGCCGCATTGACCCGCTGTACAGACTGACCGAATCGATCACTGTATGATGATGGAAAGTCCGTCAAGATTTTATAAAACTGAGCCGATGCAAAGTCTCCGGCGAGCACTTTTAATTGGCGTGCCAAAGACCCGTTCGGGCTGCTGTTCACTTGGTCGTGTAAATCAAGCGCTTGATGTGCGAAATAGGTTGCCATCACGAGTTGTCGATGCTCAATCGATTCCAAATCAATCATCTCGACCATCCAACGAAGCAATAACATGTCGACGGCTGGTACAACCTCGTGTTTCGTCAAATAGGGATGATTCATACGTGTTTCGATTTGACGAGCAAGGTCTGTGACAACGAATTCATTTGTCAACTGTTCCATGCTATCCCCCCTCGTCCACTTCATTGTCATTCTGACATAGTATAGCACATTTTTGTCACATTCACGTCATTCGAACTCGCAAACCCAACAAAAAAAGCCGCCTTTCGGCGACTTATGTATTGCAGATTACTTGACCGCATCCTTGAGCGCTTTACCTGCTTTAAATGCAGGAACTTTGCTCGCTGGGATTTCGATATCTTCTTTTGTACGTGGGTTACGACCTTTACGGGCAGCACGCTCACGAACTTCAAAAGTACCAAAACCGATCAATTGAATTTTCTCACCGTTTTGGAGTGCTTCAGTGATTGATTCAAACGTAGCTTCTACGATTTTCGTTGCTTCTTTTTTAGAAACATCGGCTTTCTCAGTAACAGCTTGGATCAATTCAGTTTTGTTCATCACGATTCACCTCCTCTCACAGGGAGTTTACGGGATTAATCATATCGTACAAACGTTGATATGACAACATTTTTTGCATGATTTCGCGACATTCACTATCAAAACAGGTTCAGTTGTTTAAAAACACGACCTCTCCTTGTTCATCAATTGTGTATCCTTGCGAATAAGCTGGGGCGAATGGAGCATCTTTATAGAGCAAATAACGAATGTCTTCGCCTATTTCCGGCGACTCATCCGTCTTTTGAAGCGCTTCCTTCACATCTTCTCGATAGTCTACAAACAGTTGTCCCGTGCCATCCACATAGATTGGAAGTTCACGGTCCGAATAGGGACTTGGAATGAACGGCTCTTCCGTGAAAAAGATTTTATCATAATCGAGCGTGAACTGATTCTTACCTAATGATCCGTCAAATGGGAACTTGCCTTCTTTTGCCCGAAACGCGTTGATGTTCGTTTGAAGTTGCTGCAACCGCTCAGACACACGCAAGTCAATCAACTTCACAGTCGGTTCCGTCTCTACATCGACGAGGATATATTGGAACAACCCGCCACCTTCGAAACTATTCGCCGGTGGGTCCGCTAAATAACCGGGCACGAGACGAGCGAATTCAACTGGGTAACGCTCCATGAGAGGCGTTTCCGCCGGTTTTGTTTTGATTGGTAATACCCCAGATTGCTCACGATAGGCATCGACCGCACTTTGTACCGTATTCAATTGGTCTTCATACGGGATATTGTTGGCCCGTTCTGAATCAGGAAACATACATCCAGCTAACAGTGTCGTCAAAATCAAACTGATAGCGACAATCTTTTTTTTCATCACGTTTATCCTCCAGTCGGTCCTGAGACGACGACAAAAATCATGATAACAGTCCCAAATAAGAAAATGATGAAGGCAATCAGTCTGACGAGCGTGGCGAACCAACCGCTCAGTTTTGTATGACTGAGTGCGACCATTAATGCAGCGATGGCGAAAGCCCCGATCCCTGCGAATGATATCCACATTTTGATGAGTGACGGTGTCACGTCTATCCCCCTACTTTCTCTATGTTCTCCAGAATTCAAGTTTAGCAAAAAAAAGCGAGGAACTGAACGAAAACGTCAGCTCCTCTCTCAATCTGTCTATTCTTCAAAATGGAAAACTTGTTCCATCTCGTGTTTTTGCGGGCGTCTCATCAATTTCTTCACTTCATCATGAGGGCTTTTCCCTTCAAACAACACGTTATAGAGCGCCTCTGTGATCGGCATCTCCACACCTGCCTCTTTCGCAAGGGAGTGGGCCGCTTCACAGGCGCGGACGCCCTCGACGACCATTCCCATGTTTCCGAGAACGTCTTCTAACTTTTCACCACGCCCGATGGCATTACCGGCTCGCCAGTTACGGCTATGTTGTGACGTCGCTGTCACAATCAAGTCTCCGATTCCTGTCAATCCTGAGAACGAGGCCGGGTTCGCTCCAAGCTTCACGCCAAGTCGCGCAATTTCTACAATCCCACGAGTCATGAGGGCAGCTTTCGCATTGTCCCCATAACCGAGTCCATCCGTCATACCTGCCGCTAGAGCGATGATATTTTTCAGTGCTCCGCCGTATTCGGCCCCAACGACGTCAGAATTCAAGTACACGCGGAACTGATCGTTTGTGAGGAGTTCCTGCACTTCATCCGCGACATCAAGGTCAGCACATGCAATCGTGATGGTCGTCGGTTTCCGGACCGCAACCTCTTCAGCATGAGTCGGTCCTGTCAATACACCGATTGCCCGACGTTTAGCCGGTTCGATTTCTTCGGCGATGATTTCTGAAAGACGCTTATGCGTTTTCGGTTCGATCCCCTTCGCGGCATGAACGATGGTGACAGGTTCAGTCAACAAGGTGTTCAATTCCTTTGAGACAGGACGAATCGCCGAACTCGGGACGACGAGAAAAACGATACTCCGACCGTCTAACGCCTCTTTCAAGTTCGTCGTCGCACGAATGGATTCAGGTAATGGCGCGTCTTTCAAATAAAACGAGTTCGTATGTGACGAGTTGATTTCATCCACATGTTCTTGTTCACGTCCATAGAGCAGGACATCATGGCCATTATCTGCTAACACGAGCGAGATGGCCGTTCCCCAGCTCCCTGCTCCGATGACAGCTACGTTTGCCATAAGTGGCACCCCCGTTATTAGTTTTTCTGACGAGCCACGATGTGAATCGGTGTCCCGGTGAAGTCAAATGATTTACGGATTTGATTCTCTAAATAACGTTTATACGAAAAATGCAACAACTCAGGATCGTTGACGAACAAGACGAACGTCGGCGGCTCGATGGCCACTTGAGTTGCGTAGTTGATCTTCAATCGTTGTCCTTTATCCGTCGGTGTCGGGTTCATCGCAACCGCATCGACGATGACATCGTTCAACACGCTCGTCGAGATTCGACGGCGATGTGTTTCAGCCACTTGTTTGATGACAGGCAACAATGTCTGTAAGCGTTTTGACGTGAGCGCTGATAAGAAGACAACCGGCGCATAGTCGAGGAATAAGAATTCTTGACGAATCTTCTCTTCCATCTTCTTCATCGTCTTATCATCTTTTTCAACGGCATCCCATTTATTGACGACGATGACAATCGCCTTCCCGGCTTCATGCGCGAGACCAGCGACACGCTTGTCTTGCTCGATGATTCCTTCTTCCCCGTCGAGGACGACGAGAACCACGTTTGAGCGTTCAATCGCCTTTTGTGCGCGCATGACACTGTAGCGCTCTGTTGATTCATATACTTTCCCGCGTTTACGCATACCTGCCGTATCGATGATGACATACTCTTGTCCGTCACGTGTGAACGGTGTATCAATCGCATCACGAGTCGTACCCGCAATGTTTGAAACGATGACGCGCTCTTCACCAAGGATTGAGTTCGTCAAGCTTGATTTCCCGACGTTCGGGCGACCGATCAACGAGAACTGAATCACGTCTTCGTTGTATTCGTACTCGTCTTTTTCTGGAGCGAGTGCAAATACTTGGTCGAGTAAGTCACCGAGTCCTAACCCGTGTGTACCCGAAATTGGGAACGGATCTCCAAATCCGAGAGAATAAAACTCATACATGAGATCTCGCATTTCAAAGTTATCCACTTTGTTCACGGCAAGGACGATTGGTTTGTTCGAACGGAACAACAAGTTCGCGACTTCTTCATCAGCCGCCGTGATCCCTTCACGTCCATTCACCATGAAGATGATGACGTCCGCTTCATCGATTGCAAGTTCCGCCTGATGACGCATTTGAACGAGCAACGGCTCGTCCCCTACTTCGATCCCACCTGTATCGATTAAATGGAACTTACGGTTGAGCCACTCTCCTGTGCCGTAAATACGGTCACGTGTGACACCCGGTTTATCATCGACGATCGAAACACGATCACCGATGATACGGTTAAAAATTGTGGATTTTCCGATATTCGGACGGCCAACGATGGCCACTACTGGAATTCCCATAACAACACCTCACTAACTTTCTATCAAAATTTCATCATTTCATCATTTCGAAACGCAACTTACCTATCATATCACAGGCAAAATTAAGTGACCATACAAAAAGAAGCGGGAGCATGACTCCCGCTTGAACGATCATCTTATTTAGAGTCGTCCGAAGAATCATCACCTGTCAATTCCGAGACAGAGAATCCTCCTTGGTCGCTATATTCATCAAGCAACGCTTGATCATCATCTTGACGAGTCGGTTCAGATGATTCGAGCGCACGCATCGACAATGAGATTTTCTTATCATCGAGATGAACATCTAGCACTTTCACCTTCACTTCTTGGCCTTCTGACAAGACTTCAGACGGCGTCGCGATGTGACGGTTCGCAATTTGCGAGATGTGAAGCAAACCTTCCACTTGTGGTGCGACCTCGACGAACGCACCAAACGTCACGAGGCGTTTGACGGTTCCTTCGATGACATCCCCCGGTTGGATCTTCCCTTCGATGGTTTCCCATGGACCAGGTTGTGTCTCTTTGATGGAAAGTTTTACTTTTTCATTATCTAAGTCGAGCCCGAGTACTTTCACTTTCACGCGGTCGCCTTCAGTTACGACGTCGCTCGGCTTCTCCACACGGCTATGGGCCATTTCCGAGATGTGAACGAGACCGTCCACGCCACCGATATCGACGAACGCACCGAAATCAGTCAATCGTTGGACCGTTCCTTCAATTACTTGTCCGACTTCAAGCGATTCGAGCGTTTCCGATTTCTTCGCGCTCATCTCTTCTTCGACAACTGCTTTATGTGACAAGATGACGCGGTTTTTTTCGCGGTCAATCTCGACGACTTTTACGGTAATTGGGTTATTCAAGTATGACGAGAAGTCTTCGACGAAGTGACTTTCGACAAGGGATGCAGGGATAAATCCACGGATTCCAATATCGACGACAAGACCACCTTTGACCTTATCTTTCACCATCACTTCAAACACTTCACCCGATTCGAATTTTTCAACGATCCGATCCCATGCTGCTTCGGCATCGACGTCTTTTTTCGAAACGACTACTTCTTCGTCCGTGACCTTTTTCACTTTGACACGAATCTCGTCGTTCACTTGGAGTGATTCGTTTAAATCGTCTAGATGCATGCTTGATACTTCGCTAATTGGCAAAATCGCTTCGGTCTTATAACCGATATCGATCAGCGCTTGCTTATCCTCGATTTTGACGACTGTTCCGGTCACAATTTGACCACGATTAATTTCAAAATCAGGCATATCTTTCATTTCTTCGACCATTCCAACACTACCCCCTCACGATGAGTACAAAAAGGAGCGCCAAAGGCGCTTACACCTAGTATAAATCTCTTATAATTCCGAGAATTTGTCAAGGCGTTATGAAGATTGTACCTCTATTGAAAGAAGTTTAAACCTCAATTCCACAATCCGTTTTTCACTTCGTGAATGAGTGCTTCAAGTAGAGGTCGGCAATCGTATCCATGATCAAGTCGGCCGCTTCTTGTGCACTCGCCTTGCGTGCTTTCAGTTCTGACAAGTCGATCGGCTTCCCGATGACGACACGGAGTTTTGCGCGAAATTTATACTTTCCAATGATGGCGATCGGTAAAATGTGCGCATCCGAACGCATCGCGAAGAATCCGACACCGGCTTGCGCTTTCCCGAGCGTACCGTCTTTTGAACGCGTTCCTTCAGGAAATATAGAGATGACTTCATCCTCTTTCAACTTTTGAAGTACGACACGAAGCGCTTGTCGGTCACCTTCTCCACGAGATACTGGAATTTGACCCGCCCGATTCAAGATGTGCTTCAGTACCGGGACACTAAAAAGTTCTTTCTTCGCAAAAAAGCGAAGGGGACGCTGCTTTGGAATCGCACAGGCGAGTAATACCGGATCCCAATTTGACTGATGGTTCGAACAGACGAGAATCGACCCGTCCATCGGAACGTTCTCCCGTCCGATGAATTCGACCCGAAACGATGCTCGTTGAATGACGTTCACGACAGCTCTCGCTAATCGATACATGCCGAACGGTCCATTGTTCAATGGCTTACTCATGCTTTCACCTCTTCAATTAATCGTTCAATCGCTTGAACCACTCCGTCAATGGATAACGTCGTCGTATCGAGGAAATGGGCATCCTCTGCTTGACGTAAAGGTGCCACCTCACGTTCAGAATCGCGTTTGTCACGAAGCGCAATCTCTTCGATCAGTTGTTCATAGTCGCTCGGGATGCCTTTCGAGACATTTTCTTCATGGCGACGACGGGCACGTTCTTCGACCGAAGCGGTCATGAACACTTTTAAGTCGGCATTTGGTAAGACATGTGTCCCGATATCACGGCCGTCCATGACGACACCGCCTTCTTTAGCCAAATCACGTTGAAGGTCCATCAAAGCATCACGCACTTCAGGTTGACGTGCGACGAAACTGACGTTATTCGTCACTTCGCTTGAGCGAATGACAGATGTCACCTCTTCCTCTCCGTCAAAAACGCGTTGTCCCTCTTCAGACGGGACGAGACGAAGTGACATGTTCTCGATCATCTGAGCAAGTGCAGGTCCGTCCTCGAGCGCAATCCCTTCATTCAAGGCGCGATACGTCACGGCCCGATAGATTGCACCGGTATCGATGTACACATACCCTAATTGTTTCGCAAGCGACTTGGCAATCGTACTTTTCCCGGCACCCGCCGGTCCATCTAAAGCAATTTGTAATGATTTTTTCATACAAAACGGGTATCGAGTGTTCCCGATACCCTCCTCCTCTCGGTCAATAATCCCGAGAACATCATAACAGTTTTTTATCTTGAAGAAAATACAGACCCTGTCCGCTTTCGCGCTTCAAGCTGAACACGGAAGCAGTATCGCAAAATCGTCTCTTGGTCACGAGGGGTCAAATCTTCGAATGCCAAAGAGAGTTCTTGCTTCACTTCCTGCTTATGTACGCGAACAAGGCGGCTCTTAAGACGGAAGTTCTGGGGCGAGCCATGCTCATCCTCAATTCGAAACACGACAATCAGGGACTCATCTACTTCGATTGGAGCGCGGTTGGCGATGATTTTCATCCCCCCAGCAGATATGTCAAGAGATGTCGTTTCGAACGATTCGAAACTTTCCCCATCGGCTGCAAGAACGGTCACTTCAATCATTTCTGGAACACGTAAATATTCACGACGCTGAATCCGTTTGATTTTTTTCTCGTCTGGCAAATTGAACGCATAGCGTAATGTCATTTGGGCATCGCTGATCCGCTTCACGACTTTCGTGTCGAATGCGAACAGCTGATTGTCTCCTTGGAAGAAAAAGACCCGCATGGCCTCCTCTTCATGTAAAAAAAATGTTTTGAGCGTCGTCATGTCACTCGGTGACTCAATCCATACGACTTGATCGGTTATTGCTGCAATCTTCGTTTTCCCCTCTGCACGCCCTTCCACTTCGATTCTCAATTCTTGACCTTCTTTTAACATACTGACTCTTCCCCTTTATTTAAATTGTCGACGATTGGACAAGTTGGCCGCTCGCACGAGTAAAAGTGCCACGGTCCATAAAATGACGATATAAAGCACGGCAGGAAGCTTTTGATTCGGTTCGAGTATCAAAATAAAATCAAACGTTCCATGGATGACCGTCGCAGAAAAGATTGCCATGAACAGCCAGAGCCGTTCGCGTGCCGAATGCTTCGCTCGCCCCAAACAGTACCCCATCACGACAGCGAACAAAGCGTGACCGCTCACAGGCAGGATCGCTCGCCAAATCGCAATTTCTAATGAATCGTACACCCATAAGTATAAAAAATTCTCTAAAGTCGCAAAGCCTAATGAGCAGGCGACCGCGTAGAGAATCCCGTCGTAGTAATCATCAAAGACTTTATGTATATATATTGTATAATAAATCATAAACCATTTAAAAAACTCTTCAAGCAGGGCAGTGGCGACATACGCCTGCCAAAACGGTCCAGTAAGCACTCCCTCTTCAACGAACGCATATTGGATAAACATGATCGGGAACACGAGAACGGCTCCGGCCACGAAAGAACGAATCACATATCCGAGCGGTTCCGCCTCCAACTCATGGCGTAGATAGAAGTAGGAAAGAAGGGCGAGCCCAGGTGCAACCGCAGACAAGGCGATTGCGATCATGATGCATCTCTCCTTTCTCTCCCTAGCATACACTGAATTGTCTGAAAGAAAAAGTAGAGAACGCCTAGAAAATGGAAATCTTCATAAAAATAATTAGGAGGACACTTATGAATCATTTATTACTGATCCACACCGGCGGTACTATCGCCATGTCACAATCCGGCACAGGACACGTCGAACCGAGCGATGTCAATCCAATCGACGCCACCCTTCCGAAAGCGACGGATATTGCTCACATTACAACAAAGCACTTTTCAAATATCCCGTCACCTCACATGACTCCAGAGAAGATGCTTGAATTGGCACAGTTCATCCAACGTGAACTGACACAAGACACGTATGACGGGGTCGTCATCACGCACGGTACCGATACATTAGAAGAGACGGCTTACTTCTTACAAATCACGCTCGGTGCGCCTGTCCCAATCGTGTTGACAGGTGCGATGCGGTCCTCGAACGAGGTCGGTTCGGACGGGGAATTTAATTTAATCACAGCGCTTCGCGTCGCCAAGAGCGAAGCGGCTCGTGGAAAAGGCGTGCTTGTCGTTTTCAACGGTGAGATCCATTCGGCATTTAACGTGACCAAAACGCACACATCTTCAGTCGACACATTCAAGTCTGTACACTTCGGTAACGTGGGTATGGTCACAAAGGACCACGTACTCATCTATAGCCAACCGGCGACGAGACAGCCGAAAATGATTTCGTCCATTTCAAAACGTGTAGCCGTATTGAAAGTCGTCGCAGGCATGGAACCGGATTTACTCGAATCTGTAATCACGCTTGGATACGACGGACTCGTCCTCGAAGTGTTAGGACAAGGGAATGTTCCGCCGTCCCTCTTATCCGCACTCGAACATTTAGTCAAAGAGATTCCCGTCGTGATCGTCAGCCGTTGCTTCAACGGAATCGTTCAAGATGTTTACGGTTACGATGGGGGTGGCAAACAACTGAAAGAGATGGGTGTCATTTTTTCAAACGGATTGAATTCACAAAAAGCTCGTTTACGACTTCTCGTTGAACTCGAGTCCGGCTCATCCCAGTCAGTCATGGAACATAGTTTTAGTTTCCAGCAATAACCTTGCGCAACTGCGCCCCCTTCCCTACAATGAGCAAAGAGGTGATATTCAGTGAACAAACAAGCAATTATTGTAGGTGCCGGGCCATGTGGCCTCTCGGCCGCCATCGAACTCGAGAAGATTGGAGTCTCTTGTACGGTGATTGAGCGTGGGAACATCGTCGACGCCATCTATCGGTACCCGACGCATCAAACGTTCTTCTCGTCTGCGAGCCTGCTCGAAATCGGAGACATTCCGTTCATATGTAAGGATTTGAAGCCACGTCGTCAAGATGCACTCGTCTATTATCGAGAAGTCGTCACACGTACTGGTTTAAACGTTTACCCGTTCGAAACGGTCGAGTCGGTCGATAAAAAGAATGACCGGTTCGTCGTGACATCGAGACATGAACGACGTGGTGAAACCGTTCGGGAAGCGGACTATGTGATATTGGCAACAGGCTATTATGGTCGCCCTCGTCTGCTTGACGTGCCTGGCGAAACGTTGCCGCACGTCCATCACTATTTCAACGAGGCACATCCTTATTATCGACAACACGTCACGATCATCGGTGGGAAAAACTCCGCTGTCGATGCGGCAATCGAACTCGAAAAGGCCGGTGCCTATGTGACGGTGCTCTATCGAGGGGATTCGTATAGCCCTTCCGTCAAACCATGGGTCCTCCCAAACTTCGATTCACTCGTCCGTCATGAGAAAGTTCGAATGGAGTTTGAGGCGACAATCGAACGCATCACCGATGATGGAGTTTACTACCGTCAACACGGTGAAGAGAAACATGTCTATGCAGATCATGTCTTCGCGATGACCGGTTATCAGCCCGACCACCACCTGTTCGAAAGTGCAGGCATTGCGATCGATGAAGAAAGTGGTATCCCGACGTACGATGAAGAAACGTTTGAAACAAATGTCGAACACCTCTTCATTGCTGGCGTGGTCGCAGCCGGAAACGATGCGAACAAGATCTTCATTGAGAACGGTAGATTCCACGGCAAGGCGATTGCCGAAGCGATCGCAAATCGTATTAATGTATAAAAAAGTTCGGTCAACTTGAGTTGACCGAACTTTTTTGATTAGACCCACCCACGGAAACGTGAGGCTTCCGCCATTTTGCGTACACCGACCATGTAAGCGGCGAGACGCATATCGACTTTACGGGCCGAAGATGTATTGTATACCGTATTGAACGAGTGAACGAGTACTTTTTCAAGTTTCTCCTCAACTTCTTCTTCCGTCCAATAGTAACCTTGGTTGTTTTGTACCCATTCGAAGTATGACACCGTAACCCCACCACTTGACGCCAACACGTCAGGCACGAGGAGAATTCCACGTTCAGTCAAAATTTTCGTTGCTTCGTTCGTCGTCGGACCGTTGGCCGCCTCGACCACGATCGATGCTTTGATCGCATCCGCATTGTCTTCTGTAATTTGGTTCTCGATCGCAGCCGGAACCAAAATATCACAATCGAGCTCTAACATTTCTTTGTTTGAAATCGTATTTTTAAACAATGTCGAAATCGTACCGAATGAATCGCGACGATCTAACAAGTAAGGGATGTCGAGACCGTTCTCATCATGGATGGCTCCATACGCGTCACTGACTGCAATGACTTTCGCCCCTGCATCGTACATGAATTTAGAAAGGAAACTTCCCGCGTTTCCGAATCCTTGGACGACGACCCGTGCACCTTTCAATTCGATTCCGCGACGGAGTGCCGCTTCACGAATCATGATGGCCACGCCTTTTGCCGTCGCTGTCTCACGACCATGCGATCCACCAAGAACGAGCGGTTTTCCTGTAATGAATCCAGGTGAGTTGAATTCATCGATGCGACTGTATTCATCCATCATCCATGCCATGATTTGTGAGTTTGTGAACACGTCCGGAGCCGGGATATCTTTTGTAGGTCCAACAATTTGACTGATGGCCCGGACGTATCCGCGACTTAAACGTTCGATTTCACGGAAACTCATCTCGCGTGGGTCACAGACGATTCCGCCTTTCCCACCACCGTAAGGCAAGTCGACGATTCCAGCTTTTAAACTCATCCATACTGATAATGCTTTGACTTCTACCTCCGTTACGCTCGGGTGGAACCGAATTCCCCCTTTAGTCGGTCCGACCGCATCATTGTGTTGAGCGCGATAGCCTGTGAAGATCTTCGTTGAGCCATCGTCCATGCGAACAGGGATCCGAACGGTCAGCATGCGAAGCGGTTCTTTTAATAACTCGTACATCTCATCTGGATAGCCGAGTTTATCTAAAGCTTCGTGAATTACCTCTTGTGTCGATTCCAAGATGTTTTTTCGTTTTTGATGACCTTTTTCTTGATCCGTAATCATGAAGGTTTCCTCCCCTAAATTGTCAATTCTCCCCCAAGAATTAACCTCGTATTCGTTTAAAAGTATAGCTGATACGCGTTCAATTTGAAAGGGCTTTTCAAAAATAATGAAAGCGTTTTCTCGATGGATGACGTGATCCAGATGTCTTACTTCGCTACGCGCTCAATTGCGAGCTCGATAAAGCGTTCCAATAGCTCACCGTACGAGATTCCGACTGTCTTTGCACTATCCGGAAACAGGCTAAGCGGCGTCATGCCCGGTAGCGTATTCGTCTCTAAAATGTAGGCTTTGCCTTCTTCTGAAACGAGGAAGTCAGAGCGCGAATATCCTGAACAACCGAGCGCGCGATGCGCCAGGACTGCCGCCTGTTGAACCTCTGATGTCAAATCGTCCGAGATTTCAGCCGGACAGACATGAATCGAACCACCTTCCGTATACTTCGATTCATAGTCGTAAAATTCATTTTTTGGAATGATTTCAATGACAGGAAGAGCCTCTTCTTTCCCGAAGTTCCCGATGACGGGAACTGTCAGCTCTTTCCCTTTGATGTACTGTTCAACAAGTACCGCTGAATCACAAGCAAACGCCTTTTCAATTCCTTCACGTAACATCGCTTCGTCCATGGCAATCGTCAGACCGTTCGACGATCCTTCCTGCGCTGGTTTGACGACACATGGGAATTCCATCCCCCACTCAGCGACTTTTGCATCGATCGATTCCCGTGACTCGATTAAGACGTCACGCGCGACGCGGATCCCGGATGCCGCGAAGATGATCTTCGCTCTCGCCTTGTCCATCGCCAGTGCAGATGCCAAGACACCTGATCCCGTGTAAGGAATCCCAGCCATTTCTAATAACGATTGCACACGACCATCTTCACCATACTTCCCGTGCAACGCACTGACGACGACATCGACGTCCATCGTTAATAACTCGTTTGCACGTTCCGGATGAAAGTCAATGGACGTGACCTCATGACCACGTTCCGTCAACGCTTCTATCATTCCTTGCCCGCTCGTGAGGGATACCTCTCGTTCTCCTGACACTCCACCATATAAAACAGCGACTTTCATTCCAATCTCTCCTTCAACTAACTACTGAAAATTCAAGTCTAATCATAACACGGACATCCTAAAAACAATAGGAACAGAAAAGTAAAAAAAGCCGTACTCATGCGAATGCATCGTACAGCTCTTTCACGGCTTGTTCAGTTTGAATCGTCTTTCCGTATTCCATCATAACGTACGGGCTGACCGTAGTCGTCTTGCCGTACTCGGACAAAATGGCCGCGAGTCGTTCTTCTACCTGCGAAGGAAGCACCTCAACGAAGTGAAGATAGTAACGACCGTTGTAATGATAAAGCGTCCCACCCTGCTCGGTTTCATGTATATGCGGGAACAGACGAATCGAGGCGTTGATCACATCTTCAATGTCATCGAACTGATAAATCAAATGATGGATCACGTCAATCGTCAATCGAATCTCGACCTGTTCGACATCGAGCTCAGCAATCGCTTCACCTTTTTGAACATCGATGACGAGTCCATCGCGAGGAAACATTGTCACATTCAAATCAACCGCTCCTTGCGGTGAAAATCCGTACTCACTTTCTGCTGTTTCAAGAAGTTCTTTCCACAGCTGCTGACCGTTTTCCCCCACGATCGTATCGATGGCGATTCCACGTAACGAGAGCTCATTCGCAGTCACATATACACGAAGATGTTCTTTTGTTTGTTTTTCAAATCTCAATCGAAAACCTCCAGTGAATAGTCAATCCTAATAATAAGCTACTCCCGTTTTCATCCCGTGTCAAATAGTTGATAACCATTTTGTCCACTCTTCAGGAGTGTCGCCAAGAAATGACCCATTGAATCGACCTCTCTCCAGGCTGACCGCATATCCACCTGTACCAATTTTTAAGTCAGGATGCTCGTTTTGAATATAATCCATCGCCTCTAACAAGTTCGGAATATGCTCAGTCAACGTACATGCGAAGATGAGACAAGACGTGTCGATATCATGTAACGCTTTACTCAAATCTTCTTTCGGGAAACCCGCTCCCAAAAAGATGACGTCGTATCCATGTTGACGCAAATAGAGCGTGACAAACAATAATCCGATCTCATGCATCTCCCCAGGTGCACAGACACAAGTGATACGTGGCAGGAAGGGGTTCATCGGCATCTGAAGGGACAGCGTCGAAAGTCGCGCTCGTAAAAATGCCGTGGCGAAATGCTCGTGGGCAATAGTAATCGAGCCATTCTCCCATCGTGAACCGATTTCCATGAGCAGTGGCCCAATCACATCCTTCGTCACTTTTTCAAAACTGAACGTATTAAACGCACGATTGATCAAATCATGAGCTGTCCGTTCATCAAATGAGAGCAACGCATGGAGCAGCCCGTCTTTCAATTCTTCATCATATAGTTTGGCCGTTGTCGGTTCTGGTTCAGGCGCTTGATGAAGTTGTTGAATGGCTTGTGAGACAGAAAGCCCTTCTTTCTGCTTGTTCACGACCCATTTGATTTTTTCAACATCCTGATCTGAATACAGGCGGTGACCGGATTCCGTTCGGCTCGGCACGATAAACTGATAGCGACGTTCCCAAGCGCGAATGGTCGTCGGATTGACGCCTGTCAAGGTCGCCACGGTCTTGATGGAGTATTTCGGCATCTCCGCCCTCCTCTCTTACTCGTTCTTATGATATAAGTATATCCTCAACGCAAGAGGTTTACCCCTTTTATTGTGCAATCGAGAATTTTTTAAGAATGACGGTTTGTCAAATTAAGCGCAACACTTCCTCGGTGAATGCCTCGTGTGCTGTTCGCCAGCCGAGGCACTTCCTCGGCCGCCCGTTGA